>NZ_JBNCAQ010000012.1:0-222787 GCF_049808595.1 Streptomyces aurantiaciflavus | reverse complement strand
GCCCCCCGGCGGCCCCCCCCCCCCCCCCGGGGGGCGCCCCCCCCCGGGGGGCCCCCCCGGGGGGGGGCCCCGTCGCCGTGTTCAGCTCAGCGGGTCGAGCGTCAGATAGGCCTGGCGCGGAGCGCCGTCGTGGACGAGCGACTCCTGCCGGCCGACGTCGTCGAAGGCGAACGCGTACGCCTTCCCGTCGGCCATCTGCGCGTGGATCTTGCGGGCGTAGTGGTTGGTCACCACGTCCTGGTAGAAGTTGGCCGTCGTGGTGTCCGGCTGGTTGGGGTTGACCAGGAGCGTCGAGCGGTTGAAGCCCGCGCACAGGGTGCGGGAGATCGGCCCGCGCACCGCGTCGTTGGGCGCGTCCAACAGCCGGTGGCAGCCGAAGACGCTGTCGGCGTCGGGCTTCTGGAAGCTGGTGACGACGGCTCCCGCGCCGTTGGTGAAGTTCAGGACGCCACCGGAGACCCGTCCGTAGTACTTCGTGCCCGGCTGATCCGCGAACGGGGTCACCGTCAGCGTCGTGGTCGTGTACTTCTGCCAGACGCGGTTGACGTAGTCGTCCATCACGGACCTCGGCAGGGCGCCGGTCTCCACCCCGTAGAGCGGCGAGAGCGCCCTGAGGACGGTGCCGTCGGGTCGCGTCTGGATCAGGTTCGCCCAGCCGCCGGGCTGTCCGCGCAGGGCGTTGAAGAAGCCGTTGTAACCGCCCGGCTTGAGCCGCCCGGTGCTGCTCACGCTCCCGTCGGAGCGCTGCACGCCGACCGCGTACGGCGCGGAGAACATGTCGACCTGGGTGCTGTTCAGCCACAGCCCGGAGTCGTTGAGGGTGTACTCCGACCAGTTGAAGAGGATGTTGCGGTTCGGGTCGCTCGGGTTCTGCACGGCCGGTTGCACCAGCCCGCCGGTGGTCAGCCGGAACACCAGCTTCTGGCCGTAGGAGAAGTAGATCCGGCCCGAGAACTTGGGGATGCGGATCGTCGTGGACTGCCCGGCGGCCGGTCCCGGGATCGAGGCGTCGGGGGCCGGTGTGGGCGGGTTGCCGCCCGCGGGCCACGCGTGGAACGTGCCGTTCGCGTCCGCCCAGCCCTGCTGACCCGTCGTCAGGAGGGTGCCGAGGTTGTAGACGTGGACGGGCTCGCCGCGGCCCGAGTTGTTGGTGATCTTCAGCGGGACGGTGTCGGGGACCGCGGCCTGCGCGGGCGGTCCGAGGGTGAGCAACGCGCCAGCCAGAGCCGCGGCTCCCGCCGCGGCCGCCAGCCGGGACCTGAGTGTGCGGAGCACTCTCCACCTCCGTGGGGGAGGCCCGTGGGGTGGGCCTGTGGGATTGGTCCGTACCTTCTTGAGAGCGCTCTCAAGGTGACACTCGGGTGTGAGCATGTCAACCATGTGCACAGGAGGAGGCGCCCGCGGCATGTTCGCCGCGGGCGCCTCGGGCCGCTGTCAGGCCGTCAGAACGTGCGCTTCAGCAGATCCAGCAGCGCCGTCCAGTGCCGTTCCGCGCCCTCCTCGTGGTACGCGGCGGTGTCGGCCTGCGTGAAGCCGTGGTGGGCGCCCTCGTAGACCTCGCAGCGGTGACGGACACCGGCCGCGGTCAGCGCGTCCTCCAGGCGCTTGATCTGCTCGGGCGGCAGCGACGTGTCCTCGTCGGCGTGGCCGAAGTACAGCTCCGCCTTGACACGGTCGGCCACCAGGTGCGGGCTGTCCGGCGCGTCCGTCGCCAGCCGTCCGCCGTGGAAGCCGGCCGCCGCCGCGACCCGGTCCGGGTAGGTGCCGGCGGTCAGCAGGGAGAGGCGGGCGCCCATGCAGTACCCCGTCAGCGCGACCGGGCCGTCCGCGACGAGCGGGCTCTCGGCCAGCCAGCGCAGGTAGGCGCCGGCGTCCCGCATGGCCAGGTCGTTCGTGAGGGACTGCATGATCGGGCTGAGCTGCTTCCACATCTCCGGCCGGGCAGCCGGGTCGATGAACTCGGGCAACTCCACGACCGGGGCGCGCCCGTGACGGTAGAAGACGTTGGGCACCAGCACCGTGTAGCCGGCCCCGGCGAGCCGGTCGGCCATCGCCCGCAGATGCGGGCGCAGCCCGAACGCGTCCTGGTACAGCAGCACACCCGGCCGGGGCGACCCGTCAGCGGGATGGGCGAGATAGGCGTCCGCGACGCCGTCCTCGGTGGGGATGTCCACGGCTGTTCCCTGTACGGAGGTCATGGGATGCCTCTCTGCGCGGTTCACGGCGAGCTGTGGGCCCGCCCGGAGGGCCGGGCCGCGCCCATCGTTGCACGCACCATCCAACCGGCCGCGACGACCCCCGGCCCGCATACCGTCCCTTTACCGGGACCTGCTCGGACACCCCGGCCTATTCGAACCGTGAGGCGTCACCCGCTCCGTACCGCACGATCTCCGCCTCGCCTCCGGAGAAGTCGATGACCGTCGTCGGCTCGGTGCCGCAGTCCCCGGAGTCGAGCACCCCGTCCACCACGTGATCGAGCCGGTCCTTGATCTCCCAGCCCTGGGTCATCGGCTCCTCCTCGCCGGGCAGCAGCAAGGTGCTCGACAGCAGGGGCTCGCCGAGTTCGGTGAGCAGGGCCTGGGTGACGACGTGGTCGGGGATGCGCACCCCCACCGTCTTCTTCTTCGGATGCTGGAGCATGCGCGGCACCTCCTTCGTCGCCGGGAGGATGAAGGTGTAGCTGCCGGGCGTCGACGCCTTGATGGCGCGGAACACGTCGTTGTCCACCCGCACGAACTGCCCGAGCTGTGCGAAGTCCTGGCAGACGAGGGTGAAGTGGTGCCGGTCGTCCAGCTCGCGGATGGACCGGATCCGGTCGACGCCGTCCCGGCTGCCGATCCGGCAGCCGAGCGCGTAGCAGGAGTCCGTCGGGTACGCGATGAGCGCGTCCGCCCGGATGGCGGCCGCGACCTGGGCGATGGTGCGCGGCTGCGGGTTGTCGGGGTGCACGTCGTAGTACTTCGCCATTGGCTGAGCTTATGCCGTGGCGCGGGCGCGAGCGGCGCAGGCCCGTCCGGACCGCGACGTCCAGGGCCCGGCCCCGGTGCGATCCGCCGGGGAGACCCTCAGCGGCCTCCCCGGCTCCTCCCGCCCACGCGGCCGGGCAGCAGCCTCCGCAGGCCGTGCCGCGTGACCTCGCGCGGATCGACGTACGGGCTGGTCAGGACCGGTCGACGATGCGTGGATGGCGTCCTCGGCCGTGCCGGCTCACGCGGGGAGCGCGGTGCGCCGAGGCGGCCGGCTTCCACGACGCGGTCGCCGTACCGCTTCCCGGGACGCGCCGAGCGCGGTGACCGCCTCCGGGGCCGAGGGCTGGTCGTGGGGCGGCGGGACCAGGGTGGGGGTGGGGGCGTCCGGCAGATCGCGGGCGACGCGCCGGGCGGCACCCGCGGATCCCTCCCGGTCCGCTTGACGCGGTTCAGGCCCGCCCGCTCACCGGTTTTCCGCTCCCGGGGCGGGTTCACCCAGGAGGTGCGCCCAGCTGTCGGCGAGCAGCCCGAAGGCCAGCGCGGGGTCCGTCTCCCAGCCGTGCCGCATCCAGCGCCGCGCCAGTTGGTCGAGCTGGGTCAGGGCCAGGAAGCCGCGCAGGCGACGGGAGGCGGGATCGAAGCGGCCGGCCTGCTCCAGGCCCGCCTCGATGTCGGCGACGACCCCGTCGAACCAGTGGTCCACGAGTTCCCGCAGCTCAGGGTCGACCACGGCCGCTTCGTGCGCGGCCAGCACGTACGGGCGGATCCGGGGCCACTGTCGGGACGTGTCGCGCAGCCAGGCCTCGATACCGTCCCGGCCGCCCTCGCGTACGACCGCGACGAGGTCCGGTGCCGCCTGCGGCTCGGTGTCGCGGCGCTCCAGCAACTCGTCCAGTTCGGCGACGAGCGCCTTCATCAGGGCCGCCCGCGAGGGGAAGTACGCGTAGAACGTGACCCGTGTGGTGCCCGCCGCCTTCGCGATGTCGTCGACCGTCGTCCCCGCGTAGCCCCGTGCCTCGAACAGTTCCAGGGCCGTCGACAGCAGCAGCCGGCGGGTCATCTCCTTCTGTGCAGCGCGTAGACGGGCCACGGCAGGCGCTCTTCCGGTCGACTGCGAAGGGGCCGCTGACCTGCGAGGTCGCGCTCCCGACGGACGTCCTCATCGTACGGTACGACCCTCAAGGGGCACTCGCCCGCTCACGTCGATCCGCGCGGCCCGGTCGAGCCCACCGTGCCTGACGGACGGACCACCACGGCCGGCAGGGCGCCAGCAGGCGAGGCCGCGGTCACCGTGGGCATGCCCCGTCTTCGTCGGCATGCCCGCACTGCTCCGCCGGATGCCGCCCGGCGGGGCGAGGTCCCGGCGGCGCAGGTGAGGTAACGTCCCCGACCGATATGGCTGGTTCGGCCCGATGAGGGCCGCGAAAGACGAGGAGAGCGCCGGGATGGCTGGCCGGGACGACGAGAACCGTCACACGGACGGGACGGGCGGCGCCGACTCGACGTGGGCGCACGAACTCCTCGACCACCTGCGCCCCACCGGACGCGACGTCGGCAGGATCGTCGACTGGCTCGCCGCCACCGTCGACGCGACCGTCTCCCTGTGCGACGGCACCGGCACTCCGATCGCCGGCCCGCCCGCCCCCCTGGACGAGGGACTGACGGCGGACATCCTCACCGGCCGTATCGCCTCCGCCGCCTGGGAGGGAGACGGCCGCCACCTGCGCCTGATGCGGGTCGAGCTCCCGCCGCCCGCGGGGGCCGGCGTCCTCGCCGTCTCCCGCAGGGCCCCCTTCGACCGGCGTGCCTCCGAGGTCGTCACCCACACCGCGGCCACCCTCGAACTCGTGCTGCGCGCCCAGCGCACCGCCGCCACCGGACACCGTCTCGCCCGCGCCACCTCCGACCTGCGCCTGGCCATCCTCCAACTGCTCATGGTCGAGGACACCGTCGCCGCCCGCCGCGTCGCCGCCGGCCTGTGGCCCGGCCTCCTGGACACCGACATCGCCTGCGTCTACGTCGTCGAGAGCACCCCGCAGAACCGCGACCGCCTCGCCGAGGCCTGCCTCGCCGCGACCCGCGAGCACGCCCTGGTCGTCCGCTGCCCCGCCATGGACGGCCATGTCATCGTCGTCGCCCCGCACGACGCCGCGGCCGGCCAGCTGCGCGGCCTGTGCGACCGCCACCCCGACACCTTCCTCGGCGGGAGCGCTCCCCAGAGCCTCGCCCACACCGCCACCGCCTACGGACAGGCCGTCAGCGCCCTCGCCGTCGCCCGCTTCCGCCCCGACAAGGCGGCCGTCTACGCCGAACGCACCCACCCCGAACGCCTGATGGACCCCGCCGCCCTGCGCGCCTGGACGACCCGGCTGCTGCGCCCGCTCGACACCCTCCCGCACCACACCCGCGCCGAACTCCTCGCCACCACCCGGCTCGGCCTGGAGTTCACCGCCGTCAACGCCGCCAAGGTCCTCGGCGTCAGCCGCAACACGGTGCGCGCCCGCATGGAACGCGTGGAGACCCTGCTCGGCACGGACTTCTCCGACCTCACCGTCCGCGCCACCGTCCACCTCGCCCTCAACACCCAGGTCGGCATCGCCGAGGAGTACCCCGGCGCGGCCACCGCCCCCGACCGCCTCGACCATCTGCTCGCCGGAACCGCCCTGCGCACCTGGGCGCAGGACCTGCTCGCGCGCCTGGACACCGACGGCCGCGACCTGCGCCGCACCCTGCGCACCTGGATCACCGCCGGCGGCAACGCCGAACGCACCGCACAGGTGCTCGGCGTGCACGCCCAGACCGTCCGCGAGCACGTCCGCGGCGCCGAACCCGTCCTGGAACGCCAGCTCCTCGCCGGTGGCAGCGACCTGTACGAGGTCGTACTCGCCCATCTGGCCACCGGTCACCTCGACCAACCCGCTCTCCACCCGGCGGAATCGGGCCTTCCGGACTCACCTGTGCACAGGTGAGCCATCCTGCCCGGTGAGCGGGCACCGGCACGATTCACAAGGCGTGCGCCGAACACGTAGGTTCGACGCATCGCGGGGGCGGGACCGGAACGGGGGACCGGTCGCGCCCCCGTATCCGATCAGCCCCGCGTGCGGACCGGGATCTCCTGCCAGCCGAAGGCGATGAACGACGCCACCTGGCGCAGTTCCTCGGCCCTGGTGTCCAGCCGCAGATCCGGGAACCGCTCGAACAGCGCGGGCAGCGCCGTCAGCGCCTCCATCCGCGCCAGCGGGGCACCGATGCACCGGTGCACACCGATTCCGAACGCCAGATGGTCGTCCGCGCCGCGCGTGGCGTCGAACACGTCGGCGTCCGCCCCGTAGTGCGCCGGGTCCAGGCCCGCCGCCGCGTACGTCGTGATGATGGCGTCCCCGGCCGGGATCGTCACCTCACCGACCTTCAGGTCGGTGACGGCGAACCGCAGCGGCAGCGAGGCGATCGACGGGTGCACCCGCAGCGTCTCGTCCACCACCGCGTCCCAGTCGATCTCCCCGCGCCGCACGGCCGCCAGCTGCCCGGGCCGGTCCAGCAGCGCCACCACCGCGTTGCCGATGAGGTTCACGGTCGTCTCGAACCCGGCGCCGATCACCAACAGCAGCGTGTACAGCAGTTCCTCGCTGCTGAGCCGGTCGCCGTCCTCGTCGCGCACCCGGATCAGCTCGGTCGTCATGTCGTCGCCGGGGTGCTCGCTCTTGTGGGCGATGAGCCCGCCCAGCACCGTGCCGATCTGCTCCTGCACGTGCGCGGCGTGCTCCGGGCTCGGGTCCGAGGTGTCCATGATGGCCGCGATCAGCCGGGCGGTGGCCTCCCGCAACTCCTCGGGCACACCGAACAGTTCACAGATGATCCGCATCGGCAGCGGGTGCGCGAACCCGGCCTTGAGATCGACCACGTCGCCGCCCCGCTCGAGGTCGTCCAGCAGTTCCGCGGTGATGGCCTCCACCCGCTCCCGCAGGGCCTCGGTGCGCCGGTGCGTGAAGCTGGGCGCCACCAGCTTGCGCAGCCGCGTGTGGTCGGCGCCGTACGTGGAGAGCATGTTGACCACGCCGACCCAGCCCAGGATCCAGCCCCAGGACGGGTGGTCGCCGATCTCGGGCCACAGCCGCCAGTGCCGGCGCGGATCCTTGCTGACCTGCGGGTCGAGGATCAGCTCCTTGAGGGTGTCGTAGCCGGTGGGCGCCCAGGCCGGGATGCCCCCGGGCAGCTCCACGGGCACGATCGGGCCGAGGGCGCGCAGCCGGGCGCTCTCGCCGGGGATGTCGGATCCGAACGGATCGATGGCGACGCGGTCGACGCGGTCGGTCACGGTCATGACGGAACTCCTGGCTGGTCGGGGGAGCGCGGGCTGAAACGGACGGGCAGGGCGGTCAGCGAGCGGTGGAACGGGCCCGGCCGCCAGCTCAGCCGCTCGCGGGGCAGAACCGGGTCGAGGTCGGGCAGCCACTGGGTGAGCCGCTCGATCGCCTCGGTGACCAGCAGCAGCGTGTGCTGCTTGACCGGGCAGGCGTGCGGGCCCGCACCCCACGACAGGTGCGAGGCGTCGTTCGGGTGCCGACCACCGGTGGCCACCCGTTCGGCGATGGGGGTGCCTCCCGTGCCTTTCGGGCCGTGGGGGAGCCCGAGCGCCCCGTACGACACCACCACGGGCACCGCGTCCCGCAGCCACACCCCGTGGAAGGCGACCGGCCGACGGGCGTAGTAGATGCCGTAGTTGGCCAGCGGCGTCTCGTGGTGCAGCACCTCGACGACCGCGTCCATGACCGGGCGGGCGCCGCTGGTGAGGGTGGAGTAGTAGGCGGGGTTGCCCAGGATCCGGGAGAGGGTGTTGGACAGCAGGTTCGCGGTCGGCTCGTATCCGGCGCCCAGGGTGAGGAACACCTGCCAGGTGACCTCCTCGCGGGTCAGCCCCGCCGGATGGTCCAGCAGCCGGCTCGGCAGGTCGTCACCGGGCCGTTCGGCCTTGGCGGCGATCAACTCCAGGACGTACTGGGCGTACTGCGCCTCGCCCTCGGCGGCCTGCGCTCCGCCCTCCATCATCTTGCCGAGGCCCTCGTTGAGCCGGTCTCCGTGGCTGTCCGGCAGCCCGAACAGGTCGTTGAGGACCAGCGCCATCAGCGGCCGCGAGAAGTCCCCGACGAGATCGGCCTCGCCGCGCGGACCGATCCGGCCGGCCAGCAGCCGCACGGCCCGGTGCACACGCGCCCGCAGGTCGTGCGGCTCGACCAGGTCGAACACGTCGATGAGGGTGGTGCGGTAGCGCAGGTGGGCGGCCCCGTCGGCGAACAGCGCGTTCGGACGCCACCGCATCATGCCGAGCACCGGCGAGTCGGCCGGGACGGTCGACTCCCACGCGCGCGGGTCGTGCGAGAACGTCTCCTGATCGTGCAGCACGTCCAGCGCGGCCCGCCGGTCCGTGACCAGGTACGCCGGCACACCGGGCGCCAACTCCGCCCATCCGACGGGCCCCTGGGCGTGCAGGGCCGCGTAGTAGCGGTGCGGATCGGACGCGAAGCCGTCCTCCCACAGTCGCACCGGCGCCGAACGCGTGAAGTCGTGCTGGTCCGGGGGACAGGTGGTCACCGGGCCTCCACCGGGTCGAGGAGGTGGTCGACCAGCGCGAGCAGCGCGTCGATCGACGAGTTCGCGTCCCGCGCGTCGCACGTGACCATCGGCGTGCCCTCCTCCAGGTCCAGGGCACGCCGCAGTTGCTCCTCGCCGTAGTGGCGTTGGGGGTGCCCCCGCGCGAGCGCGTTCGAGAGTGGGGGAGCGTCCGGGAACGCGTTGAAGGCGACCGCGTACGGCAGCCCGCTCTCCTCGACCAGTCCCAGCACGTCGAACGACGCGTCCAGCCGGCGGCTGTCGACCAGGACGAGCGCGCCGAGCGCCCCGTAGGCGATGTCGTCCCACAGCGAACGGAACCGCTCCTGCCCGGGGGTGCCGAACAGGTACAGCACCACCCCGCCGGGCAGACTGATCCGGCCGAAGTCGATGGCGACGGTCGTCGTGGTCTTCTCCCGCACCCCCGCCAGGTCGTCCACCTCGGCGGAGGCTTCGCTGACGTGTTCCTCGGTGTGCAGCGGCCGGATCTCGGACACCGAGTCGATCAGGGTCGTCTTGCCCACCCCGAACGGACCCGCGACGAGGATCTTCACCAGGTCGCGGGCGGTGTCGGGAAGGTGGATCGCGCCGGGGGTGACGGCGCTAGGTGTGCTTGAGGGCGCGGAGGCCATCGGCCACTCTCTTCAGCAGGTCGGGGTCGAACCGTTCGGCGGGCGGAATCGGCGCGCGGACGAGGATCAGGTCCCGGTCGGCGAGGTCGGCCGCCAGGACACGCACCGCGGAGACCGGCAGCCGCAGCAGCGCCGCCGCCTCCACCACCGTCAGCGAGCCGCCCTCCAGGGCGTCCAGCAGGGCGAGTTCGGCGGCGGGCAGCCCGGGCGGCACGGGCTCGCCGCTGCGGGCGAGCACCGACAGCCGCTCCAGCTGGGGACGGCTGGGCCGGGCCACCCCGCCGGTCGACAGATACGCGGGAACCAGGGGACGGCCGGCCGGGCGGCCGGTCATGCCGGAGCGTTGTCGTCGGCTCCTCGGGGCGTGGCCGTCATGGCCTTCTCGCCGAGCCGCGCCACCTGGGAGTGCACCCGGTGCGCCAGCAGGTCCAGGCGCACCTCGCCGTCCCCGTAGGCGGCCACACAGGTGCCGTGGTCCGTCGGCACGATGAGGACGTAGCCGTGGTCCGACTCGATGACGACCTGGCGCACCTCGGCCCGGTCCCGGTCGGCGAACGCGGCCGCCGCCGTCCGGCACGCCCCCTGCACGGTGCTGGTGATGGCGGCCACCCGCTCCGCCGACGGCTGCGACAGCGCGTCGGTGTACCCCGTCACGAGTCCGTCCCGGGTCAGCATGACGGCGGCCACCACGTGCGGCACCTGCAGGATCGGCTCCAGCACCCATGCGGTGTCGCCCGTGTTGCGGCTGGTCATCGGGCCGCTCCTCCTTCGTCGTCGGTGGGGTCGGTGTCGTGGTCCGCCGGCGCGGTGCCCACGGGTGCGGCCTCGGCGGCGGAGCGGGCCGCCGCGGTGCCGGACTGCAGCGCGCCCAGCGCGGCCGCGGCCTCCTCCGGGCGGCGCGCCGGCCGCCGGGGCGCGGGCTGCTCCGCCGCGGCCGCGGCCCGGCTACGGCGGCGGCGCTGCGGCAGCCCGTCGGCGTCCCGGGGTGTGTGGTGCCGGGGCGTGTCCGGGGCGGTCTCGTCGGTGCCGTACGCGTGGGAGGAGGCGGCTGCCGCCCTGCGGGTCGTGCGCGGGGCGCTCGCAGCGGGCGGCCGGTCGGCGGGGTCGAGGTGACTGAGGAGGTGGCTGTCGACCCGCAGCACGGCGCGCACGCCGCCGTAGGGGGACGGCGAGGAGACGTCGACACCCAGGTCGAACTGCCGGGTCAGCCGCCCGATGGCGGCCAGGCCCATGCGGGGCGGGTCGCCGAGGTCGGTCAGCAGGATGGGGTCGTCGCCGGCCACCAGGCGCTGGGCGCGGGCGCGTTCGTCCTGTGTCATGCCGAGGCCGGCGTCGTCGACGGTCACGCACACGCCGTGGTGGACGTGCTCCAGGCTCACCACCACGTCGGTGTCCGGCGCGGAGTGGCGCAGGGCGTTGTCGAGGAGTTCGGCGACGATGACGGCGACGGGTTCCACGGCGTGCGAGACCAGGGCCGTGCCGGGTTCCAGGTGGTTGTGGACCTTGACCCGGTGGTAGCCCGCGAGCCGGGCCTGGCCGCCGGTGACCGCGTCCACCAGGTGCGACTCCTCGCGCGCGAGCCCCACCCAGGCGCCGCACACCACCGCCGTGACCTGCGCGCGGCGCAGCGACTGCTCGTTCTCGTGGTCGAGCTCGAAGAGGGTCTGGGTCAACTCCGGGTCGTCATGGCGCTGTTGCAGACCGCGCAGGGCGTCCTGGAGCCGGTACAGGGCCGCCTGGATCTCCCGGGTGGCGCCCCGCATCCCGGCCTGCGCGGCCGCGTCGACCCGGGTGCGCTGGTCCGCCACCTCGGCCTGCACCGCCAGGAGCACGTTCTCCAGGGCGATGCCGAAGGGTGTGCCGACGGTCAGCGGCTGGAGCGGGCCGGGCTCCGCGAGATGGGGATGCGCCACGTGACGGGCGGCGGCGGGCACGCGCCGGGCCGCCAGATGGTCGACCTCCGCCGTGAACGCCCTCAACGATCCGTCGAGCTGGGTGCGCAGCGCGGCGATCTCCCCACGCTGCCGGATCTGCTGCCGTCGTAACCGCACGAGCCCGCCGCCGAGGGCGAGCGCGGACAGTGTTCCGGCGGCGAGGCCGCCGGCCACCAGGTCCGGTAATTCGATCATCGATTCGGTTCCAGGAAGGGTCAGGCGTTTCGGGGAGCACGAGTGCGGGGCGGGTCCGACGCGTTCGGACCGGGCACCCGCAGCACAGTACACACCGTCATCGATCGATATCGCACGGTCGAGCGATACTTCGGCCCGAAAGTGCCCGTCGGCTGATCGCTTCTGCGTCGACTGTCTGAATTGCCGTGCGGTGCCGCCGAGTTGATGTGGAAATGATCATAGTGCCGGGGAAGGGGACGGACGGGTGGGGGGTTCGCCCGCCCCGGTGAGCGCACCGGAGGACGCGCGTACGACCGGCGTGTGCCTCACTGGTCTGCGCCCGCCGGATCCCCGGCCCGCGCCGCGCTACACCCCGCCCCGCGCGGGCAGTACGGCGAGGCTTCCGTTGGCCTGACGCAGCGCCAGCTCCAGCGTGCCGGGCGCGTGCAGCGCGCCGGTCCCGTCCGGCGGTACCAGCCACTCCAGGAACCGCGCCGGCCGGTACGGCGGAGGCACCGCGACCCAGGATCCCCGGCCCGCCTGCCGCAGCCCCGCCCCGACCCAGCGGCTGTCCGGGTCCGGCGGCAGGAAGAAGCCCACCCGGCGGGCCGCGGTGTCCACGAGTGTCGGCCCGGGCACGGGCAGCGACGGCTGCCACAGCAGGTCCAGGGTCAGCAGGCCCAGCCGCTCGGGCACGCTGAGCACGTCCCAGTAGCGGCCCGCCTCCAGCAGCACGATCCCGTTGCCCTGGTCCCACTCCCGCTTGCACACCCGCGGGTCCGTCGCGGCGGCGGCGAGCCACTCCACGCCGCGCGCCCACATCACATCGCTCATGTCCGGCTCCGTGTGAGATCCCCCGGGCCCGGACGACGCAGGCACGACGCAGGCAGACAGGACACCGGGCCGGGCCGCCGTCGACCGCCCGCCGACTCGGCGTATGCATGCTGGTGGATGTTTCCACGTGGCGGAAGGGGTGGCGAACCCTGGCGTTTCGGTCTGGTTCGTTCGAGTCCCGCACCCCCGTTCGGCCAGCGGCCCGGGACGCGCGTACCGCCCGGTGTGCCCGGGGGAGCGATGGGTACCCGGCCAGCGAGCCAGCAAAGTCAAGCATCACGCTGGGAGGAGGCCCGCATGGCCACTGGCACGGAAACCGGCGACGTGACCGGTACCCGGGACAAGGACTACAACCTCATCTGGTACGTGGAGGCGTGCCTGAACAACGCGCTGCGGCTGGAGACCTACATCCAGGACGCCGAACGCGACAAGGACACCGAGGTCGCGGACCTGTTCCGCAAGGCCCAGGCCGACAGCCGCAAGGGCGCCGAGCTGGGGAAGGACCTTCTGCGCACGCGCCTGAGCGGCGGCTGACGCCCGCCGCCCGAGGGGCCCGGACGCGGTGGGTCGGTCACGGCGTCCGGGCCCTGGCACGCGTCGGCGCGGACCCCGTCACGTCCGGCTCGGGCCGCCCTGCGGTACGGACAACGGCGGCTCCGCCTGACGCAGCTCCGCCAGCAACTCGTTCTGCCCGGCGAGCAGTTCGGTCAGGATGCGGCGCGCCGCCCGCAGCAGCTCGGCGACGTCACCGCCGGCCAGGGCGTAGCTGACCGTCGAACCCTCCCGGATGGACACCACGATCCCCGAGCGGCGCAGCACGGCCAACTGCTGGGACAGGCTGGACGGTTCGATCTCGATCTCCGCGAGCAGGTCCCGCACGGCGACGGGACCGCCCTGCAGCAGTTCGAGGACCCTGATGCGCACCGGATGCCCGAGCATGCGGAAGAACTCGGCCTTGGCCTGGTAGAGGGGGACCTGCATGGTCAATCGCTCCCTGCCCGGTTCGGGGTCCTGCGTCCGATTCTGGCGACCGCGGGCTCCGCACACCCCGGTGATGCACTCATGTGGATGTGTCGAGTTGAAGAAATCTGCAACTGCAGGGCGTGCGAAGCCACCGGTCACCGGTCCGTCTACACCTCGAGTTCCGTCTCGATCCGCTTGAGCTGGTGGCGGGCCATCGCCAGGTTGGAACGGCCCCGGTCCAGGACGAGGTAGATGAACAAGCCGCTGCCCTGCCGGCCCTTGACCAGCCGGATGAGGTGGTACTGACTGCCGAGCGTGATCAGGATGTCCTCGATCTCCCCCTTCAGCCCGAGGTGTTCCATCGTGCGGACCTTGGCGCGGACCACATCGGTGTTCCCCGCCGCGGCGACCGCCAGGTCGAGGTCCTTGCCGCCGCCCATCGTGCCCAGCGCCATGCCGCTGGTGTAGTCGACGACGGCCGCGCCGAGCGCCCCCTCGATCATGGTCATCGTCTCCTTCAGGGAGATTTCCACATTCGCCACGGCGTTCCTCCTGCCGGTAGCACGGGCCCGGGCTCCTCCGGCCCCGTTCGTGCCCCGAACCGTACGGAGCGGGTCGCCCGGAAGGGTGAAGCGCTCCGGGACTGGTGCGAGGGGGTTCGAAACACGCACACGCATGCCGCTTTCTGATCACACGCATACGGGTGTTGTCCGGCGCGCGTCTCCAACGCCCGCTGCCGGCAAAGAAGTTGTTCGCACCCCGTCGGCGCCCGCAGTCGCCCCACCGCCCGTCCACGGCGCTCGGCTCGGCGGCGGCTTCGGGCGCGGTCGCTGCCGAGGCTGCCGCGACGACCGTCGCTTGCGGTCGGACCGGTGAGCGGGCAGGGTTCGGTGCCGTGGCCACCTTGCTGATCGTCCATCACACCCCCTCGCCGAACTGCCAGGCGATGTTCGAAGCGGTCGTCTCGGGCGCGACGGACCCGGAGATCGAAGGCGTCCGCGTGCTGCGGCGGGCCGCCCTCGCCGCCACGGCCTCCGACGTCCTGGAGGCCGACGGCTATGTGCTGGGCACCCCGGCCAACCTCGGCTACATGTCCGGTGCCCTCAAGCATTTCTTCGATCAGGTCTACTACCCCTGTCTCGACACCACCCGTGGCCGTCCCTTCGCCTACTACGTGCACGGCGGCAACGACGTCACCGGCGCCGTCCGCGGCATCGAGGCCATCACGACGGGCCTCGGCTGGCGGCGAGCGGCCGAGCCGGTGACGGTCACCGGGGAACCCGGCAAGGCGGATCTGGAGGCGTGCTGGGAGCTGGGTGCGACGACGGCCGCGGGGCTCATGGAGTGACGGAACCGCGCCGGCCCGGGCTCAGTCCCACAGCGGGTAGCTCACGACCTTCGCGAACTGCTCCGGCCGCTCCCCGGTGTACTCCAGCGTGATCCGGCCGTAGCGCTGCACCTGCGGGTCCTTCTTCCAGGTCTGCGGCTTGTCCAGCCGTACGACGACCCGGTACGAGTGGAAGGTGCCGGCGGCGCAGTACGGCTTGCAGTCGTTGAGCAGGTTGACGCCGGTGGCCCTCGCCGAGTCCGCGCTCCACTGGTCCCACTTCAGCGAGGCGAGCCGGCTGTTGCCGTCGCCGCAGGCCAGGACGAACGCGTCGGGCTCCACCCGGGGATGCCAGAAGCAGTCGACCAGGACCGCACCCGCGGTCTGACGCGCGGTGGCCTGCTCGGCCGCCGTCCCGGCCGGCGACGTCCGGGGCGCGGCCGAGGCCGTGCCGATCGCCGCGGTGAGTCCCAGCGCCGCACACAGCAGCGCCGCCGTCCTCATGGTGTGTCCGCGCATGTCCGCTCCCGCCCGGCCGTCTCGGACCCCGGTTCTGTACCGACGCTACGACGGCGTGCGGACGAGGGCCACTCGAACGGGTGGGGGCCGCTGACGATGGCCACTCGAACGGGCCGGGGCCGCTGACGAGAGGGCGAGCCGGATCATCGTCCTTCTGCACCTGGCCGAGGTCGCCCGCGGGCGAGTCGGCCCCGGACCACCCCCCGGGACAGCCTCGGCCCGAGGCCGAAAAGCGTGCCGAGGGTGCCGGACTTCCAGCCGTCCATGGTCATTTCCAGCCGTTGTCTTGGCATTCCCATGACAACTACACCGCCGCGATGTCACGCTGCTGCCCGACGTTCACCGTTCCTTCACGTCTCTCTCACGCGGTACCGCACGCATCCCCCCACCTCCACGTCACCCCCCACCTGCGTCCCGCCTCCCCGGATGCCCGCAGACCACCCGCCCTGCCGTGCCGCGCGCCCGGACCGGCCCCACCTCGCCGGTCCGCCCCACCTCGGCCCGCACCCCGGGCCGACCGTCGCAGAAGGAGAAAACGTTGCCCCGGCGACACCGCCCCCTCCACCGGCGCAGACGCGCCGCAGCCCTCGCCCTCACCACCATCGGCACCCTCCTCACCCTCGGCGCCCCCGCCGGCGCCGCCTCGGCCACACCGGCGGATCCGGGCCCGGCCACGATCAGCGCCGTACCCCGCGCCGGCGTCGCCCCGATCGCCCTGACCCCCGCCCGACGGGCCGCACTCGTCCGCGGCGCGCAGGCCGCCGCCGGCACCACGGCGCACCGGCTCGCCCTCGGCTCCCGCGAGAAGCTCGTCGTCAAGGACGTCATCCAGGACGCCGACGGCACCACCCACACCCGCTACGAACGCACCTACGCCGGACTGCCCGTCCTCGGCGGCGACCTCGTCGTCCACCTGAAGAACGGCCGGACCACCGTGACCCGGGCGAGCGAGGCCACTCTCACCGTGCCCTCCCTCACGCCCAAGCTCACCGCGGCCCGCGCCACCGGCAAGGCGCTCGCCGCCGCGAAGAACGCCGACGTCGCGCGCCCCGAGGCCGAGGCGGCGCCCCGGCTCGTCGTCTGGGCGGGCGAGGGCAGGCCCGTCCTGGCCTGGGAGTCGGTCGTCGAAGGCGTCCAGCGCGACGGCACGCCCAGCGAGCTCCACGTCGTCACGGACGCCGGCTCCGGAAAGGAGATCCTCGCCGCCGAGCAGGTGCACACCGGCACGGGCGTCGGCCAGTACAACGGCGAGGTCCAGGTCGGCAGCACCCTGTCCGGATCGACGTACCAGCTCGTCGACGGCGACCGCGCCGGCCAGCGCACCTACGACCTGAACCGGGGAACCTCCGGCACCGGAGCCCTCTTCACGGACGACAACGATGTCTGGGGTGACGGCACCCCGGCCGACCGCCAGACGGCCGGCGTCGACGTGGCCTTCGGCGCCGCGGCCACCTGGGACTACTACAAGGACGTGTACGGCCGCAACGGCATCCGCAACGACGGCGTCGCCGCCTACAGCCGCGCCCACTACGGCAACAACTACGTCAACGCCTTCTGGCAGGACAGCTGCTTCTGCATGACCTACGGCGACGGCGAGGGCAACGCCAAACCGCTGACCTCGCTCGACGTGGCCGCCCACGAGATGAGCCACGGCGTCACCAGCGCCACCGCCGGCCTGACGTACTCGGGCGAGTCCGGCGGCCTCAACGAGGCGACCTCCGACATCTTCGCCGCCGCGGTGGAGTTCCACTCCGGGCTGACCGCCGACGTCCCCGACTACCTCGTCGGCGAGAAGATCGACATCAACGGCGACGGCACCCCGCTGCGGTACATGGACAAGCCGTCCAAGGACGGGTCCTCCCGCGACTACTGGGACTCCACGCTGGGCGGCATCGACGTCCACTACTCCTCGGGGCCCGCGAACCACTTCTTCTACCTGCTCTCGGAGGGCAGCGGCGCCAAGACCGTCAACGGCGTCGCGTACGACAGCCCGACCCGCGACGGACGGCCCGTCACCGGCATCGGCATCGAGAACGCCGCCGCCATCTGGTACCGGGCGCTGACCACGTACATGACCTCCTCCACCAACTACGCCGGCGCCCGCACCGCCACCCTCCAGGCCGCCGGCGACCTCTTCGGCGCCTACAGCCCCACCTACCTCGCCGTCGCCGACGCCTGGGCCGCCGTCAACGTCGGCAACCGTGTCGCCCTCGGCGTCAACGTCGCCCCGATCGGCGACCAGACCAGCGGCGTCGGCCAGGCGGTCTCCCTCCAGGTCGACGCCTACACCACCAACACCGGCTCCGGCCTCACCTACGCGGCCGACGGCCTGCCCGACGGCCTGACCATCAGCGGGACCGGCCTGATCTCCGGCGTGCCGACCAGCACCGGCACCAGTGACGTCACGGTGACCGTCACCGACGGCACGGGCGCGTCGGTCAAGGTCGACTTCGCCTGGCGGATCGCGTACGTCTACGCGGCCACCACCCGTGTCGACATTCCGGACGCGGGCGCCGCCGTCGAGTCCCCGATCACCATCACGGGCCGCACCGGCAACGCCTCCTCCGCCACCGAGGTCCACGTGAACATCGTCCACACCTACCGGGGTGACCTGACGGTCGACCTCGTCGGCCCGGACGGCACCGTCTACTCCCTGCTCAACCGCAGCGGCGGCTCCGCCGACGACGTCGACCAGACCTTCGTCGTCGACGCCTCGGCGCAGCCCGTCGCCGGCACCTGGAAGCTGCGCGTCCAGGACCGCGCGTCGATCGACGTGGGCTACATCCAACGCTGGCAGCTGACTCCCTGACGGGAAGCGGGTCGCCTGCGGCCGCCCGGGCCCGGAAGGGGTCCGGGCGGTCGTGTTTCCCCGGCTGGAGAAGCCCCTCAGGTGCGGCGCGGTGGTGGACCCCCGAGTCCGGCGATCTCGGCCAACGGCGTCCCGCGTGCCCACAGTTGGAGGCGGGCGCCGTCGATCAGATGGGTGTGCCCCTGGCGTGCGGCCCACACCTCGTCGCGGTGCGTGAACGTGCCACGATGCACGACCAGGCGCACCCGAGGTCCGGACCGCCCGCGTAATCGGCAGGAGCAGGCGGCCTCCTCGTCCGGTAAGGGCTCGGCCACCGGCCGGAACGCCACGTCGAGCAGCCGCCCGCGCCCGTCCCGCGCGGCCAGGTGCGGCGCGTTGTGCGCGGCCGGCGGCGACACCCGCCACCCGTCCCGCCGCAGCATCCGTGCCACGGCGACCACGAGCGCCGGCACGTCCAACTCGGCCAGTTCCTCGGCGGTGTAGTAGCCGTGCCGCCGCCTGGCGGGCCGTAGCGAGCGACGGTGTACGACGACGGCGACGACGCCGAGGGCCACGAGGGCCGCGGCGGGAACCCGGACGCCGACGGTGCGACCGGCCACGGCGAGGGCCGCGGTGGCCCCGCAGACGACGGCGACCAGGACGGCGAGCCCGGGCAGCGCCTCGCGCAACCGTGGCCCGTAACGGCCCGCCGCACGCAGCTCGCGCACGGTCCGTCGCCGCCGGGCACGCGACGACTCACCCGCCGGCGCTCGCTCGTCCCCGCCTTCCCCCAGGGTCGGCACCCCCCACCCCGTACGCCACGATGTGCACGGGACCTGATACCCAGCGTGGGGGGGGGAAATGCCCGCACTCGACGCGTTTCCGCCACGCCTTGGCCGAGGAGCGGCCCTTGCGCGGCCGGCTCGGGGGCCGTTGTCAGTGGTGGGTGTCAAGCTGCTGGTCATGGACGAGGCAGACTTCATGCGGGGCCGGGTCTACGGCGCCGATCACGACGACGCGAGCCCCCGCCCCGACCGCGCCTACGCCGAGCTGGTGGGCGGCCCGCTGGACGGGCTGCTGCTGGACGTCACGGACCACACCGACCGCGACGACCTGCGCGAGGTGGCGCTGACGACGGAGATAGGCCGCTACGGCCCCGGCGGCCGGGCCCTGTATGTCCGCCGTCCGACGGACGGCCGCCGCTTCGACTGGCGGGGCGACGCGCCGGGCGCCAAGTGATCGGATCCTTTTCCCGTCTTTTCCGGCTCGTACTTGTTCGATCGCACGAACCTGCGTCCGCTGGGGTTATCTCGATGCCCGAGGCTTGGTAGGAAACCTTCCTGTCAGTTGTCCGCAGATCCAGATGCACGCAGAAGCACCTCCACCCAACCCCCCACTCCTCCTCTGGAGACACTGTGGTGCACATGCCCCGCGCGACGGACCCGACGACCGCCTCGCGCCGCAAGATCCTCACCCTGTTCGCCGCCCTGACGGCGGTCCCGCTGCTCGGCTCCCCGCAGGCGGCGGCCGCGCCGCGCGCCACCCGGGGCCTCGACGACCCGGCGAAGAAGGAGATCGCCATGAAGCTGGTGTCGAGCGCGGAGAACTCCTCGCTCGACTGGAAGGCCCAGTACAAGTACATCGAGGACATCGGTGACGGCCGCGGTTACACCGCCGGCATCGTCGGCTTCTGCTCCGGCACCGGCGACATGCTGGACCTGGTGGAGCTCTACACCGACCGCAAGCCCGGCAACGTCCTCGCCCGTTACCTCCCCGCCCTGCGCGCGGTGAACGGCACCGACTCCCACGCGGGCCTCGACCCCGACTTCCCCGGCGACTGGCGCAGGGCCGCTCAGGACGCCGCGTTCCAGCGGGCGCAGAACGACGAACGCGACCGTGTCTACTTCGACCCGGCCGTCCGCCGGGCCACCTCGGACGGGCTGCGCACCCTCGGCCAGTTCGTCTACTTCGACGCCATCGTCATGCACGGCGACGGCGACGACCGCACCAGCTTCCGCAGCATCCGCAAACGCGCCCTGAACAAGGCCAAGCCCCCCGCGCAGGGCGGCAACGAGACGACCTACCTGCACGCCTTCCTGGACGCCCGGGTCTGGGCGATGAAGCAGGAGGAGGCGCACAGCGACACCAGCCGGGTCGACACCGCACAGCGCGTCTTCCTCCGCAAGGGCAACCTCGACCTCGTCCCGCCGCTGGACTGGAAGGTGTACGGGGACAGTTACCACATCGACTGACCGCCGCAGACCGAAGGTGCTCGTGGGGCATAGGAGACCGGTCCCGGGGTAAGCGCGCGAGGATGACAGGGGTAGTGAAGGCGGTCCTGATGGAACCTGTCCCGCCCGACGAGACCTCCTCCGGGTCCGGCGAGGGCCCCGTCGAACTGACGGTGGCCCTCGCCGGCGAGGACGGCTGCATCGCCGGGGCGCGGCATCTGACGGGTGGTTTCCTCGCGCGTGTCCAGCGTGAACACGGGGTGCCCGTGTCGCCGCGCACCATGGACCTGGCGCAGCTCGTGGTGAGCGAGCTGGTCACGAACGCGCTGCGCCACGCGCCCGGCCCTGCCCTGCTGCGCCTGAGCCTCGCCGGTGCCGCCGTGGAGATCGCGGTCTGGGACAGCGAGCCGGACCTGCCGGTGCCGCGAGGGCCGGATCCGACGCGGGTGGGCCAGCACGGCCTGGAGATCGTGATGGCCGTGGCGCAGGACTTCGACGTCGTGCGGGAACCGGTCGGCAAGCGGATCGTCGCCCGGCTGGGCCTGCTCGACGGTCTGTGAACGGCACTCCGGTCAGTGGGGAGCGAGGTCCTCCTCGGCGACGCGGAACGTCGCCCGGCCGAGGGTGAGCACCCCGTCCGACAGCGGGGTGCACCGCACTCCGCCCTTGCCGCGCAGGGCGCGCTGCGCGCCCGGGCCGACGGTGACGTCCATCCACGCGCAGGGCCGCGCCGGGCGGTTCACGCGGAACGCCACGGGACCGCTCCCGCCGTCGAGGACGATCGTCGAACCGACGTGGGAGTCGATGTCGACGCCCCGCAGCAGGATGTTGCGGCGGGTGTGCCGCAGATCGACGGACGGGTCGATGTCCACCGGCAGGTTCTCGGCGGCCATGATGGTCACCGCCGCGTCCCGGTGTGCCGGACGGCCGAAGTAGCGGTCGCCGACCAGCCCGAGACCGCCGCGGACCTCCACCGACCTCACCACCTGGTCGCCCGGTCCGTCCGTCGGCCCGTCCGCGGGACGCCCCGCGAACCGGTGCACCGGCGACACCAGCAGCTGTACGACCTCCACCTCGACCACGCCGTCCACCTTAGTGCGTGTTATTGATCCCTCCCGGAAGCGTCGGCACCGTGAAGGCGGCACATGTGCTGCGTCCAGGGGGACGGCTGGCGATCTTCGGGCACGTGTACGAACCGCCTGCCGAGGTGGCCGAACCGTTTGCCGCTGCCCTGCGGCGGGCGGCACCCGACTCCCCGATCAGCGGTCAACCGGCCCGACGCCCGCTCGACCTCTACCAGGCGGGATACGCGAAGTTCGCCGACAAAATCCGCGAGACCGAACACTTCAACGCTCCTGAACAGTGGCGATTCGACTGGGAGCAGTCCTACACGCGCGACCAATGGCTGGACCTGCTACCCACCACCGGCGGCCTCACCCAACTCCATCCCGATCAGCTGGCCGAAATACTGGACGCGGTCGGGGACGCCATCGACTCCCTGGGCGGGCGCTTCACGATGAACTACACCACCCTGGCCGCGACCGCCGTACGCGTCGGCACCTCCTGAGTCCGTCAGCCAAGTCACCGCCGACCCAGAAACCCACGCGGCCGTTCGACGCTCTGCCCGGCGTCGGCGGAGTGGGCCGTAGCGGCGGCCATCTCGGCCGGGAGCTGCCGGCCTGGCGAGTGCCGGTGACGACGGGAATGCAGACGGGACCGGGTGCTTCATCGGCGCGGTGCGCATAGGCAGGCCACCCTGGGCAGATCCGCGACGCAGGTTGGGGCGAGGGAGAATGCCCAGCTGGGCGCTGACACAGTCACGGAGGCCAGCCGTATGACACCTCATCAGCTACTCGGTTTGGCAATCGAGGTGGCCGAGGAAGGCTTGGCGGCGGGCGAGTTGCCGATCGGTGCCGTTGTGGCCATGGGTGACGAGGTCGTCGGCCGCGCATACACGCAGGAGCGGGCGCTGAACCGGCGGCTGGTGCATGCCGAGTTGCTGGCAATGACAGAGGCAGATCAGGGGTTGGGCTGGGGACAACCTCCGGAGCCGGTGATCCTCGCCGTAACTCTCGAACCGTGCCTGATGTGCCTCGGAGCCGCCATGACGATGGGGGTGTCAAAGATCTGGTACGGGCTCGAATCCCCGAGCGACGGGGCGGGGCGTGTCAGCAGTGTGTGGCGGCCGCAGCAACCCGAAGAGGATTTCTCCCAAGTCCCGACAGTCGTCGGCGGCGTCCTTCGACAGCAATGTCAGACATTGTTCGAGCGTTACGCCGAGAGCGCGACGAATGCAGGGATGCGGCGGTGGGCCTCGGCTCTGGCGAGTCTGCCCGCTCGCGACTGAACGCCATGGCACTCGGGCAGGCCATTTCCGTCCGCAGATTCCGGCTCACAAACGCCTGGCCCTGCAGAGTCGGCCTGGATAGCGTCTGGCGAATGCGGATCTTGCACCTGTCGGACACCCACCTCGATCGCCGTGACGCACCGAACAAGTACGGGGTCAATGCGACCCGGTCCCTGCGCCGGATGCTCGCCGATCTACGGCATCTGCGCGCCGTCGACGCCATCGTGGTCAGCGGTGACATCGCCGACGACGGATCCCCGGAGGCATACGCCGCGGCCCGCGACATCGTGGGTGAGTTCGCGGCCGAGCGGAACGTCCCGGTGATCTACAGCACCGGCAACCACGATGAGCGCCAGGCGTTCGCCAAGGTGCTGGGCAGCGGTCATCTCGATCCCGACGGCAGCGATCGGGCCGACACCATGATCGCCTCCGATGAGGCAGAGCGGGCCGCCGTGAGCCTGGCCGACGGCCACCGCTTCATCACGCTTGACTCACTCGTGCCCGGAAAGGGGTACGGGCACCTCAGTCAAACCCAGCTCGACTGGCTCCGCGACGTATTGGACACACCTGCACCCCACGGCACCGTCCTGGTCTTCCACCACCCGCCGATCACCCTGGGTGTGGAAGTCCAGCAGGCCCTGGGACTGCAGAACCCGTCAGAGCTGGTCGACACGATCCGTGGCAGCGACGTCCGCCTCATCCTGTGCGGCCACTTCCATCTGCAGATCTTCGGCTTTCTGGAAACGGTGCCGGTGTGGGTCACCCCAGGCGTCGTCAGCCGGGTCGACCTCACCGCCGCCCCCCACACCGAACGGGCCGTGCGCGGAGCCTCCGCCACTCTGGTCCAACTCGGCACGGCGCACGGACCGCTGTTCCACACCCTCCACGCCCGCGACCCGCGGGTCGGCGAGACCGTCTACGAACTCGACGAACAGCAGCTCCGCTCCGTCATCGACGAGCTCGGCCCCGGAACCTGACCACAGCGTTCCCACTGAATGCCGACCGCGGGTAGGACCACGACCTGTACCGCCGTCGGCTGCGTGAGCGCGGCATCGTCCCGGAGATCGACCGGCGGGGACAACCGCACTACTCGGGCCTGGGCCGCATCCGATGGGTCGCCGAGTCCGCCATCGCCTGGCTCCACGGTCCCCCGCCACCTACGAACCCGCTGGGAAACCCGAGACGACATGCACGACTCGCCCACAAGATCCCAGCCACCGCATGGAATCCGCTCGCGCGCCTGGCTTCCCGCCCTCGCCACTGCCCATCGGGAACCAAGAGCGTCACTGGCTCATCTCCGTGTCGAGAGGGTGAATAGATGATCGAGGATCTGACAATCGGCGAGCAGGTCGTGCTGCTTGCACTGGACGAAGAGAGTGGCACCCTGAGGGAGGCGCCACTGCGGGTGTCTCTGGCTGTTTCGGCGGCCGCCTTGCTGGAGCTGACCTTCACCGGACACGTGATGGTGCGTGACGGCGCACTCGTCCCGGCCCGGACATCAGCGCCGGCGCCGACGGATCCGGCGGCAGCGGCCATGGCCGAACGCATGCCAAGCCATCCCGAGGAGACGCCCCGGGAACGGCTCTTGGCCGTACGCGAGCAGGCACTCGCCGCCGCGTACGACGGACTGTCGGCCAAGCAGTTGGTACGCAAGGAGGGCCGACGGGTCCTCGGCGCCTTCGGATCGGTCAGGTACCCGGTCACGGACCTCACCGCGCTCGTGGCCCTGCGCGAGCGGTTGGCCTCCGTACTCACCCAAGGCCGGGACCCCGACGAGCGGACGGCCGCACTGATCACGGTGCTGCACCATGCGGGCCTCCAGCCCGTCATGCTTCCTGGCAGCGATGCGGCAGTGGCCGAATCCCGGTTCGCCGCGATCGCCGAGGGGCAGGGGCCGGTCGCAGCACTCGGAGAGACGGTCCACAACACAGTGGCCGCTCTCGTCGCGGTCCTGGCCGCCTCGGCCCTGTAAAGGAATGCGACGCTGAAGGCATCAGCGGCCTGGGCTCTTCACCAGCACGAACCCGGGAAGAGCCCAGGTTCCAGCCAATCGGTACACCGAGCATGCTCCGCGGGCACGTCTTCGCGCCAGACTCGAAGCCGGCCACTACGTCCTCATGAGAGCAGCGAAGTACGCTCCCGGGCCGGAGGATGAAGAACAAGCTCAGGCCCGGTCGGGAACGGGCGGTCGGGGCGGGGCTCCCGGCAGCGGCCGCCGACGGCCGGCTGCCGCTGCCGGGGCCCGGTGGGTCAGGGCCGCAAGGGCAGGGTGGAGCAGTTGGAGGGGGCGGGCTCGCCGTTCAGCCGGTCGGTCAGCCAGGAGATCGCCGCCCCCTGGTCGGCGAGCAGCGGAGCCACGTGGTTGAGCAGGGCGCGGCCGAGCGGCAGCAGCACGACCGGCTTGTAGGTGACGTCGGCTCCCTTGGCGCACCAGGCCACGGCGAGTTGCCGCGTCTGCGCGTGGGGTACGAGGTCGTCGGCGGTGCCGGTCGCCACCCGCACCGGGGACGCCGGCCTGAGCGTGCCGATGCGCTGGTCGGCGAGGAACGCCTTCAGCGCCGGCTCCGCCTGGATGATGTCGCTGAGGGAACGGCCGTCCGTGGTCCAGGCGGTGCTCCGCGCCGAGTTGTAGGCCAGGAGCGCGTCGCCCACGCACATGGTCGACAGATCCTTGAGTGCCGCCTGCCCGGCCTGGTTGAGGTGCTTCTCGGCGATCGGCTTCAGCGCGGGGTCGCTCTGCAGGAATCCGTTGACCGACCAGCCGAGCGCGCCCGCCAGGTCGCTGCCGTCGATGGCCCGGGTGACGGCGACCAGGTCCGCTGGAGCGGCGCCCGTGTAGGTCCCGGCGAGCGGCACGTCGGGCGCGTACGAGGGCTGCAGTTCGGCGGCGGCCGCCGTGGCCCCGCCGCCCTGGCTGTAACCGAACAGCGCCACGCGGGAGTCGTCCGTGAGGGACGTCCCGTCGAGGGACCGGGCCGCGCGGACGGCGTCCAGCACGGCGTGCGCCTCGTCGACCCGGTTGACGTAGGTGTGCAGCCGGTCCGTCGCGCCCAGCCCGGCGTAGTCGGTGACCACGACGGCGATGCCCCGGGCCAGGAGCCGGTAGATCGCCAGGTTCTCGTAACCCACGGACAGCGTCTGCCCGTTGAGGAGGAGGGGCCGTTCGAGGCCGAGGGAGGCGGCGCACTGGTCGCCCTGTCCCATGGTCCCGGGCGCCAGTGCGACCAGCGGCCGCGGGCCGCTGCCCTTCCACGCGGCCGTCGGTTCGAGGTAGGCGCCGGTGACGGCCATGGGCCGGCCGCCCGCATCCGTGGACTTGTACATCAGCCGGGTCGCTCTGCCGGGGAGCGGGCCGTCGAGTCCCGGCAGGCTCAGTGCCAGCGGAAGCCGTTCGGTGCGGACGAGGGCGCCGTCGGCCGCCGGGAGTGAGGCCGGCGGGGTGTAGAACGCGGGGATGGTGACGCCGCGCGACACCACGGCGTCGGTCTGCGGGTCGGCGGCGGCCGGGACGGCCGTCGTACCGATGCAGGCGGCAGCGGTGACGGCCGCGGCCAGCAGGCGGGTGGGGGTGGGCATGGCAGACCTCCTGGGGGAGAAGGGAGGCCGAGCCTTTCCTCTGCGGCTCGGTGGCTCACGGCCCGGTGGGGACGGGCCGCCCGGCACGGAGCCGCGGTCGCCCACCGCTGCCCCGCACCGCACGCAACGCGCTCGGTTCTTAGACGAACTGTCAGGACGGTAACCGCGGTGGTGTTACCGGGGGTACCCGTCGGTAGGTTACGGTTCAGTAATATGAGGGCGGCGGCCCAACTTCCCTGTGTCCCCGCCCGGCACGGCCCCGGTTGATCGATTGGTGACGGCTTGGCCGCGGGCGTACGGTCGAACGGTGGACGCCGACAGTGGACGCCGGCGTTCAGTGAGCCTCCCCGGGCCCGCCTCCGAGCGGGCGAGACGCCATGAGCAGCACTCCGCAGCCGACCTCCGCGAGCGAGGCCTCCGCCCGGCGACACGGCGGTGGCGGGGGCGCGATGGCGCTGCTGGTCATCGCCTCGTGTCAGCTGATGGTGGTCCTGGACATCACGATCGTGAACATCGCGCTGCCCCACATCCAGCGCTCCCTGGGCTTCTCCACCACCAGCCTGTCGTGGGTGGTCAACGCCTACACCCTCACCTTCGGCGGCCTGCTGCTGCTCGGCGGCCGGGCCGGTGACATCCTCGGCAGACGGCGCGTCTTCGTCTTCGGCGTCCTGCTGTTCGTCCTCGCCTCCCTGCTCGGCGGCCTCGCCCAGGGCGTCGGCCAACTCCTGGTCGCGCGCGCCCTCCAGGGCGTCGGCGGAGCCATCGCCTCCCCGACCTCGCTCGCCCTGATCAGCACCACCTTCCGGGAAGGGCCCGAGCGCAACCGGGCGTTCGGGGTCTTCGCCGCGGTGTCGGCGGGCGGCGGCGCGATCGGTCTGCTCGCCGGCGGGGTGCTCGTCGAGTGGCTCAACTGGCGCTGGGTCCTCTTCGTCAACGTGCCCATCGGCCTGCTCATCGCCCTGGCCGCGTTCCGCTGGATCAAGGAGTCCGAACGCCACCCGGGACACTTCGACGTCACCGGCGCGCTCACCTCCACCGCGGGGATGGTCCTGCTGGTCTACGGCTTCATCCGGGCCGCGCAGCACGGCTGGCGGGACGCGCTGACACTGGCCGCGTTCGCCGGGGCCGTCGTGGTCCTCGCACTGTTCGTCCTGGTGGAGAAGCGGTCCCGGCAGCCGATCACACCGCTGCACATGTTCGCCGACCGCAACCGCGCGGGCACCTACGGCATCATGCTGTGCCTGGCCGCCGCGATCTTCGGCATGTTCTTCTTCCTGACGCTCTTCGTGCAGAACGTGCTGGACTTCAGCCCGCTGGCCACCGGGTTCGCCTTCCTGCCGGTCAGCGCGGTCATCGCGGTCGGCGCCGGCCTGGCCTCCCGCTTCCTGCCCACGTTCGGCCCCAAGCCCTTCATGGTGGGGGGCGGGATCCTCGCGGCGACGGGCCTGGGCTGGCTGACCCTGACGGACGTCCACTCCACGTACGCCGGCAGCATCCTCGGCCCGATTCTCGTCTTCAGCATGGGCATGGGCATGGAGTTCGTCTCCCTCACCCTGATGGCGCTCTCCAACGTCCCCACCGGGGAGACCGGAGCGGCCTCCGGCCTTCTCAACGCCACCCAGCAGGTCGGCGGTTCACTCGGCCTGTCCATCCTGGTCACGGTGTTCGGCACCGCCGGGGCCAACGAGGCCGGGCGACAGATCCCCGACTTCCTGGCCCGGGCCACCCCGGCGGAACGCCTGCGCTTCCGGCGCACCGGGGAACTTCCGCCCCGCTGGTCCGACGAGATCCTCACCGCCGGCGTCTCGGCCGCGTTCACCATGGCGGCCGTCTTCACACTGCTCGCGGCCCTGATCGCCGTGGTGGTGATCCAGGTCCGCCCCTCCGACCTGGAACGCCTCAGGGGCGGAACCGGACCGGGCGCCCCGTGACCGGCCTTGCCACCCGGCCGGGACGACCGCAGCGTTAGAGTCCGCCCATGGGTCATCGAGACGTGGGCATCCTGCACCCCGGTGCCATGGGAGCGAGCGTGGCGGCGCAGGCCTTGGCCGGGGGAGCCGGGGTCCGGTGGTTGCCCGAGGGCCGGTCGGCGTCGACACGTCGGCGGGCCGCCGGGCTGGAACTGCGCTCGGCGGCGAGTCTGCGGGAACTCGCCGACACGTGCGAGATCGTCCTCAGCGTGTGCCCTCCCGCCGCCGCCCTCGACGTCGCCGAACAGGTGGCCGCGACCGGCTTCCGGGGCCTCTACGTCGACGCCAACGCGATCAGCCCGGACCGGATGGCCGCCATCACCCGGCTGTTCGAGGGCAGCGGCACGACGGTGGTCGACGCAGGGATCACGGGCCCGCCGCCCCGCGAGACCGGCACGACCCGCCTGTACCTGTCCGGCGATCGCACGGCCGTCGCCCGGGTCGCGGCCCTCTTCGAGGGCACCGCACTCGCCCCGGTCGCCCTGGAAGGCCCCATCGGCCGGGCATCGGCCCTCAAACTGGCCTTCGCCGCCTACAACAAGATCTCCTACGCCCTGGCCGCCCAGGCCCGCGCCCTCGCCGACGGCCACGGAGTCCTCGACGACCTGCTCGACCTGGCGGCCCACTCGCTGCCCGGCACCCCGCTGGCCGGCACGGACCAACTGGCCGGCGCCGGACCGCGGGCATGGCGGTGGGAGCCGGAGATGCGGGAGATCGCCCAGGCCTGGCGGGAGGCCGGCCTGCCGACCGCCTTCGCCGAGGCCGCCGCGGAGACGTTCGGACGCTGGGAGACCCACAAGGACGACTGGACGGTGACCGGCGCCCGCCTGATCGCCGACCTGCGGCAGGGCGACGGCGACTCGGCCACCTGATCCACCGGGCGCAGCCCCCGGTGTCCGCCGCGCGCAGACGCCCTCCGCGTCACCGGGGCGCGGACGTCACCGGAGAGCGGCGCGACGCTCCTCCGTCCCGCCGCGCCCGCGACCTGCCCGGTTTCTCAGTCGTCCAGCGCGGTCAGCACCTGGCCGAGGTCGACGAACTTGAAGTTCGTCGCGCTGCGGCCCTCGGCCTCTCCGGTGTCGTCGTGACCGTCCTGGACGACGAGCAGACCGTGCGGGTACCTGCTCCCCAGCGGCGCGTCGAGCGCCGCCGCGCCGTCGCACTCCTCCGAGCCGTCGGGCCCGGTCGCCGTGGCGCCGACGCGGAACCCGCCCTCGTACTCGTTGTCGTCGCCGAGCTCACGGTCGTAGGCGGCGAAGGTGTCGTCCCCCTGGCTGGACGCCAGCAGGTAACCGTCGCCGTCCGCCTCGTGAACCAGCGTCAGGCCCTCGACGTCGGCGGACAGCCGGGTGCCGCCGTAACCCGGGTCGCTTCCGCTCACACACTCCTCGGTGGCCTCGTCGTACGTGCCGGGGACCCCGTACTCCCGTACTTCGTCGATGAGTTGAGGAGTGCCGGTGAGGGCGGCCGGGACGCGCCAGATGCCGACGTCCTCCTGACCGGCGTACAGCGTGCCGTTCGCCGGGTCGACGACCATGCCCTCGACCTGGGGGAGTTCACCGGGCTCCGCGCACGGCGACCACGAAGTGCCGTTCGGCAGACGGAAGGACGAGGGCAGACTCAGCGTGCGGACCTTGCGGTAGCCGACCCTGCCGCCGGCGGTGGCGGTCAGCTCCAGCAGGGCGATCCTGGTGCGCTCCCGCTGACTGACCAGCGCGTACGTGCGGCCGCTCGCCCTGTCGGTCCACGTGGCGAGGCCGTACGCGGTGCGCTGTTCGTTGATCTCGGCCTGGTCCGCCGAGAAGATGGGCGCGGCGGCCGCGTCCGTGACGTCCGTGAGGGGGCGGCCGGGGGAGCGGGGATCGATGCGGTAGACGCGGAGACGGTCGTTGCCCCGGTCGGTGGTGACCGCCAGGTCGGCCCGCCCCGTGGGCAGTTTCAGCCCGTGGACGAGATCCACGTTGTTGAAGCGGCCGGGCGCGTCGTCGGCGCCCGGTCCGGTCGGCGCGGCGATCGACTGCACGAGCCGGGCGTCGAGGTCGTAGACCCGCAGTCCGCCCTCCTTCGCGGTGGCGACGACGAGGCTGGCGTCGGGATCGGCGGCGTTGCGCCAGATCGCGGGGTCGTCGGCGTCGGCGTTGCCGCCCGCCTCGTCGTCGTGGAGGGCGGGGGTCTCGACGCGGGGCAGGACGGTCGGCAGGGCGTCGCCGTCGTGTGCGGGCGCGGGGAGCGCGGCGGTGAGCGCGAGGGACGCCGTGAGGACCGAGACGGCCAACGATCGCGGGAGAGGTCGGGCCACGTCGACTTCCTTCCGTAGCGGGCATGACAAACGTGCGTGATGATCTTGGTTGCCCGGGCGTACGCCGAGGCGGCCTGTACGTGAAGGGGAGGCGCCTTCGAGCCGAACAAGTGCCGGGGGATCAGGGCGATTTCCGGTTACCTGTCATGGTGCTTTCGCGGGTCGGAAAACCTGAGCGGGCGGCCCGTGCGGTCTACACCGAGGAGTGCGCCAGCAGGTAGTCGACGGCCTCGGTCACGTCGGTGACGGTGTGGTGGGGCACGGCGAGCTCCTCGGGCCAGGGCCGGCCCGCGACCCAGATGGTTCTCAGACCCGCACCGTGCCCGCCGTGGATGTCGGTCTCCGGGTTGTCACCGGTCATCCAGTCGCCGGAGGTGAGCTGGGTGCCGCACCGGGCCGCGGCCAGCTCGAACAGGCGCGGGTCCGGCTTGCGGACGTCGATGTCGCCGGAGGCCGCGATGCCGTCCACGAGGTCGGCGAGGCCCGTGGCGCGCACTTTGGCCCGCTGGATGTCGGAGGACCCGTTCGTGGCGACGCCGACGCTCCAGCCGCTCTCCTTCAGCCGGGTGAGGCTGTCCAGGACGGCGGGACGGCAGGTGACGGCGGCGGCCATGCGGTCGACGTACACCCGCCACAGGTGATCGGCCGACTCACCCAGGCCGAAGGCGGCGCGCAGCCGGGCGAAGTCGCCGCGGTCGGCGTGATCGGCGAGCTCGGACAACAGCCACTGCTCGATCTCCGGTCCGTACCCGTGGTCGTGACAGAGGTCGGCTATGGCGTCGGCGACGGCCGACGCGCGGTCGACCAGCGTGCCGTCCAGATCGAAAAGGGCGAGGCGCATGACCGAGCCCTACCCAGGCGCCGATCGCCCCCAACCCGCACACACGGCGCCGCTGGTGCGCGACGAGCGGGTTTGCCGCCGCAGTGAGCGGCAACGCGATGTGAATGAGCGAACCGAAGAGTCAGCCCAACGAAGAACCCGAATCCAAGCGGGCGACCGCGGGCAAGGCCCGCCGGACCGCGGCCAAGGCGACCGCTCCCGCCGCACGGGCCACGAAGAGCGCCGCCACAAAGGCCGATGACGCCGCGTCAGCGACCAGGAACGGTGTCGAGCGCGCCACCGGAGCGACGGCCGGCGCCGCGCACAACGCGGCCCGCGGCGTCGAGGCGGGCCGCCAGGCGATCGTCGCCACCTCGGGGCAGGTCGCCGCCACGGCCAAGACGGCCTGGACCGTCATCGCGCAGCGGAAGCTGGTCGCCGCCGGCGTGGGCGCGGGCCTGACCGCGCTGACCGCCGCGTCGTACGCGGTGGGCCGCCGCTCCGGCCGCCACACCCACGGGCCGATCACCCGGCTCACCGGCGGACGGATCTGACACGTCACCACGGCGGACCCCGCCTGCGGGAACCCGCGCTCACCGCCCCCAGGCCGGGTCGACGGCAGTCGCGCGGCTGAGCCCGACTCCCGTCGTCTTCAAGGGATCCGGAAGGCGACGAAGTCCGACCTGACGGCGGGCTGGGAGAGGACGGGCGATCAGGGAGCCGGCGCGGGCGGGGTCCGCCGAGGCGCGCGGGGGAGCCCCTCAACCCGCATCCGGGAAGTCGACGTGCGGCAGTCCTCCCGGCGGCTCCGGCCCGGGCCCTGCGTCGTGCCGCTCCGCTCGGCGGGCGTTCTCCTCCCGCATGGCCGTCAGCCACGGCCACAAGTCCGGCAGCCGCTGCGCCGGACACGCCAGACGGTGCTCGATCCGGCAGCGCTGCGACCCGTCCGGCGGGCACACGCCGTACACCGCCACCCGACCGTCGGACAGCACGATCCACCGGTGCTGGGCGGGCACGAGGTGCGCGAGCACGGTCACACCCGGCTCCAGCAGCACCCAGTCGTGCTCCAGCGTCAGCACCCGGTCCTGCGGCAACCCGCAGTACGGGCACGCGTACGGCGTCCTGCCGCGTAATCGCCGCGGCCCCTCGTCGACAAGCCCCATACCAGGAGCGTGCGCTCCGACCACCGCCCCGCACACGCCGCCTTCAAGACGCGTCCCCTGTGCCCACACGGGTCCTGAACGGCAGCCGAGACACCTCGGGACCACACGCGTCCGCGCCGACGCACCGGCCACGGCGGACAACCACCGCCGACGGAGCGAGGCGCAACGACGGCCGACCGAAGGACGGGCCCGTCGAAGCCCTCACCGGTGATCGGCCCGGAGGCCCCGCAGACGGCGCGAGCGTCCGCGGGAGCCCTCCCGCGATCGTCCCGGCGGCCCGCGCCGGTGGCCGGTCCGCAGGCCACTCCTGCCGGATCCGTTCCGGCTGGGCCGCCGGGCGCGGTGCGCAGCCTCCGTCTACTCCTGGGCGCTGCCCCGGCGACGGACGAGAAGGGTCACGGCAGCGGCCGCGACGAGGACGGCGGCGACAATGCCGGTCCAGGCGGCGGCGGAGAGCCCGCCGTCCTCCTCCTTCTCGGCGGCGGCCGCCTGCGGGGAGGACGAGACGGCGGCGGTCTCCTCGGCGGCCGGGGTGGCTGCCGCGGAGGGGCTCGCGGAGGGGCTGGGGGAGGCGGTGACCGGCTTCGCACCGGGCGCCGCCGCCTTCAGCTTCAGCACGGGCGCCTCGTTGCCGTGGCCATGACCGTGGCCGTCGTCGTCGGACTCGCCGAGTTCGATCCAGCGGTCGACCTTGCCGTCGCTGTAGGTCTGGAGAGTCTTGAACGCCAGCTCCTTCGCGTCGGGCAGCTGCCGGACGACGATCGAGTGCTCGGCGTTCTCGCCGACCTTCACCGCGGGGCCCTTGACGGTGTACCCCTCGGTGTCGGCGGTGAATTTCCAGCCCGCGGGCCCCTTGCCGTACACCACGTCGGAGGGTGTGATGCCCTTGGGCAGGACCACCCGCAGCTGGGTGATGCCGGCCGTGGTGGACTCCGACTCGGCGACGAAGGTGATCTCGACGTTCTCCGCGAGGGCCTGGGCGTTGGCGGACTCGACCTCCACATGGGCGGCGGCCGGCACGGCGGTGAGCAGGACGGCGGTGGTCGCGGCGGCCGCCGCGACGGTCAGGCGGCGCACGACGCGGGGCAGGGTGAAGCGGGACATGGGGTGTCTCCAAGCACAGGGAATGACGGGGCAGCCGTGCGGTGGGACCGAAGCGGCGCCCCGACGGGGTCAGTTGACGAGGGCAGGCCTCGTCGCGGGAGGACCCCGCCGTACGACCGCGTGTGCGAGGACCGGCCCGACCGCCGGCGGCCCGCCGCCCCCGGCCGGAAGGACGACGGGGAGCCCGAGCGCCTCGGCTGCCGACAGCCGGCCGACGGCCGGCGGCCGGGCGGCGGCCAGCCGCGTCCGCAGGGCGTCGAGCACCGCCGTCACCCCATGAGCCAGCGTCCAGCACGCCACGTCCGCCCGGTGCAGGAGGACGGCGACGAGTACGGCGACCAGGGCGTGGGCCGCCGTCATGGCCATCGAGCCGTGCAGGCGCTCCTGCCAGGCGAGGTGGACGTCGTGGACCTGCCCGCCGTGGTGCCACGCGGGGAGCCCGGCCGTCGCCGGCGTGTGCGCGGGCCGCGTGGTGAACGTCAGCCACAGATGCAGTCCGCACTGGGCCACCACGCTGCAGACGGCGACCGTGACCAGACGACGGGGACGGCGCGTGCCGGCCAGCCCCAGTCCGAAGAGCACCGCGGCCGCTGCTCCGCCCCGTGCCCACGGCACCGGCCCCTCGCCGAGCAGATGGTGCGCGCTCGCCCCCAGCACCGTGCCGACGACGGCGAACACGGCGGCCCGCAGAACGGGCAGAGGCGCGCGGGGCGTCGTGACGGGCTGGTGCATGGCCCGCTCATCATGATGCATGGCCCGTCCCGCCGGCAGGCTGGTCGGCGAAAGAGGCCGAGATGTCCTGGGGCGGACCCCGCTGCTCGCCGCGGGCCCGGTCGGCGCGCCCGGCGTCCTCCGCGCCGCTCGGTCGCCGCGCCTGTCAGGCGTGGGAGAGGGCGAAGGACACCAGGAAGCCGCTCACGGTGATCAGCCCGATGGCCAGGTGAGCGTCCTGGAACGCCTCCGGGATCATCGTGTCGGCGATCATGGCGAGGATCGCCCCGGCGGCCACCGCGGTGACCGCGGCGATCACGGCGGGGGAGAAGGCGCCGATCACGGTGTAACCGAGGACGGCCGACAGCGTGCCCGCGGCGGCGATCGCTCCCCAGACACCGAAGACGTAGCCCTTGCTGCGGCCGGCGTTCCTCATCCCCGCCGAACTGGACAGCCCCTCGGGCACGTTGCTGATGAACACCGCCGCCACGGTCACCAGACTGACCGCGCCCCCGTCGAGCAGGCTGACGCCGATGACCGCGGACTCCGGCACACCGTCCAGAAGGGCGCCGAGCGCGAGGGCCGTACCCGAACCGCCCTGCTCGCTCTCCGACGGCTGCGCCTGCGTCGGTTCCTGACCGGAACGCTTGCGATGCCGGGCGCCCCGGCGGGCCAGCCAGACATTGCCCGCGGTGTAGGCCACCGCTCCGGCGAGCGAGCCGATCGCGGCGGGCGCGAGCCCCGCCTGGTCGTACGCCTCCCCGACCAGTTCGAAGGAGACCGCCGACAACAACACCCCGGCACCGAAGGCCATCACCGTCGCGATCACCTTCTGCGGGACCCGCAGCCCGAACCCCAGCGCGGCACCGACCAACAGCGCCGAGCCGGCCAGCAGCCCCCACAGTCCCGCTTGCACTACTTCAGCCATGCAGGCCCGACTACCCCGCGGCGCGGGTGATGTCGCCTCGCTTTACCCGAGCATGGCGTGCCCTGGAAAGGTGGCTGCTGACGCCGGCGCGTCTAGGGCGTCGCGACGCCTCGCGCGAGAGAGCCGGGGCGCGCTCCCGGTCTGAAAGCGCGCCCCTCACCTCAGGACCGTGCCGGATCAGGCTCGGTCACGTGGTTCACCGATGCGTCCCCGTCCCCAGCAACGCGGGCAGCGGGTTGACGAGACCGGTCGGCGACTGCCGCTGGGCGGAGGGCCCGGTCGGCCAGACCGCGGGGCAGTGGGTGCCCTTGCGCGGCGTCCTCAACGTGAGGAGGTAGGTGTCGACGGCGTCCCGTGCGCACGGGCTCAGCCAGTAGTCGCCGTGGCCGACACCGTCGTAGGTGAGGAACACCGCCTCCCGGCCGATCTGACGGGCCGCGTTGGAGCCCCAGGAGTACGGGGTGGCCACGTCGTAACGGCTGTTGGTCACCAGGATCGGCGGGGTGCCGTCGACCCGGAGCCGGTGCGGCGGGTTGGTCACCTTCGTCGGCCAGTTCTGGCAGCCGGTCAGGTCGGTCCAGGCGAGCGAGCTGAGCCGGGTGACGGGGGCGAGGCGGGCGAGTTCGCGTTCGTAGCGGGGGAGGGTGGCGTAGGACGGGACGTCGAAGTCGTAGTCCTGGCACATCACCGGCAGGTACGCGAACTCCGTCGGCTCACCGCGCCGCTTCAGGGACCGGCCCGCCGCGGGGTCGGCGGCGTCCAGGGAGGCGAGGTCCTCGGCGAACCGGAACCAGGTGGCCGGGTCGTACATGTAGCCGAAGGCGAGGGCCTGGAGGTCCTGGGTGGTGACGGTGTAGGGCGGGTCGCCCGGCAGGACCAGCTCGCCGGCGTCGGCACGCTTGTAGAGCGAGTCGAAGACGGCGCGGGCGTCGCGGTCGTGCAGTACGCAGGACGGAGTGCGGGCGCACCAGTCGGCGAACTGGCCGTACGACTCCTCCATCGCGATGGTCTCGGTCTTCTGGTAGGCCCAGGTGCCCAGGCTGTGGTCCATGTTCGAGTCGAGCGTCATCGCGCGGACGCGGTGCGGGTAGCGCTCGGCGTACTGCTGGCCGATCCCGGTGCCGTAGGAGACGCCGTAGTAGCTGATCCGCTTCTCGCCGAGGCCGGCGCGGATCGCGTCCATGTCGCGGACGACGCTCGCGGTGTCCATGTGGTCGACGAGCGGACCGGTGAGGTCGCGGCAGTTCTCCCCGAGCGCGCGGTTCGCCTCGCGCAGGGCGGCGAAGGAGGAGCGGCTGTCCGGGTAGAGGAGCGCGCTCTGCGCGGCCACCCGGTCCGAGTCGCACGTGACCGGGTTGCTGAGGCCGACGCCGCGCGGGTCGAAGCCCACGATGTCGAAACGCTCGAGCAGCTCGGGCGAGAAGGAGTCGGGCGCGCTGAACGCGAAGCCCACCCCGGAACCCCCCGGCCCGCCGGGGTTGATCAGCAGGGAGCCGATCCGGTGCTCCGGGTCGGTGGCCCGGTGGCGGGCGAGCGCCAGGTCGATGGTGGCGCCGTGCGGCCGCTTCCAGTCCACGGGCACCTCGAGGGTGGCGCACTCGAAGGTGCCCTCGCCGGAGGGAGACGCACAGGGTTGCCAGGCTATGCGCCCGGGCGACGGGGTCTCGGACGGGGGCGCGGCCACGGCGGCCCCGGTGAGCAACTGGCCGAACAGCGCGGTGACTAAGGTTCCGACGGCCAGTCTCGCGCGCCCTCGGGAGCGCGTGGCACGTGGGGGGTTGGACGGCACTGATGATCCTCCATGAAGCAGGCGTTCACAGACGGATCACAGCATGGTCCGAAGATCCTTGTGTGACAAGGAAAGTGATGATGTGTCAGGTGTGGGGGAGCAGGATCAGGCCCGTCCGTGCGCCTCCTGCGAGCGCCGGGACAGCGAGTCGATGACCACCGCGGCGAAGAGCACCCCGCCGGTGATCACGGACTGGATGGCGGCGGGCGTGTCCGTGATCGCCATGCCCGAGGCGATCGACTGGATGACCAGCATGCCGAGCACCGCGGACCAGGTCGTACCGCGCCCGCCGAACAGGCTGGTGCCTCCGATGACGGCTGCCGCGATCGCGTTGAGCAGGAGGACGCCCGAGCCGGAACTCTGGCTCACGGAGGTGATGCGCGAGGCCAGGAACAGGCCGCCGATCGCGGCCATGGTGCCCGAGACCGCGAGCACCGCGGTCCGCACGCGCGTCACGCTGAGGCTGGCGCGACGGGCCGCCTCGACACTGCCGCCGAGGGCGTACACCTGCCGCCCGTAGTGCGTGTACCGGAGGACGATGTCGAGGCCCGCCACCATCACGAGGAAGATCAGCAGGGCGAGCGGCAGCCCCTGGAACCGGTTCAGCAGATACGCGACGGCGAACGCCACCACCGCGACGGCTCCCGTGCGCACCACGATGGCCCGCAGCGAACGGTGCGGCATGCCCACGGCCTTGCGGCGCTTGCGGTCCTGGTGGGAGACGAGGAAGACGATGCCCGCGGCGATCGCCGCCAGGCCGTAGGCGACGGCGTCGTGGGTGAAGTAGTAGCTGGTCAGCTTGGCGACGAGCCCGTTCTCGTCGAGGTTGATGGTGCCGCTGGTCCCCAGGATGGAGATCATGATGCCGTTCCAGGTGAGCAGGCCCGCGAGCGTGACGACGAAGGCCGGCACCCGGGTTTTGGCGAAGGAGTAGCCCTGGACGGTGCCCGCCACGGTCCCCGCCAGCACCCCGGTGATGAGGGCAAGCCACTCCGGCACACCGTTGTTCACGTTCAGGACGGCGAAGACGGCCGCCGCGAGGCCGCTGATCGAGCCGACCGACAGATCGAGCTCACCGAGCAGCAGCACGAAGACGATGCCCACCGCGATCAGCCCCGTGCCCACGAAGTCGACGCTGAGGTTGGACAGGTTCCGTGGTGAGAGGAAGTACTCGTTCAGGGACTGGAAGATGATCCAGACCACGGCGAGGACGAGAACGACGGGAAGCCAGCCCAGCTCACCGGCGCTGAGCTTCCGCCGGAAGGCGACGAGCCAGCCCTCCACGACACGGGAGACGGCCCGCTTGCGGGGCGGCCGGCCGGCCTCGGCTTCGGGCGTGACGGGTTCGGTCCGCGTGTTGTCCGTCATCTTGCGCATCCCTTTCACCACGCCGACTCCTGGGGCGCGGTCGGACGGGGCACGTTCTCCGTGGCACCGGTGATGGAGGAGATGATCTGCTCCTGCGACGCGGTGTTCACGTCGAAGAAGCCGTTGTTGCGGCCGAGCCGCAGTACGGCGGCCCGGTCCGCGAGCGCCTTGACATCGCCCATGTTGTGGCTGATGAGCAGGACTCCCAGACCGCGGTCACGGAGCCGGTCGACGAGGTCCAGGACCTCGGTGGTCTGCTTGAACCCCAGCGCCGCGGTGGGTTCGTCCAGGAGGAGCACCCGCGGGTTGGCGAGGAGCGAGCGGGCGATGGCGACGGTCTGCCGCTGCCCGCCGGACAGGGAGACGACGGGCGCGCGCAGATCGGGGAGGTTCCGGGTCAGGCGCTCCAGCAGGCTCCTTGTGAGGCGCTCCATCTCCATCTCGTCGAGGAACCCGAACCTGCGGATCTCCCGTCCCAGGAACAGATTGCCGACGACGTCGAGGTTCCCGCACAGCGCGAGGTCCTGGTACACGGTGGCGATGCCGAGATCCCGGGCGTCGTGGGGGCGCCTGATGTGGACCGCCCGGCCCTCCCACTCGACGACGCCCCTGTCGGCGGGCGCGACCCCGGAGATCACTTTGACCAGGGTCGACTTGCCGGCTCCGTTGTCACCCAGCAGCGCGACGACCTGGCCCGCGTGGATCTCCAGCTCGATGTCCTTGAGCACCTCGACGACGCCGTACCGCTTGCACACGCCGTGCAGCGCCAGCAAGGGGGGAGCCGGCACGGAAACCATCTCCTTCCCAGGGCCCCGATCCGGCGGGAACCGGCCTGTCAGGTGAGCCCGGCCTTGTCGCAGGCGGCCACGAGGCGGGGCGTGCAGATCTGCCGGATCGTGTAGACGCCGTCCTTCACCAGGGTGCTCTTGATGTTGTCGACGGTCACGGACACGGGGGTGAGCATGCGGGCCGGAACCGTCTTGCCGGTGCTGGTCTCCACCTTGTCCGGGGCGACCCGGGCGAGGTTCTCACCGCGCGCCGCGGCCACGGCCATGGCGGCGCCGCCGGACGCCTCCGGCGCGAAGGGCTTGTACACGGTCATGTACTGATGGCCGTTGACCAGGCGCTGCACCGCCCCGAGTTCGGCGTCCTGCCCGGTGACGGGCGGCAACGGGTCCACCTTGTTCGCCCTGAGGGCGGAGATGCTGCCCGCGGCGAGGCCGTCGTTGGCGGCGTACACCCCGTGGATGTTGCCCACGCCCAAGGCGGAGATGGCGGCGGACATGTTCATGTTGGCCGTCTCGGCCCTCCACTGGAGGGTGTCGAACTCCTTGCCTATCTTCACTCTGCCCGTGAGCACGGACAGCGCGCCCTTCTTGAACAGCACCGCGTTGGGGTCGCTGGGATCGCCGTTCATCATGACGATCTGGCCGTCGGGGACGTCGTCGTCGCCCATGGCCTTCAGCAGTGCCTTGCCCTGCAGCCTGCCGACCTCCTCGCCGTCGAAGGAGACGTACCCCGAGATCGGGCCCTCGGCGAGGCGGTCGTAGGCGATGACCGGGACCCCCGCTTCGTTCGCCCTCCTGACCGCGGCGCCGAGCGAGCGGGCGTCCACGGCCACGAGCACGATGGCGTCCACCCCCTTGGCGATCATCGAGTGCATCTGCTCCTGCTGGAGTCTCACGTCACCCTTGGCGTTGACGTGCTCGACCGAGCAGTCGCCGCAGAGCTTTTCGACCTCCTTCTCGAGCAGGGGCCTGTCCTGCGTCTCCCAGCGAGCGGTGGTGGCGTCCGGCAGCAGCAGGGCGATCCTGGGCCCGTCCCCGCCGTCGGGGTCGGACCCGGCGCCCGATTCGCAGGCCGCGAAAGCGATGGCCGTGCTCAGTGCGGCCGTGACCAGGACCGTGTTCCGGAGGCAGGCCCTCATGCGCCGGCGGGGCCGTACGGGCCGCGGGTGACAGGGCGGGGAGCGACGGGCCGCTCGGCGCCGGGTGGGCAGGCGGACAGGGGCGTGCGGCTGCCGCTCCGCCGGTCGCGGAGCAGCGTCGCGCGTCGCGGGAGGATGGGACCCCGGCCCGACCGGCCCCGCACCGGCGGCTCCCTCATCGAGCATGGCGACAGCCTCCTCACCATGCCAGGCGTACCACCGGGCAGAGGCCCGGCAGCCGACAGATGTCGACGATGCTGGCGCCGAACGTCCGCCTTGAACGTGCCGCGTGGAAGCGGCGGACGACCACGTCGTCAGTGTGACACCGGCTGCGGTGATCTGCGAGTGAAGTGGCAGTCGAGTAGATCTGTCCACTTGGTCCGTATATGCGATTCTGGTGGATGGGTGCCTGACCTCAACCTGTCGACACCTTCCGCCTGGACGGGGAGGTGGGTCGCGGACATGTCTCATGACGGCCGTGCACGGACCGGCGTCTCGGAACCCCGGGCTTCCGACGCCGGCGCCGCGGACCCGCGTGCGCCCTCTCCGGTGTCCGAACCCACCGCTAGCGACCGGGCCCTGGTCTTCGCCGGAGCGGCGCTCGCGGCCGTCTATGTGCCCGACGCCCGGCGTGACGCGCTGCTGCTCGCCGAAACGGCCGGATGCCCCGCGACGGACCCGGTGCCGGAGCGTCTGCCCCTGTCGGGCGGCTCACCCGCGGCGCACGCCTTCCGCACCGGCCGGCCCCTGTGGCTGAGCCCCACGGATCTCGCCTCCTACGGCGAGGACGGATCGACCCCGCCGCACGCCGAGGTGCCGCTCGCCGCGCTGCCCCTCACGACGGAGGGCAGGCGGCTGGGCTGCCTCGTCGTCGTGGGCTTCGAGGCGCACGACGGCTTCGAGGCCCAGCAACGGCACTTCCTGGAGCGGTACGCCGACGCGGTCGCCGGCCTGCTCCAGTCCGGCGCCGGCCGGCCGGCGCCGACGTCGCTGTTCGACGCCGCCCTGCGAGGGCTGCGCGTCGGCTCCTTCGTCCTGGTGCCGGACACCGGCCTGGTCGAGACGGACGAGACCCTGCTGGAGCTGGTCGGCAGCGCACCGGACGACTTCGACGGCAAGGCCGACACCCTGCTCGCCCATGCCCTCCCGGAGGACATGCACGCGCTGATGTCGGTCCTCGAGCCCTCCACCCAGGTGGTCGGCCCCCGCGAGCTGGAGTTCCGCGTGCGCTGCCCCACCGGTGAGATGCGCTGGCTGAGCCTGGGCTGCCGGGTGCTGCCCCACACCGACGACCGCCCGCAGCGGGTGCTGGGCGTGGTGACGGAGACGTCGGTGCTGCGCCGCAGCCCCGACGACGTCTCCCGGATCCAGTGGCTGACCGCCGCACTCGACGAGGCGGCAACGGTCCGTGACGTCAGCCGGCTCGTGGTCACGGCACTCCGGGAGCCGCTGGGCGCCGACCGGGTGGCACTCGCCGAGCTGCAGGGCGACCGGCTCATGGTCACCCTCCTCGACCCCCCGCAACCCGCCGCCTGGCCGGAGATGTGGCGCTCCGAGTGGCCCGAAGCGCCCATCAGCACCCTGCCCACCCTCCAGCTGGCCCTGCGGGACGGACGGATGGACCTGTGGCCCGCCGGCACCGCCTTCGAACCCGGACTCGCGGGCATCGGCACGGGCGGCCTGGCCGTCCTGCCGCTGCCCGCCAAGGGTCGGACCGCCGGCGTGTGCCTCGTCGGCTGGGACCAGCCCCACGAGTTCGTCCCCGAGGAGCGGTCCCTGCTGACGGCCACCGCCGTCCTCGTCGGGCAGGCACTCACCCGGGCACACGCGCACGACGCCGAGGAAGAGCTCGCGACGATGCTGCAGCGCAGCCTGCTGCCCCGGCGACTCCCCGAACTGCCCGGCGGGACGGCCGTCGCCCGCTACCTGCCCGCGCGCCGCGGACTGCAGGTGGGCGGTGACTGGTACGACGTCATCGCCCTCTCCGAGGACCGGGTGGCACTGGTCATCGGTGACGTCCAGGGACACAGCGCCGCAGCCGCCACGATCATGGGCCAGATGCGTACGGCGGTCAGGGCCTACGCGGTGGAGGGCCACCCGCCCGACGTGGTCATCTCGCACGCCAACCGCCTCCTCGTCGGCATGGAGACCGACCTCTTCGCCACCTGCTGCTACGCCGAGGTGGACATGGAGGAGGGCACCATCCTGTTCGTCCGGGCCGGACACCTCTCCCCACTGGTCCGCCATCCCGACGGCACGACCGAGGAGGTGCAGGTCGAGGGCGGGCCCCCGCTCGGCGTTCTCGCGGAGGCCGAGTTCCCCATGACCTCGGTCGCCCTGACCCCGGGAACGGTGCTCGCCCTGGTCACCGACGGCCTGGTCGAGGCCTCCGACCTGCCCCTGGACGAGGGGATGGACCAGACGCGCACCGCGCTCGCCGCGGCCGAGCCGACGGATCCCGGGCGCATGGCCGACGACCTGATCGGCGACCTCGGCCGCCGTGAGGACGACGTGGCGTTGCTGCTACTGCGCTACGACGGCATGAAGACCCGCCCCATCAAGGCCGGCTGGGCGGTATGGCGGCTGCCCGACGCCGTCATGCACGCCCGCCGCTTCACCGCCCGCACACTCCGTCGGTGGCAGGTCCAGGAAGCGGCCGACGCGGTCCTGCTGGTCGTGTCCGAACTGGTCACCAATGCCCTGGTGCACACCCAGGGGCCGGTCCGCATCGATCTGATGCTCCGCGCGGGCCGGGTCCGCGTGTGTGTGAGCGACTCCTCGCCGCGCGCACCCGCCAAGCCGGTGATCGTCGACTGGGAGTCCACCGGCGGCCGGGGCCTGATGCTGGTCGAGGCGATGTCGGAGTCCTTCGGCTCGATGCCGGTGGCCGGCGGCAAGCAGGTGTGGAGCGAGATCGTGGTGCCGGGGCGAGAGTCGGTCCCCGCGGACGCGGAACCCCGGGCCGAACGAGGGGGGCTGCTGTGAGAGCCCGTGCACGGCACGTCGTCGCGGCACTCGCCGCGGGAGTCCTGACACTGGCCCTGGCCTCCTGCGAAGGAGACGACGACGGCGGCTCGGACAGCTTCACCATCGGTCTGCTCCTGCCGAACCGGGCGACCCCCCGCTGGGAGAAGTCCGACAAGCCGCTGATCGAGAAGCGGCTGAAGGAGCTGTGTCCCGGCTGCACCGTGGCCTACGTCAACGCCGAGGGCGACGCGACGCGGCAGCAGCACCAGATCACCTCCATGATCACGAAGGGGGTCCGGGTCGTGATCCTCACCCCCGCCGACAGCAGGGCGCTCCGCTCGTCCGTCCAGGAGGCACATCGGGCGGGCGTCCCGGTCGTCGCCTACGACCGGCTCGCCGAAGGCCCGATCTCGGGCTACGTCAGTTTCGACGGCGCCCAGGTCGGCAAGCTCCAGGGCGAAGCGCTCCTGAAAGCCATGGGCGACGGTACAGACCGCGGGAGCGTCGTCATGATGAACGGCGACCCGACCAGCTTCAACGCGGCGTGGTTCCGCAGGGGCGCGCTCTCCGTTCTCACCGGCAGGGTGAAGATCGCCAGGTCGTACAACACACAGGGCTGGACCACGGAGAACGCCCACGCCAACATGTCCGCCGCCATCGCGGCCCTGGGCCCGGACCGGATCGACGGCGTCCTGGCCGCCAACGACTCCCTGGCCGCAGGCGTCATCTCCGCGCTCAAGAGCGCCGGCGTCACGGATCTTCCTCCTGTCACCGGTCAGGACGCCGACCTCGACGCCGTGCAACGCATTGTCAAGGGTGAGCAGTACATGACGGTGTACAAACCGTTCGCCGAGGAGGCTTCGGCAGCCGCGGGCATGGCCGTCGCCCTGGGACGCGGCGAGGACCCCCGCGACAGCGCCACGACGACGATCGACAGCCCCACCACGAAGAACGTCCCGTCCGTCCTGCTCACCCCCACCGCGGTGACGGTCGACACCATCGAACGGACGCTCGTCGACGACGGCGCCTACACCGTCGACCAGATCTGCCCCCCGGAGCTCAGGGCCGCCTGCGTCGAGGCCGGCCTCATCCCGTAAGGGGACCGACGGCCCGCATCGACGGGTTCGTACCTCTGCGTAGTCACCCGATTGCCATGTGTTGCGGACCATCGTGACCAGTGCGACCGTGTACGAGGGGGCAACGTCGGCGGACCGGCCAGGGGCAGCCCTGCGGGCGTCGGCGTCAACCGCCGACACACGGCCGAACCGCTCGCCCAGCATCCTCGGCGCCAGCCGTTCGACGAGTCGGCGTGTGTCCACGAACCGGGGGAATCCCACAGAAAGCGGGAAGTCAATGGCGAACGGACCCATGGACAGGCGCGCCTTCGGCGAGCAGCCCGAACGGCCCAACGGGCTCAGGGCACGAGGCACCGAATACACCGGTCGGTACGTGGTCCTGCTCGACCCGGGCAATCAGGAGAGCGGCCTGAACGCACTGCGTTCCTCCGCCGACATCGCGTCCGTCGAACGTGTCCGCGGAACCGAGACGGCGAACGTGGCCGAACTCCTCGAGCGCCCCGACGTCTCGGTGCACTTCGAAGATCTCGCCGCCGCCGTCGTCGAAGTACGGCCCGACCAGCGCCACGCGCTGGTGACCACGGCCGAGGCGGAACCCTCGATCATCGCGGCGGAGCCGGAGCGCATGGTGTACGCCATGCCGATCACCGCCCCGCAGGCCCCGCCGACCGAGTTCTACCCGGCCTACCGCAGCGACGAGGACGTGGTCGCCCGCCACTCCAGGGCCGAGATGGCCGCCGCTCAGGGCCCGGCCTGGGACGAGCAGCACTGGACCTGGGGTCTGCAGGCGATACGCGTCAACCGGACCAACCTCACCGGACGCGGAGTGAAGGTCGCCGTCCTGGACACCGGCGTGGACACCGACCACCCGGACCTCGTCGGATGCATCGAGGAGACGATGTCCTTCGTGCTCGGCGAGACCGTCGAGGACGGCCACGGCCACGGCACGCACTGCATCGGCACCGTCGCCGGCCCGGCCAACCCCCAGCAGGGTCCCCGTTACGGTGTGGCGTGCGAGGCCCGGATCCTCGCCGGGAAGGTGCTGAGCAACACGGGCACCGGAACCGACGGCAACATCCTGGCCGCCATGGCCTGGGCCGTCGCCCGCGGCGCCCGGGTGATCTCCATGTCGCTCGGCGCCCGGGTCCGCAAGGGCGAGCTCTTCCCGCAGACGTACGAGATCCTGGCCATGCGCGCACTCGAGCGCGGGACGGTGATCGTCGCCGCCGCCGGCAACGACAGCAGCCGGCCCCAGGACATCGAGCCCGTCAGCAGGCCCGCCAACTGTCCCTCCATCCTGGCGGTGGGAGCGCTCGAGAAGGCCATCGCACCGGCGTTCTTCTCCAACGGCGGCATCAACGCCCAGGGCGGCGAGGTCAACATCGCCGCGCCCGGCTGGCAGGTGCGCTCCGCCGCCCCTGACGGCGGGTACCAGGAGATGAGCGGTACCAGCATGGCCACACCGCACGTCGCCGGTGTCCTCGCCCTCCTCGCCCAGGCGAACCCCAACGCTTCCGCGGCCGATCTCATCGCCGCCCTGAAGTCGGGCGCGTTCCCGCTGGCGCACCCCGTCAGGGACGTCGGCGCGGGCCTGCTCCAGGCCCCGTGAGCGAGTCGTCCCACGCCGAGCCGGTCGGGGTCATCCTCGCGGTCGACCCCGACCGGTTCGCGGACGTCGTCGAGGCCCTGCGGCGGTCCGGGCTGACGGTCACGTCCGAGCAGCCGATCCTCGGCACGCTCTCCGGGACCGTCGCGGAGGACCGCATACCGGCCCTCAGGGCGGTCGACGGCGTCGAGTCCGTCGACCGGGAGCGCACCATCCGGCTCCCCCCACCCGACGCCCCGATCCAGTAAGGGCGGCGAGCCCGGCGCCCACGTCGGCGCCGCCACCGGCGTCCGCACAGGTTCCGGCCTGAGCGGACGCTGCGGCGCACACCCGTGGAGCGCCACCTGATCGGCCACACCGGCCGCCCGCACGGCGGCCGGCAGCTCCTTCGCGGCCGCGGCGCTCACGCGTGCGTGAGGTTCAGAACGGCCCCCTCAGTCGACCGGCCACGTGTGGACAGGGGCGTTGAGATGCATGTAGTCGATGTACAGCAGCGTCATGCGCCGCAGGGCCTCGTGACGGCCGGAATGCAGGGAGGTGACCAGGTGGTGGAACATCTCCTTCTGCCAGACGGCTCCGTTGCGGCCGGTGACGCACCGCTGCTCGATGATGCCGAGCAACGGCTCCCGCCAGGCCGCGTCCATGCCGGAGCGCTCCAGCCCCCCGTGCGCCAGGGGCAGCAGACGCCGCAGGACGAGTTCGGGCACCGGAACCTCGCCCATCCCGGGCCAGTACAGGCGTGCCTCCATGCCGTGCCGGGCCGCCGCGTGCAGGTTGTCCTCGGCGGCCGAGAAGGACATCCGTGACCACACCGGCCGCTCCTCCTCCACCAGGGCGCGGGTGAGCCCGTAGTAGAAGGCGCCGTTGGCGAGGGTGTCGGCCACGGTCGGGCCGGCGGGCAGCACCCGGTTCTCCACGCGTACGTGCGGCTTGTCGTGGGCTATGGCGTAGACCGGGCGGTTCCAGCGGTAGATCGTGCCGTTGTGCAGGGTGAGCTCGGCCAGTTCGGGGACGTCGCCCCGGTCCAGCGTCTCCGCGGGATCCTGCTCGTCGCACAGGGGCAGCAGAGCCGGGAAGTAGCGCAGGTTCTCCTCGAAGAGGTCGAAGACGCTGTTGATCCACCGCTCTCCGAACCACACCCGGGGCCGCACCCCCTGCACCTTGATCTCCTGCGGGCGGGTGTCGGTGGCCTGCTCGAACAGCGGGATACGGGTTTCGTGCCACAGCTCCTTGCCGAACAGGAACGGCGCGTTGGCCGCCAGCCCGACCTGGACCCCGGCGATCGCCTGCGCCGCGTTCCAGTAGCCGGAGAACTCCTCCGGGGACACCTGAAGGTGGAACTGGGTACTGGTGCACGCGGCTTCCGGAGTGATCGTGTCCGCGTAGGTCCGCAGCCGGTCGGCGCCGTCCACCTCGATCAGCAGATCCTCGCCCCGCGCCGCGAACACCTGGTCGTTGAGCAGCCGGTAGCGCGGGTTCTCCGACAGCGTCCCCTCGACGACGTCCTGCTGCCGCAGTGTGGGCAGGATGCCGATCGTGATCAGATGCGTGCCGACCGAACCGGCACGCTGCTCGGCGTGGTTCAGCGCGGCGCGGATCTCGGACTCCCAGTCGTCGGGGCCGCCCTCCGTCAGACGACGGGGCGGCACGTTGATCTCGAGGTTGAACCGGCCCAGCTCGGTGGACCAGGCGGGATCGGCGATCGCTTCGAGCACATCGGTGTTGCGCATCGCCGGCTCGGCCTCGTCGTCGACCAGGTTCAGCTCGATCTCCAGCCCCACCTGGGGCCGCTCGGACTCGAACCGTGCCTCGCGCAGCATCTGTGCGAACGCGTCGAGGCACTCCTGCATCTTGTTCCGGTACCGGCGGCGGTCCTCGCGGGTGAAGACCAGTGCCGGGACGTCGCGTCCCATCGGCCCTCCCGGGTTCCTCTCCACTCCAGCGTCGCACCACCGGCCGCCCCTGACCAGGCGGGACGGCGCCCGCCGCGGTGACGGCGGGCGGCCGCGCCGCCGGTGTGTCAGCGCCAGCCGAAACGACGGTCCACCACCGCCGCGAACTCCTCCAGGGTCAGGACCGCGTCCCCGTTCTGGTCGGCGGCGTCGAACAGCGCGGACGAGGCATCCACGTCCCCCAGCCCCCAGAACGGCAGAACCCCCGACGCGGCCAGAGACGGGCCCTTCGTCCGCAAGGCGATGATCACTTCCTCGCGGGTCAGGGTCCCGTTCTGGTCGAGGTCGAGCGCCTCGAACAGCTTCCGGGCCTTGTCACTCACCACGTCGTCCCCGTCCCTTCGGCCGGTGGGCGGTCCGGACGGGACCGCCTCACTCACGGACGACAACGCCTCCCGCTCCGCCCCGGTTCCCCGCGTCCCGCAACACGGGCGGGGAGTCCGGCCCACCGCGTCGGTGCCGGTTCACCGTCCGCCCGCGGTGTGCCACGGCAGGAAGGCGTTCGTCAGCCCGGCGAGAGCCGTACGCAGCTCCGGGTGGTGACGCAGCAGCACCGTGGTCATGCTGCTGTCGTCGATCCAGGCCATGCCGGCCTTGGAGTACACCTCAGGGGTGTAGTACTCCGTGAAGAAGCGGTCGCTGTTCAGCCGACGGGAGGCCATGAGGACGAAGACGCGGAACGCCGTGTCACTGAAGGCGAAGCCGGCCGGCAGCTTCTCCGCGTACAGCCCGACCATCAGGTCGACCTTCTCGATGTCGCCCTCGTAGAGCCGCTCGACCTCCTCGGCCCACGCCGGATTGCCCGTCAGCTCCGTGAAGCTCCCCGCGGGCTTCAGCCGCAGCAGCCGCCGGAACTCGTTGTAGCGGGGGACACCCAGCTCCCGGGAGCGCAGGATGTCGGTGGCGGCGAGATCCTGAAGATGCCCGTCCGGACGCTCGAACTCCTGCAGGAACCTGGGGAAGTTGTGCAGGGTGACCAGTCCGGGATGGAGCGTGCCGAAGCTGTAGAGCAGATCGGCCATGCCGGTGGTCTCCAGGACCTTCAGCGCCCCCGGCCCCGAGATGTCCCGCAGGGTGCAGTGACGCAGGGTCGCGTCGTCGTCGGCGGACCGCAGATGCCATTCGTCGCGGATCAGCGGATGCATGCGGTAGACGGCCACGAACTCCTCGGTGAGGGCGTACGGGACGCCGTAGTGGTCCGTAGCGCCGCCGGGGATGCCGCTGATGACCTCGCTCCGGCTGACCCGGCCGAACAACTGGTGGACGCGCTCGCCCGCGAGGCCCCACCAGTTGGCGCGCAGCGCCGTCACGGTGGTCGGATGACTGATCACGGCCGGTGTCCACTCCACCGTGTGGATCTTGGCGAGGAGAGCCGCGTTGACGAGCCGGGCGCGCTGGAACAGTTCCTCGTCGTTCCACGAGGGGTAGACGCCGTGCAGGTGGTCGCAGATCGCGTTGTGCTCGCGCGCGAACAGGTTCTGCATCATGGCGAGCCCCAGCCAGAAGCCGGGAACCCGCGAGGGGTCGCGCGAAGGGTCCGAGGGGAACGGCGACTGCTCGTCGTCCCACAGATGGACCTTGCCCGACTCGCCGGTGCGCATCAGGCGCTGCTCGGTCTCGTTCGTCCCGTAGATCTGTGAGGCGTCCCACCAGTGGGAGGACACATTGACGCGGGTGTCGGGCGTCCCGGCGGGCGCATCGGGGTCGCGGGTCGGGTCGTCCGGTGTCCGCATGATCCGCATGGGATGCTCCGGCCACGGGTCGTCCTCCATGAGGGGCACCTCCCAGGGCCGTTCCGCGGGGCTCGTCCCGTGACTGAACCAGTCGCGGACCATGAACTGCAGCCAGGCGGAGACCAGCGAGTTGACCGACTCGGCCGGGGTGAGACCGTCACGGGTGAGCAGGGCGCGGCTGACCTCCCGAGGATTCGGCCGGGACAGGACCTCCTGCGGTGTGGTCGCGGCGATCCGGTCCAGCGGGATGTTCCGGCCGAAGCGGGTGCCCGCCATGCCCATCCGGGGCTCGCCGAGATCGTTGTGACTGCCGTCGGCGGTCCGGTTGACCTTGTGACTCTCGGAGGGCGGCGCGGGATCGGGCAGATTCACCGAGGGCAGCCGACCGGTGTCGTGGAGGTTCTTCTGCCGCAGCCTGACCCGCAGCCCGAGGAGCGTCAGCAGGCCGGGAAGGACGGGCAACCTGTCCCATCCGACGCGCCGGTCGACGAATTCGGCACCGCGGGTGACGATCCGCCAGAGGAATGACGTACGGTACCCGGCCGCGGAACGCCGCGCGGCACGTCGTTGCTTGCTCATCGCGATACTCCTTGGGCAGCCCCGCCGTCACTTCGGCTTCCCGTGGGCGGAGTTGGCGAGACGGATACGAGAGAAGAACCCCCTGAAAACCCTCCAAATAACACGTTATGGGAACTCTCGCTCACCTGCACCCCGAGGTGGGTCTGGTCGAGACCATCGAAAGGCCGACGGTGGGCGGACGTCGGCGCCTTCACGCGCCGGCCGTACGGGGCGGCCCCGTCGCGGGCGTCGGTGCTTGCGGCACGATCGGAATGGCACGATCGGAATGGTGTTCCGAAACATTCGACGATTTGACCCTGGATTACGAATGGCCGAATCGAGTATTCCGCCAATGATTCCAGAATGATCGGCAAAACGGGCCTCTGGCCAGCTTCAATGCAACTCATGGCGCTCCTCGTCTCCGAGAAGCCTTTCGTAATCCATGCCGAAACTGTTGACAGTCCTGCGGGCCGATCCAACACTGACCGCACCGACAGCCCCACGGTGCTCGGCCCCCCACCCCCCGTCACGAGGAGGAAGCATGCACGAGGACGACGCAACCGCCCGCCGGATCAGCCGCAGGAGTCTCCTCGGTGGCGCCGGCGCTCTCGTCCTGGCCCCCGCGTCCGGACTGCTCTTACCGGCCACCGCCCACGCGGACACGACCATCACCACGAACCAGACCGGCACCAACAACGGCTTCTACTACTCGTTCTGGACCGACGGCGGCGGCTCGGTCGCCATGACCCTGGCGTCCGGCGGCAGTTACCGGACCTCCTGGACCAACTGCGGCAACTTCGTCTGCGGCAAGGGCTGGAGCACCGGCGGACGCAGGACGGTGCAGTACTCGGGCAGCTTCAACCCCTCCGGCAACGGCTATCTCACCCTCTACGGTTGGACGTCGAACCCGCTCGTGGAGTACTACATCGTCGACAACTGGGGCACCTACCGGCCCACGGGAACGTACAAGGGAGCCGTGACCAGCGACGGCGGCACGTACGACATCTATCAGACGACGCGGTACAACGCCCCCTCCGTCGAAGGCGTGCGAACCTTCAACCAGTACTGGAGCGTTCGGCGAGCGAAGAAGACCGGCGGAACCATCACCACCGGCAACCACTTCGACGCCTGGGCCCGCGCCGGAATGGCACTGGGCAGCTTCCGCTACTACATGATCCTCGCGACGGAGGGCTACCGGAGCAGCGGAAACTCCACCATCACGGTGACCGGCTGAGCCCAGGTCCCACCGGACCACCGCGCCTGCGTCCAGCCGGCTTCAGCCCGCCGCGGCCCGCTCGATCAGATCCGCGGCCGTACGAAGTCCGTCGCGGGCGCGGATGGTCTCCGAGGCCTTGGCCAAGGTGGCGCGCATTTCGGTGTCGCCGAGCAACTTCGTCAGGGCGTCGTGCAGTTGGTCGTCGGTGAAACGGTACGGGTCGAGCCGGACGCCGTAGCCGAGCTCGGTCACCCGCTGGGCGTTGTCGTACTGGTCCCAGAACAGCGGGAGCACGATCATCGGTTTGCCGAAGTGGAAGCACTCGGTGGTCGTGTTGTTCCCGCCGTGGGTGATGACGAGGTCGACCAGCGGGAGGATCCGCGTCTGCGGCAGGAATTCGGCGCCCCACATGGTGGGCGGGAGCTCGATCTCGTCGTGCAGCGGGCCTTTGGAGACGATGTAGCGGTGCGGGGTGCGCGCCAGCGAGGCGATGACCCTGCGCATGAGGTCGACGTCGGCGGAGCCGAGCGAGCCGAGGCTGAAGTAGATCAGCGCGCTGCCGTCCGTACCGCCCGGGGGGTCGGCCAGTTCCGACGGCAGGGTGAACTCCTCGTCGGTCTCCCGGACGGAGGAGTCCAGCCGGTGCCAGCCGGTGCCCAGCGGACGCGCGTCGGTGTAGTCGGCGATCTCGGGATACACATAGAGGTTGAGGTCGCCCTCGTGGACGAACTCGAGGTCGGGCAGTGGCCGTGCGCCCTGTTCCGTCACCCAGGTGTCGAAGGCGGCCCATGTCGAGCGGTGCGTGCGCTCGTACTCGGCGCGGAACCGGGCCCAGCCGGTGCGGTCGTCGACCGGATACCCGGAGAAGGGCGGGGGAACGTGCTCGCCCTTCACCTCCAGCGGATTGCAGGAGACGATCCGGACGAAGGGCACGCCCGCCGTGGTGAGCGCGGGGAAACAGACGACGTTGTCCTCGACGATCACATCGGGGCGGACCCGGTCGACGATCTCCTTCAGCTGCGGCTCGCAGTACCGGGCGCCGGAGATCAGCTCGTCCCAGACCGGCTTGACCCACGTCCCCAGCTGCTCGATCGTCGGCTTCCTGAACTCGGGAGCGGTGTCCCGTATGAAGTCCTTCCAGAACTGGCCCGCGTCCTGGGGCTGTTCGGGCGGTGGAGCCAGGTCGACCAGGTCCTCCTCGAAACCGAGCGCGGTGAGCCGGCCCTTCCAGGACGCCTCGGCCGCGAACACCACGCGGTGTCCCCGGCGGCGCAGGACGTCGCCGATGCCCACGCAGTTGTTCGTCGGACCGTACGCGCTCTCCGGTGCGAAGAGGATCGTCAGGGGTCGCACGGGGTCTGTCCACCCACCTTTCGGTTCGTCTCTTCCGTCTCGATCAGGACCGCGCTGTCCGGATCCCAGGACAGGGCGACGCGGGTGCCCGCGGTCACCGTGGCCGGACCCGACGTGGTGACCAGGACCGGAGTCTCCAGACCGGGGACGGTGACCGCGATCCGTGAGGAGCCGCCGTGAAAGCTGACGTCCAGGACCGTCCCGTACAGGACAGCGTCCGTGCCCTCCGGGCCGAGCGCGTCCACGGCGACGAGCCGGACGCCTTCGGGGCGTACGGCGACGATCGAGGCCCCCGCCGACGCTCCTGACTCCGCGCCGACCGGAGCCGGAAGGACACCGACCCCCGGCACCTCCAGCCCGCCGGAGGCCAGCAGCCGCCCGGAGAAGAGGTTGTTGGAGCCGACGAAGCCGGCGACGAACCTGCCCCGCGGACGCCGGTACAGCCCGACGGGGGTGTCGACCTGCAGGACCCGCCCCCGGTCCAGGACGGCGATACGGTCGGCGAGCGACATCGCCTCCTCCTGGTCGTGCGTGACGACGAGGAAGGTGATGCCGGCCTCGTGCTGGAGCCGCTTCAGCTCCAGTTGCATCTCCGCGCGGACGTTCTTGTCCAGCGCCGACAGCGGCTCGTCGAGCAGCAGCAGCCGGGGCCGCTTGACGATCGCGCGGGCCAGCGCGACCCGCTGCCTCTGCCCGCCGGACAACTGGTGCGGCATGCGCCGCGCCTCCGCGCCGAGCCCGACGGTGGTGAGGACCGCCGCGACCCGTTCGCGGATCTCGGCCCGGGGCAACCGCTCCCGGGCCAGCCCGTACGCGATGTTCCTCTCCACGCTCATGTGCGGGAACAGGGCGTACGACTGGAACATCAGGTTGACCGGGCGCCGATGCGCGGGCACGCCCAGCAGATCCCGCCCGTCGAGGGTGACCGTGCCGCTGTCCGGATGCTCCAGCCCGGCGAGGATGCGCAGCAGCGTCGTCTTCCCGCAGCCGCTGGGGCCGAGCAGCGCGAAGAACTCACCCGCCGCGATGTCCAGGTCGACGCCGTCCAGGGCCACGGTGTCCCGGAACCTGCGGCTCACACCCCCGATCCGCACCAGGGCCGGCGCCGTACTCACAGCGCCTCCGTGAGCCGGCTCACCCGCTGCGCGGCGATCACCGCGGTGAAGCTGACCGCCAGCAGAAGGGTCGCCAGCGCGTTGATCTCCGGGGTCACCCCGAACCTGATCATCGAGTAGACGACGATCGGCAGCGTGGGATCCTGGGGCGCGGCGGTGAAGAAGGCGATGACGAACTCGTCGAGCGAGAGCGTGAACACCAGCAGCGCGCCCGCCACGATCCCCGGAGCGAGCGTCGGCAGGGTCACCCGGAGGAACGTGGTCACCTCGCCCGCGCCGAGGTCGCGTGAGGCCTCCTCCAACGACGGGTCGACGTGGGCGATCCGGGCGCGTACGACAGCCGTGACGAAGGCCAGGCCGAACACGGTGTGCGCGAGCAGGACCGAGTGCAGGCCGAGCGTCGCCGAGATCAGCGAGTAGAAGGCCAGCAGGCCGATCGCCAGCACGATGTCCGGCAGAACGGCCGGCATCACAGACAGGGCCTGCAACAGCCGTGACCGGCTCGCGTGGCGGGCCAGGCCCACGGCGAGCAGTGTGCCGAGGACGGTGGACAGACCGGTGGCCCCCACGGCCACGATCACCGTGTTGGCCAGACCCCGCAGCACCTCGTCGTCGCGCACCAGCGTGCCGTACCAGCCCGTCCCGAACCCGCCCCACTCATAAGGGCTCTCGGACCGGTTGAACGACATCACCACGAGCACGACGACGGGCGTGTAGAGGAACACGTACGTCAGCCACAACGGCAGTCCCCCCAGCCGGCGCATCAGCGACGACCCCCCAGCCGGTGCCCCGCCCAGGCCTGCGCCATGAGCAGCAGCACCAGGAACGCCATGAGAGCGAGGGCCAGTACCGAACCGAACGGCCAGTCCCGCGCGCTCAGGAACTGATCCCTGATCAGGTTGCCGACCATCACCGTGCGCCCGCCGCCCAGCAGTTCGGGCACCACGAAGTTGCCGAGACTGGGCACGAAGACGAAGACACAGCCGGTCAGCACACCGGGCAGGGTCAGCGGAAGCGTCACGCTCACGAACGTACGGACCGGGCGCGCGCCCAGATCGGCCGAGGCCTCCAGCAGCCGCGGGTCGACCCGCTCGATCGCCGAGTACAGCGGCAGCACCATCAGCGGCAGATAGGCGTAGAGCAGCCCCAGGACCACGGCCGTCTCGGTGTACAGGAGCTCCAGCGGCCGGTCGATCAGCCCGATGCCGGTCAGGGCGCTGTTCACCACGCCCTCGCTGGACAGCAGCACGATCCAGGCGTACGTACGGATCAGGAAGTTGGTCCAGAACGGCAGCACGACCAGAACCAGGGCGACCGTACGCCATCGCGCCGGCAGCCGGGTGATCGCGTACGCCGTCGGATAGCCGAGAGCGAGCGCCAGCAGCGTGGTGATGCCCGCGATCCGCAGCGAGTCGGTGAGGACGCCCACGTACAGGGGATCGGCGAGCCTCGCGAAGCTGTCACTCGTCAGCCCGTCCTCGTACGCGATCCCGCCGAACCGGCCCCGCCGGAAGACGCTGTAGCCGATCACGAGGGCCAGCGGCAGCACCAGCAGGACGACCAGGTACGAGAAACCCGGACCGATGAGAGCCAGGCGGGCTCGCGCACGCACCGCCGAGCCCGCCTTCAGCAGACCGCCGCTCATCAGCCCGCGGTGACTTCCGTGACGATCCGCGTGTAGTCCGCCGAGGCGCTCCCGAGGTCGACGACGGACTCGCCCTCGAGCAGTTCCTCAGCCGTCATGGCGAGGGCCGGATACCGCTTGAGCAGGGCGGGATCGATCTCCGCCATGGCCGCCGGGTTGGGAACCTTGTAGAAGATGTTCGACGCGACCCAGGAGTGCACCTTCGCGTCGAGGACGTAGTTGATGAAGGCGTGCGCCGCCTCCTTGTTCTTCGACGACTTCAGGACGACCATCGTGTCGGCCCACAGGTCGCTGCCCTCCTTCGGCACGACGAACCCGATCCGTTCGTCGTCGGTCGGGCACCAGCCGTCCCAGGCCTCCACCAGCGCCGCCTCCCCGGACTTGAGCCGGTCCCCGAACGTGGTGTCGTCGTACGCGAGGAGCCCCTTCTTGGCGCTCAGCAGCAACTCCTTGACCCGCGCGAGCTGTTGCCCGTCGGTGGTGTTCACGGAGTAGCCGAGCACCTTCTGCGCCGGGAGGAAGAGCCACCGCTCGGTCTTCAGCATGGTGATCTTCTTCTTCAGCCCGTCCCGCGGCTTCAGCAGATCGTTCCAGCTGTCGGGGGTGTAGCCGGTGAGGTCCTTGCGGTAGCAGAGCCCGGTGGTGCCCCAGGTGTAAGGGACGGAGTACCGGTTGCCCTTGTCGTGAGCGAGCCGGGACGCCAGCGGATCGAGGTTCTTCAGGTTGGGGACCAGGTCGCGGTGGATGGGTTCGAGCAGACCCTGCGCCGCGAGGGCCTGCGCGTACTGCCCCGACACGAACGCCACGTCGACACCGCTGCCGGAGGCGGCGGTCAGCCTGGCGACGATCTCCTCGTTGGTGGCGTGCTTCGTGACCGTGACGGACGGGCCGACGGAGGCCTTGAACCGGGCGGGCAGGTCCTCCGGCATATAGCCGTCCCAGTTCGACACCGTGAGCCGCTGCTTGCTCAGATCCGCCTGTGGGTCGAGCTTCGCGGGGGAGGCAGAGCCACTGCCCGCCGGCTCACCGCCACCACCACAGCCGGCGAGCACCAGGGCGAGGACGGCCGCGGCCGCGACGCCGGGACCCCGCCTGAACCTTCGCGTACGTATCCGCGTACGTAACGGTCTTCGCGTGCGTAACACACCCACTCCCTCGCTCTCGACGTCAGCCGGTTGTGCGGGGCAGTGCCTGGTGCACCGACAGGTTCGCGGGCAGGCAACGGTTCCGAAGTGTCGCACCATGAACGAATACCGGGCAAGACCGCCGGATCATGCCGACGGCCGCCTCGCTCGCCGCCGGTGACGTGGCCCCGCGCTCACTGATCGCGGTCGCGGGGGAACATCATCCAGACGCCTTCACCGGCTGGTCATGGTCCGGTCGGGCTCGGTGGGCGGGAGGACGGAGGCCCCGGAGGACCGGCCCGGGCGGCGGCCTCGCAGCCATCGCTCGGCAGGGTGCTCCACGCAGTGGTAGGCCGCACCGGCGGCGGCCAGGCTGACCACCAGGACACCTGCCCAGAACACCAGTGTGTCGCTGCCCGGGGCGGGCTTGCCCCACTCGAACACGGCGGCCCGGATCACGATCTCGTGGATGAGGTACCAGGCGAACGACCAGTGCCCCAGCCGGATCATCCACGGCCCGCCCAGCCCGGTGCGCCGACCGTCGAGGTCGGCCCGGGCGGCGGCGCAGATCAGCGCGGCGAACAGGGGCGCCGACAGCCACTGCGAGGCGTTGTACGGGCTGTACCAGAGCGCGTCGGGTACCGCGTTCGACCAGGGGATCAGCGCGAGGTGCCAGCCGATGACCAGCGCGACGGCCACCGGCAGGGGCAGGGGAGGCCGCCGGCCGCGCTTGAGCGCGAGCCCGGCCACGACACCCAGCACGAACTGCAGGAAGCGGGTCAGCGGCAGGTAGTCGAGTGCCCAGTTGCGCGTGGTGGCGGGCAGGCCGGACAGGGCCACCCACAGGACGAGGGCAGCGCAGGTGACGGCGACCGCCGTCCATGCCCAGACCCGGGCGCGCCGGCCCGCGAACAGTGCCAGCAGCGCGGGGAAGGTGAGGTAGAACCAGGCCTCGTCGCTGAGCGACCAGGCCGCCGGGTTGCCCCCGGTGAACATGACCGGCTGCGGGAACCAGGCGTGCACCAGCAGTAGGGTCGCGGCCACCGCCTTGAGCGACACGGCACGGTCCATGACCGCCCACACGGCGACCGACAAGGCGGTGCTGACGGCGAGCAGCGGCCAGATCCGGGCGAAGCGCCGCCACAGGAAGACCCGTGCGGGCACCCGCGCGCCGTCATAGGTCCAGGCGAGCACGACGCCCGAGAGCACGAAGAAGAACGTCACACCGCTGCGGCCGTACCAGACCGTCTCGCTGAGTCCGGGGACCGGTCCGACCTGACGGGACAGGTGGTACAGGACGACGAGCAGAGCCGCCCAGAAACGCAGCCCGGTCAGCGAGGGCAGCCGGTCACGCCCGGCTCCCGGTATGGAGGTCAATGATGATCCTTCACCGTTGGACGCCGTGGTTGGCGGCTCTCCCGCACGGAGGAGCAGCAGAGAATAGCACCGACCTTGATCAACACGGTGGGCGTCCATCGAGCCGGCGGTCGTCCTCCAGGAATCCGCGTGAGCGGGGAGCGACCTAGTGCCGCGACAGGCAACGTTCGCCCCGTCGCGACGCCCGGCACGCCCTCTCGCCGCACCGGCCGAAAGCCCAAGTACATCCAGTACGAGGGCTTCCGGCCGGCACACCGAGAGCACGCACCGGACCCCGCTCCTCAACGGGCAAACGTTGCCTGCCGCGGCACTAGACTTGGACGAGGAGCCCGATCTCCGGGGGTGAGCCCGGTGCGGGAGGGCGGTGGCATTCCGTGCGGTACGTCGCTGTGAGTGCGCTGAGTCATCCGGGGCTGCTCCGTGAGCGGAACGAGGACAGCCTCGCCGTCGGCCCGTGGACCCTGTGCGCCACCGTGACCGAGAATCCGCAGACCCTTGTCTTCCCGCTCGGGACGCCCCTTGCCGTCGCCGTCGCCGACGGGCTCGGCGGACAGCCCGGCGGCGACGTGGCCAGCGCCCTCGCCGCCCGCTGGCTTGCCGCGAGAGGCCCCGCACTGAGCAGCGAGGGCGCTGTCCGTGACGCCCTGATCGCCTGCAACCGCGCCGTGTACGAGGCCTCGGGCGGCGACGAGGGAGGGGAACTGGCGACCATGGGGACGACCCTCGCCGGCGTCGTCGTGCAGTCCGGCTCGCTGCTGGTGTTCAACGTGGGGGACAGCCGGGTCTACGCGGCCTCCCGCGACGGGCTGCGCCAGGTGAGTGTGGACGACAGTCCCCCGCTGCGACCCGGGCAGCGCACCACGTCCCTTGTCACCCAGTGCCTGGGCGGTGTGCCCGGCTACCGTCCCATACATCCCCATGTGGCGGCCGTGTCGTTGTCCTCCGACGACTGCTACCTGATCTGCACCGACGGTCTGACCGACCCGGTGACGGAGGACGTGCTCGACGCGGTGATGCGGGAGCACGACGACGGCCGGGCGGCCTTCGAGCTGTGGAAGGCCGCCATCGAGGCGGGCGGCCCCGACAACATCACCCTGGCGGTCGTCCGCGTCGGGGACGAGTAGGTCCTCGCCGTCGTGGTCGCGGCGATGCGCGCACACTGGACGTAGAAGGCCATGCGTCGTGAGCCGAGCATGGAGGTGGACCATGAGCACCCTCGAAGAACACGTCGACGTCGGAGTTCCGATCGACGAGGCCTGGGACGGCCTGCACCGGGTGGGGGACTATCCGCGCTTCGTGGCAGGAGTGCGCGAGGCCCGTACGGAGGCGGGCGGCCGAGCGCGTCTGGACGTCGAAGCCGGCGGCCAGGTCCGGGAGTTGGAGGCCGAGGTCTCCGACCGCACAGGGGAACGCGTGATGGAGTGGCACACCACCGGCGCCCCCGAACTGCTGGGTTCCTTCTCGTTGCAGTCGATCGACCGGAACAGCACCCGGGTCCAGGCACGGCTCGAGTACGACCCCGACACGGTCAGGGAGACCTTCGGCGGGCCGAAGGGATTCGCCCAGGCGAACGCGATCGAACGCCTCGTCCGCAGCGACCTGGAGCACTTCAAGGAGTGTGTGGAACAAGGCCGTTGAGCGGTGGAACGCCGAGGAGGACGCCGGGCGGTCAGGTCTCGATCACGGCATCGCAGTCGGCGCAGACCACGGCTGCGTACTGCGCGGGGTACCAGGGCGCACCGGGATGCTCGAAGGACTTCCAGGAGGCCGTCTCCATGGCGAAGGTGTCCTTGCCGCAGAGAGTCCGCGGCCCCGTCACGGCGGGCGCCCCCGGCGCGGAGGGCGCCGCGTGCACCCTGCGGACGGAACGTCCCTCACCAGCCGCTGTCCCTGAGGAGGAGCGCTTGGCCATCGCTTTGTCGAACTCGTACACGACGACGATTCCGCCCATGTCTCCACAATAGGCGCCCGCGCCGCCTTGAGCCGGGTGGGTCTCAGGGGCGGTCCTGGCGGACCGCCCCTCCGGCGAGTGGGCCGGCTGGGCCGGTACCCGGTCTGCGCGCCGCGGACCCCACCTGAGGTCACACGTCCCCTGTTCAGGGGGTGAGTCCCAGGATGAGACGCAGGGTGTCGGTGAGGACCGTCGTGGGAACGGCGGGGTCGGCGACCCGTTGGATTCCCAGCCCGATGCCCAGGCTGAGCAGCGTCGTCGCGGCCCGGTCGGCGGGCATGGTCAAGCGGGCGTCCAACTCCTCGGCCAGAGTTTCGAGGAGCTGGGCCAGCACGTTCCGGATCATCTCGACGCGAGCCGTGATCTCCTGTCGCAGCTCCTCGTCGTGACGGGCCCGGGTGAGGAACTCGACCTCGAACGTCGTCCAGGCCTCGTCGCCTATATGCGCTTCGCCCCATGCGGTGAAGGCGGCGAGGCGGTCGTCGGCCGGGCCGTCGCCCATGACGGAGTCCGTGAGCAGCGCCAGCTGCTCCGCGCGGATGTCGTCGAGGACGGCGAGGCAGAGGTGGTCCTTGTTGCGGAAGTTGGAGTAGACCGCGCCCTTGGAGTAGCCGGCCGTCTCCGCGACGTCACTGAGAGAGGTGGCCGCGTAGCCGTTCCGCAGGAACAGGGTCCGTGCGGTGGCGACCAGCCGCTCGCGAGTGAGTTCCTGACTCTCGACGCGGCTGAGGCGGGCCATGTCCTGTTTCCCCTGTCCGTCCTGCACGGCTTCCGCTGAAGCCTTGGAGCTCTCGGATCCTATCTCCGCCCTGGGCTGTCCTCGATTACGAATACCGCTAGTATCCAGATCTCGTCGGTATTTTGAACGGACGGAGAGCTCAGTGACCACGAACGGCACGCGAACTGCTCCTTCCCGGGGCCTGGTCCTCGGCTGCGGGGGCACCCTCGGCACCGCCTGGATGATCGGCGCCCTGCACTCGCTGCAGCAGGCCGTGTCATGGGACCTGCGGAGCGCCGACGTCCTGGTGGGAACCTCGGCCGGGGCGGAAGTGGCGGCGATGCTGGGCGCAGGCATCGGTGTGTCGGAGCTGCTGGCGGCGCAGATCGCCGCTGAGGACGCCCGCCCGGAACTGGCACGTCACTTCGCGCATCCGCCCCGCCGTACGCCCCCGCGGCCGGCGCTTCTGCTCGGATCACCACGGCTGGCACGGCGGGCGCTGGGAGGTGGTGTCCCCGCACTGACCGGGCTGTCCGGCTTGCTGCCACGAGGGCGCGGCGATGCCGCATGGCTGGCGGCCCTGGCCGACCACCTGGCGCCCGATGGCGCATGGGTCCCCCACCCCGCGACCTGGCTGGTGGCGACCGATCTGGAAACAGGCCGACGCCGACTCCTCGGGCACCCTGAGGCCCCGGAGGCCGCCCTGCGCGACGCGCTCCGCGCTTCGTGGGCGATCCCCGGATGGTTCCCGCCGGTGCGCATCGACGGCCGCCTCTACGCCGACGGCGGCATCAGTTCCCCGACCTCGGCCGATCTGCTGGTGCCCCGTGGACTCGACGAGGTGTACGTCGTGGCGCCGATGAGTTCCGTCGCTCCGGGACGTCGCAGCGGACCCGGCCGGGCCGAGGCTGCCTTACGCCGTGTCATGACCCGCACCCTGAACGCCGAGTGTGCCGTGCTGCGGGGGGCCGGCACCCGTGTGATCCGCATCGAGCCCACAGCCGCCGACCTGAACACGATGGGCGGCAACCTCATGGACCCCCGGCGCCGTCTGGCCGTGCTGGAGACATCTCTGCGCACAACACGGACCGTTGTCCGCGACGCCCTCCCGACAGCCGTGCCACGCCCCCGCCTTCCCGCGCCCCGGCAGGAGCCCGACCGGCCGCGACCTGAAGCCCCGAAGGCAGCTCGCACCTCCGAGACCCACGACGTGGAGGTGCTGGTCATCGGCAGTGGGATGTCCGGCATCGGCGCCGCTGTCACGCTGCGGCGGTCAGGCGTGCGGGACCTCGTGCTCCTGGAGAAGGCGGACACCCTCGGCGGCACCTGGCGGGACAACACCTATCCGGGCTGCGCGTGCGACGTCCCGTCCGCCCTGTACTCCTACTCCTTCGCGCCCAACCCCGAGTGGACGCGCGCCTTCGCCGGCCAGGCCGAGATCCGCTCCTACCTCCAGAACACGGCGGCCGCGTACGGGATCACGCCACTCATCCGCTTCGGTACCGAGGTCACACGGGCACAGTGGCACCCGCACGAAGCCCGCTGGCACGTCGAGACGACCCGCGACCGTTACACCGCCCGCTTCCTGATCGCGGCCGCGGGCCCCTGGCACGAGCCGCTGACCCCCGACATCCCCGGCCTGGCCGACTTCCCCGGGGAGGTCTTCCACTCCTCTCGCTGGCGCCACGACCACGAGCTGGAAGGAGCGCGCGTGGCCGTCGTCGGCAGCGGTGCGTCGGCCGTGCAGTTCGTCCCGGCGATCCAGCCGCTGGTGAGCCGGCTGCATCTGTTCCAGCGCACGGCCCAGTGGGTGCTGCCCAAACCGGACCACCACGTGCCGCGCGTCGAACGCCTCCTCATGCGACGCTTCCCGGCGGCGCAACGAGCTCTGCGCACCGCGGAGTACGCGGCGCTGGAAACGCTGGGAGTGGGGTTCCGGCACCCAGCCCTCCTGCGCGCGGTGCAGAAGGTGGGGGACCTGCATCTCAGGGCAACGGTCAAGGACCCGCAGCTTCGCCGAGCGCTGACCCCCGACTACACCCTGGGCTGCAAACGCCTGCTGCTGTCGAACACGTACTATCCCGCGCTCACCCGACCCAACGTGAGCGTCCACGCCACCGCGGTCGAGAGCGTCCAGGGCAACCGGGTCGTCGGCGCGGACGGCAGCACCGCCGAAGTGGACACCATCATCCTGGGCACCGGATTCCACATCCTCGACATGCCCGTCGCCCGCCGCGTGTTCGACGGTGACGGCGCGAGCCTCGACGACCACTGGAAGGGGAGCCCCGACGCCTACCTGGGCACCACCGTCAGCGGCTTTCCCAACGCGTTCATCCTCCTCGGACCGCACCTCGGCACCGGACACTCCTCGGCCTTCATGGTGCTCGAAGCCCAACTGCAGTACGTGGCCGCGGCGGTACGCCACTCCCGGTCGGCGGACTGGGCCAGTATGGACGTGCGCCCCGAGGTCCAGGCCGCTTTCAGAGCCGAGGTCCAGCAGGCGCTGCCCTCCACCGTCTACAACGCCGGCGGCTGCTTGAGCTACTACCTAGACGACAACGGCCTCAACAGCTTCAGCTGGCCATGGTCGACGGGGCGAATGCGCCGACGCCTGGCACAGTTCGAAGCCGGAGCCTACGACGTCACCACGAAGGCCCCGATCGCTCCTCGCGTTGCCGGGAGTGCCGGGATCCTCTGAAAGTGCGGAGGGCCAGTGACTCGCGGTGCGTCTGTGTGCGTCCGGAAGGCCCCGTTTCCGGGTGCCTCACAGGCTGCTGGAAGGCAGAGTGTGGGGCGTGGCGAGGGTGTCTCGGCGCGGCATCGCCGGGTACGCGGAGGGATGCCACAGCGCGTGAGGAGGATGGGCATGGCGGACATGGACCCCTTCATCGACCGGCTGAACCCCGATCTGTGCATCGTGACGGCGGTGGCGGGCGAGGAGCGGGCGGGCTGTCTCGTGGGGTTCGCCTCGCAGTGCTCCATGCGGCCGGTGCGGTTCGTGGTGTGGCTGTCGAAAGTGAACCGGACTTATGAGGTGGCCCGTCGCGCCGACTTCCTCGCCGTGCATCTGCTGACACGGCAGCAGTTCGAGCTGGCTGCCCTGTTCGGCGGCGAGACCGGTGACCGGGTGGACAAGTTCGCGCACGTCCGCTGGACACAGGGGCACGGCGGGGCTGTCGTCCTGCAGGATGCGCTCGCTTGGTTCGTCGGCAGGGTCGAGCAGCACGTCGAGGGGGGCGACCACGTCGGCTTCGTCCTGGACCCGGTGCAGTCGGGCGGGCAGGAGAAGGACGACGGCGGGCCGCTGCTGCGCCTTGCGGACGCCCTCACGATCGACCCGGGGCACCCGATCGACTGACCCGGGCGGCCGGGGGCATCCATGCCTGCGGCCGCTTTGCCCTGCATCCGCGAGGGAGGACGGGGCGGGCGGTGTGGTGGCGCCCTGCCGGCGCGGTGCGGCGGATCGGCGGGCGGATCGCTGCTCGGAACCCGTTACGGTGGCATGGGTCAGGTCGTCCCTTTTGGGCTGACAGGCCGGGTCTGTGAAGTGCGACCGGGCTGCGGGCGCCCCGCATCGGGAAAGGGTTGCAGTCGTTCTTCGTGACATGCGTCACGCGGGCTTCCCGTATCAACGCTGTTCGGTAGTACGTCATCCGTGGGCGGCATAGGGGATGCGGTGCACGGAAGCGGACATACAGCGCACATGATCTAATCGTGAGAATTCGGTCGACGCCCTTCCTGTCGACCGCCCCCCGAGGGCGCTCTTCTGACGGTGTGTGAGGCGTTGCCGGGTTCACCGGTGGGCGGGTCAGCACAACCCTGTGCCCGATTCAAGGGAACCCGCCGAGTACGAGGCCGGATAGTGGCGAACCCGCGTTGCCCGCTCGCTCGCCCGGGTTCAACAATGACGGCCCCCAGAAGGCGTCACCGCAGGTCAAGCACAGCGTCCATCACAGCGTCCGTGTAAAGCCGAGCCCATCGGAGGCGCACTCGAACCGACCGAGCGAGGTCCGCATGAGCAAGCACCGCAGAACGTCGCGTCGCCGGCATATAGCCATCGCCGCCGTCGTATTGAGCACGCTGGCAGTACCGTCCGCTGCCATGGCCTGTGCGAACGATCAGGGCACTGAGGGCGCAGGCTCCTCCGCCAAGTGGAAGAACGACTCCCACGCTCGGTGGAAGAACTGGGCCAACGCGTCCCAGAGCCACCGGTGGAAGGGCGGCGAGCCGACCGCGCAGCCTTCGGCGCCGGCCTCGCCGACGGCTACCGCACCGGCCTCGACGGCGGCCCCTCAGCCCACCGCGTCCGCCTCCGCGACGCCGAGCGCCCCCAGCGCGGCGGCCCCCGCATCCGCAGCCGTGGCTCGCGTCGTGGCCCTGGTCAACAGCGAGCGCAGCAAGGCCGGCTGCTCCGCGGTGACCCTGAACGCGAAGCTCTCCAAGGCCGCCCAGGCGCACAGCGCGGACATGGCGAGCCACCAGAACATGTCGCACACGGGCTCCGACGGGTCGAACCCGGGCGAACGGATCACCGGTGCCGGCTACAACTGGAGCACCTACGGCGAGAACGTCGCCTACGGATACGCCACCCCCGAGAAGGTCATGGCGGCCTGGATGTCCAGCCCCGGCCACAAGGCCAACATCCTGAACTGCGCTTTCAAGGAGATCGGTGTCGGCCTCGCGCAGCCCGACGACTACTGGACGCAGGACTTCGGCACGGCCCGCTGACGACCCGGGCGGACCTGGCTCACTGTGGCCGGCCGGCTCGCCCCGTGGGGCTCACCGCGTCGCACGACGTCGGACAGAGCCCGTGTGTCAAAGCCGAACAGGCAGGCATCAAGCGGGGCAATCCGGTCGGCCACTCGTGAGGCGGCAGGAGCGGTCGAGCGGGAGTCCGCCGATGGTGACTCGATCCCAGCGGCAGCGGGCGACGGCCGGACCGGCGACTCCTTCATGTGTCACGCGAGGCCACTGCCGGCTCGCGCACCATGAACACGTCCACCGGATCCTCGCTCTCGAGCGTGAACCCGTGCCGCTCGTACAGCCGCCGGGCCGCACTGCCTTGCAGCACGTTCAGCCGGACCAGGGTGCCATCGCGGTCGCACCGCTCCAGCAGCGCGCGCAGCACGGCCGCACCGATGCCGTTGCCCTGCAGATGCGGGGCCAGGTAGAAGTGCTCCAGCCAGTGGGCGCCCTCGGCCGGCCGCAGCGACACGCAGCCGGCGAACGCGCCGCTCACCTCGATCACCCAGGTGTGCGCCGGCGTGAACCCGTCCCGCAGTCGCTGCCGCACCCGCCGCTCGTCGTATCGCCCGAGCCGCTCAAGATCCGCCCGCAACACCACGGCCCGCAACTCGGCCACGGCCTCGACGTCCGCCACCGAAGCCGGCCGAATCTCCCAGTCCGCCATGATCGTCAGACTACCGCGCGGTCCGCTTCCGCCGGTCCCTCGCGGCGGACGCGGTGAGCGCACCGAAGTCGACGTCGCGGAACCCTCCACACCGTCCGTCGTCGCGAAAGTCCGTTGAGATGCCGGCGTACGTCGGAAAGGCTCTGCGGGCATGGAGTTCTTCTGCTACCACCGCGATCGGCCCGGCTCCCTCCCGCTGCGCGACGAACTGCTCGAAGAGCACTGGTCCTACATGGACCGGTACGCGGCGGAGATGATCGCTCGCGGTCCGACCTTGGCCGCCGACGGTGACACGCCCACCGGCAGCGTGCACATCGTCGACCTGCCGGATTCCACTGCCGCTCGCGCGTTCGCCCTCGACGAGCCCAACTACCAGGCCGGCGCGTACCGGGACGTGCTGCTGCGCCGCCGGCGCAACATGCTGGGGCGCACCATGTGGGACTTCCCCGGTGGCCGCGGTGGTGGCAACCGGTACCTGGTGCTCGGCCTCGGCTCGGGGCAGGCCGCCGACCTCGTGGTCCCGCCCGGCCGGGACGAGCTGATCGCGTACGGACCGCTGCTGTCCGACGACGGCGCCACCTGGCTGGGTACGGCGGTGCTGCTCCGGGCGACGGACGCGGAGACGGCACGCGCCGTTCTGACTCCGGACCGGTACGCCGACATCGAGGTCCATGACTGGGAGTTCGGCGGGCGGCGGTGACCCACCCGGACCGGCGCCCGTGCCCGAGGCTTCGGCTCCACGGCTGCGACCGTCCGCCGGGGAAGGGGTGATCCGGCCGGCGAGCGCCCGCCGGATCACCAGGCTCGGCGGCTACAGCAACGTCTGCAACGTCACCGACTGGGGCGCGAAGCCGTTGCGCTCATAGAACCGCAGTGCGTCGGCGTTGCTCGAGTAGGCCGTCACCTCCGCGGCTTCGGCCCCTTTCTCCCTCGCCCAGCCGAGGAACTCCGCGACCAGACGCCCTCCGGTCCGGCTACGGCGAAACTCGGGGCGCACGTACATGCTCAGCAGCGTTGCGACCTTCACCGGCTTCATCTCCGACGCGTCCCCCAGCACACCGACGAGGTGTCCCACGACCTCGCCGTCACAGTCGGCGACGAGCAACAGCCGGTGTGGATCATCCATGCCGGCGGCGAAACGCCGGGGCCCGTGCTGTCGAGGCCAGTCGACGTCGACGCCTGGATCCCGAGTCCCGGCGTCCTCGGCGAACAACGCGCTGCTGCACGCGACGAGCCCGCCGATGTCCGCGTGCTCAGCCCTGCGGACAACCACTGCCTGTCCTTGATCACTCATGGACGTGACGTTATCGGCCGGCACTGACACCCCGGCCCGGGCACCTCCGAAACCCAGACGTGCTCAACCTGGTCGATCGGGCTGACAGCGGCTCCTTGGTGAAGGTCGGTTTCGCGTCGGTTTCGCGGTGATCCCGTGCAGCGCGGCGCCGGCCGGTCCGCAGGTGCCCGGCGCTGTCGACGACGGCGAGATCGACGGGCGGGCTCCGACAGAAGCGGGTTTCGATACGCCGTACCGTACGATGACTCGTATGCCCCGCCACTCTCCTTCACTGGACCGCGCGACCCCGGACCGCATCGCCGAAACCGCACTCCTTCTCGTCGACGAGGGCGGTCCCGAGGCTCTGACCTTCCGTGCGCTGGCATCGCGACTGGACATCTCCCTCGCCTCGCTCCAGCGCCGTTGCGTCGACCTGGCCGGGCTGCTCGACCTGTGCCTCGACCACCTGGCCGCCCAGCTGCCCGAGATCGGGTCGGACACCGACTGGGCCACCGCCACCGAGATCCGGTTCACCGCGCTCTACCGGCTGCTGGCGGCCCATCCGGGGCTGCTCGCCCTGCGCGGCACGCGGCCCTGGCTCGGACCCCATCTGCTGGCCCGTTTGGTCGAGCCGCAGCTCGCCGACAGCCTCGCGGCCGGAATGACTCCCCAGGAGGCGATCACCGCGTACCGGCGGATGTACCTGCTCACCCTCGGCAGCGCCGGCTTCGTGGACCACCGTGACGCCAAGGCCGCTCAGGCGGTCATGCGCACCGCGCTGGCCGCGCTCGACCCGGAGGAGTTCCCGGCGCTGACCGGCAACCTGGCCGCGATCGTGCCCGCCGTGACCGACCACGAGGTCTACTACGGCGCCCTGCGGCAGCTCATCCAGGCGGTGGACCCGGTACAGGCACCCGTCCCGCCGGAGGGTTCCGCACCGCCGCGGCACCGCCGCGACAGCTGATCCGGCAGCGGCGCAGCGCCCGCTTCCTCCCGCCGCCGTAGAAGAACAGCCCGTCCCACGACAGCAAGGACCTCCGATCATGACCACCACCACGCCCACCCCCGCGGCACGCATCTTCAGCAGCGACAACACCGCCGGCACCTCGCCGGAGATCATCGAAGCGGTGACCGCGGTGACCGCGGTGACCTCCGGCCCGGCCCTGCCCTACGGAGCGGACGACAGCACGGCCACGGTCAGGCGCCGGCTGAGCGAGGTGTTCGAACGTGACGTCGACGTCCTGCTGGTCTCCACGGGGACCGCGGCGAACGCCCTGAGCCTGGCCGCGCTGACCCCGCCCTGGGGGAGCGTGCTGTGCCACCGCGAGAGCCACATCAACAACGACGAGTGCGGTGCGCCCGAGTTCTACACGTCGGGCGCGAAGCTCGTCCCGCTCGGCGGGCACGACGCCAAGATCGACCCGGAGGAGCTGCGGGCTGCCGCACGGCACAAGGCCGGAGACGTGCACAGCGTGGAACCCTCCGTGGTGAGTGTCACCCAGGCCACCGAGACCGGAGCGGTCTACACCCTCGACGAGATCCGCACCCTCGGCTCCATCGCCCAGGAGGCAGGTCTGCGCCTGCACATGGACGGCGCGCGTTTCGCCGGAGCCGTCGACTCCCTCGGCTGCGCCCCCGCCGAGCTGACCTGGCGGTCCGGCGTCGACCTGCTGTCCTTCGGGGCCACCAAGAACGGCACGATGACCGCCGACGCGATCGTCGTCTTCGACCGCTCCCTCACCGCCGAACTCGCCTTCCGCGCCAAGCGGGCCGGCCAGCTCACCTCCAAGATGCGCTTCCAGGCCGCCCAGATGGACGCCTACCTCAGGGACGACCTGTGGCTGCGCAACGCGGCCCACGCCAACGCCATGGCCGCCCGCCTCCAGGAGGGTCTCAAGGCGATACCCGGAGTCGGTCTGCTCGGCGCCGCCGATGCCAACATCCTCTTTTGCCGCCTGCCCCAGCAGGTCACTGAGGGACTCCTGGCGGAGGGCTACGCCTTCTACCACGACCGCTGGGAGCCGGGCGTCGTCCGCTTCGTCACCTCCTTCACCACGACGGAGCACGACGTCGATCACCTCGTCCAGGCCGTCAGCCGCCACGCCGCCTGACCGAACCGGAAGAGATGTCCAGTCCACCGGCCCGGACGCAGGCGGGGACAGCCCGTACGGGTCGCTCGCCCGTGCCCGGCCACGCGGCCCCGGGGGTGGACGAGGATCTGCCGGGTCACGGGCGGCCGGACCGTCGCCCGTGCTCCCGCCCGTCAGCCGCGGGGGAGCGGCTCCGCGGCCCGTTCGGCCGGACCGTGCCGCTCGCGCACCACTGCGTCGACCTGGCCCACCGGCGCAGTGATCGCCCTCGACACGGGGAGCGTGTCCGTCCTGCGCCGGTGTGCCTTTCGTGGTCTTGGCAGCGGTGTCCCTCAGTCGGCCACCCGCAGCAGCAACTTGCCCGTCGAGGTGCGCCCGCCCATCAGCCGATGGGCCTCGGCCGCGTCCGACAGGGGGAACTCCGCGGTGACCGGAAGACTCACGGTGCCGTCGGTGACCTTGCGGAAGGCGCGCTCGGCGAGCGAGCGCAGCGCCTCGGGCGCGGACTGCGCGAGAGCCAGGATGGAGAAGCCCGCGACCGAACGGCCCTGTGCGTAGAGCTCGGGCTGTCCGACCTGCCACGGCGCCGCCCCGCTCGCGTTGCCGAAGGACACCAGGCGTCCGAAGACGGCGAGTGCGTCCAGGCCGCGGCGCAGGGCGTCGCCGCCCACCGGGTCCAGGACCAGGTCGACGCCCCTGCCGCCGGTGGCGCTGCGGACGTCGTCGGGGAAGGAGTCGGCCGTGAACACCTCGTCGTAGCCGTGCTTGAGGGCGTGCTCGGCCTTGGACGCGGAGGAGACCACGCCGTACACCGCGCCGGCGCCCGCCGCGCGGGCCAGCTGTCCGGCCACCGTGCCGATGCCTCCGGCGGCACCGTGCACCAGCACGCTCTCCCCGGCGCGCAGCCGGCCCACCTCGTGGAGCAGGGCGTGCGCCGTCGGCACCACGGTGGGGAGCGTGGCGGCGCTGCGCAGGTCCAGGCCCTCGGGGAGCGGGAAGACGGTGGCGGTCTCGGCGACGACCACCTCCGCGTAGGCGCCGCTGTTGACGAGGGCGGCGACCTCCTGCCCGGGGCGCAGCCCCTCGACGTCGGGGCCGACGGCCCGGATCCGTCCGGAGACCTCCAGGCCCGGACGGAAGGGCAGCGATTCCACCCGGTAGCCCTCGGCGCGGGCCTTGAGGTCGGCGAAGTTCACGCCCACATAGGCGGCGTCGATGGTCACCTGCCCCGGCCCCGGCTCAGGGGTCTCCCCCTGCACGACCTTGAGCACCTCGGGACCGCCGTACTCCTGAAACTCGACTGCACGCATGGCCGGAACGCACCTTTCGACTGGGTGTTCTGAGAGTTGAGTGCTCTGAGTGTTCAATGAAAAGCGAACACTCGCACTGTAAGATGCTCGTCGAACACTCGGCAAGTGGTGGGGCGCTCCGCAGGGGTGTCCCAGCGAGGCTGCGCAGCGAGGAGAGGGGCATGTCGAACCAGGCCGCGGGCGGCAGTCACCGTGCGGCGCCGGTGCACACGCATCCCGAGGACGTGTCCGTCCTCACCGCGCTGTCCGCGCTCGCCGACCCCGTGCGCATCCAGCTGGTCCGCGAGCTGGCGGGCTCCGCCGTCTGGACGCGCAGCTGTGGCAGCTTCGACGTGCCGGTCGGCAAAGCCGCACTCAGTCACCACTTCTCGGTCCTGCGCGGCGCCGGCCTCGTCGAGCAGCGCGACGAGGGGCCCAAGCGGGTCAACCGGCTGCGGCGCGAGGAGTTCGACGCGCGCTTCCCCGGGCTGCTCGACCTGGTCCTCCGCGAGGACGTCGGCGACTGACACCGGCGCCGGGAGGCCCGTGGGCCCCGGGTCGGGCGGTCGCCGTGGACGCAGGGGACCGTGGTCGTCCTCCCTGCTGCTCGTGGGGCGCCGCAGGTGGGGACGGAGCGGTGAACGGACGCGGCAGGGCGAGAGGAACGCCTACGCCTTCTGGGCAGCCGTTGCGGCGGAGGTCTCGTGCGCCGTGGCGCCCTCGCGCTGACGGGGGAGGAAGGAGGCCAGGAGCAGGGCGACCAGGGCGGCACCGCAGCCGATGGCCATGATCACCTTGAAGCTGTCCTCGGAGGGCAGGGCGTGACCGGCGAAGTCGATGGTCATCTGCCCTGCGACCTGGACCGCCCAGCCGAACGGGGTTTCCAGGGAGAAGCCGTCCGCGCGGAGGAACTCCAGGGTGAGAGCTGATTCAGAGACGATCGGGATCATGGCCTTGACCTGCGGTGGCACGGCGTCGGCGACGGCCCACTGGACGAAGCCGAGGTAGCTGAGGCCGTAGAGGACCATCGACTCGCCGAACCAGGGCTGCTTGATCACCCAGTCGATGGTGTCGAGGCCGTCCTCGCGCTCGCGCCGGAGCGGGTCGAAGGGGCCGTCGGAGCCGAAGGTGCCGCGGGTGCTCTGCACGAGCACCTGGAAGCCGCGCTCCGCCAGCGGCCTGGCCATCTGGCCGCCGACCAGGCCGGCTCTGCCGTAGGGGATGCGGATGAGCGCGGTCGGCAGGCCGCCGCCGGACTTCGGGGCCCAGCGGTCGGCCAGCAGGACGGCGCCGTCGCGCATCGGGACGCGCAGGTCGCGTTCGACGGTCAGGTCCCTGGTGACGGGCGGGGGCAGGCGCAGCATGCGCTGGACGAGGTGACTGCTGAGGTTCATCCGGGGCGGCCTCCGGGTGAGGGAGCGAGGGTGGGGCGGCTGAGGGTGAGCTTTAGTGGTCAGGCTGTTGGGCCGTGGACGGGCAGACGCCGCTGACGCCTGCCCGTCCGCAGCCCTTCAGGGGTCGGGCGGGCCGTGTGTCGGGCCTCGTTGCACGGGGACTCCGGCGGCGCGTACGGCACGTGGCCCTGCCCCCAGCTCGCGGCGGCAGGCCTTGTTGAACGCTTGCAGATCGGCGATGCCCACGGCGGCGGCGACGGCGGGGATGGGGAGCGTCGAGGCCTGGAGCAGATGGCGGGCGCGCTCTAGCCTTCGGTGGCGGACGTAGGCGATGACCGTGAGGCCGGTCTCCGCACGGAACAGGCGGGTCAGATGCGTGTGCGAGACTCCGGCCGCCCGAGCGATGACGGGTACGGGCAGCGGGTCGGCCAGATGCTCCTCGATGTACGCCTGCGCGGTGACCACGATGGGATGCTGCCGCCCGGCCTCGTCGGAGCCGGTGAGCTGGGCAACGTGCCACAGCACCGCCCAGATCTCGGCGGAGGCGCGCGTCGTGGACACGGGCATCGCAGCGACGGCATGCCTCAACAGACCGGCCAGCAACGGCACTTCGGCCTGGGCGTCCTGCATCAGCGGTACGCGGTGCCCGGCCCCGGCCCCGGCGCCGGGAAGCCGCAGATGGGCGTACAGATGCTCCGATCTGCCCTGGTAGTGGAAGTGCACCTCGGTGTCCGGCGGGATCAGGCTGACGTGTCCCGGTCGGATGGGGTGGACGGTGCCGCCGACGGACAGCCGGCCCACGTAGCTGTACAGGTGCAGCTGCCACAGGTCGGGCAGCCGGAAGACTTCGTGCGCGGTGGACACACCGTGCACGCCGACACCCGCGTTCACCACCTCGGGCGGCTCGTCCAGACACAGGGACACGCTCTCCATGAGGATGGAAATCTACCAGTGCTCGACGATTACAACCCATCACTTCCAAGCGGTTGCTCTCTACGTTTGTCGCATGTCAACCACCAAACAGCTGCTCACCTCCGTCCAGGTGGCACGCTTCGTCGCGCAGGGGTTTCTGCGCCTGGACGGGGTCGTGCCGCAGGACCTGAACGACGAGGCCATCGCGACCCTGTCCACGGGGATACCGGAGGTCCCGTACGGCACTCCGATGGCCAAGGCCTTTTCCGAGGACTCCTTCATCCCTCGTCTGCTGGCCCTTCCTGCGGTGGCCGGCGCTCTCGAAAGCCTGGTGGGACCCGACCCGACGGTCGACCACCACGCGGTGCACATACGCGAGCCGCACGAGGGAAGCGCGCAGGACCTCCACGGGGACGCCATCATCGACGTGCGGCCGGACGCCTTCGACGTCCAGCTCATGTACTACCCCCATGAAGTCACCCCCGACATGGGCGGGACCCTCAGCGTGCCGGGCAGTCATCTGCGCCGCGTCAACGAGACCGACATCGGGCGGGTGCAGAATCTGCGCGGACAGACCCGCCTGACCTGTCCGGCCGGCACCGTCGTCCTGGTGCACCACGGGATCTGGCACAGCGGCCGGCGCAACGACACCGCGCGGCGGCGCTACATGTACAAGATCCGCTTCAACCCGACCGTGCCGCAGGTGCGGCTCTGGGACACCTCCGACCTGCGAGACCCTGCCGTGACGGCGGAGCTCGACACCTCCTTCCCGTGGTACGAGCAGGCCACCGCCCGCCTGGAGATCCACAACCGGGTGCTGCTGTGGCGTGCGCTGACCGGGGACGACTCGTTCGACATCGACTACTGGGTCACGCGCGTCAGCAACCGGCCCGCCCTGAGGAGCCACGCATGAAGCAGCAAGTCCTCGTGCTCTACCTCGCCACGTCAGCCCTCGACTCGGACGTCGTGGGATGGTCGCGCTACGACGGCACGGGCCGCACCCGTCCCACGACCGGGGACAGCGACGAGCCGCCGTACAGGACGGGTCTCGCCGCGTTGGAAGACGGCTGGCGCCTGTTCCAGGCCTCCCAGTTGCTGCCGCCCCACCCCGGCCACGAGTACGACACCTCGTTCCTCAAGCACGAGTTCTTCTTCGAGAAGCTGTAGCCGAACCCGGTGCCCCGGCTCCGGACGCGTAAGCGCCTTCCGGAGCCGCGGCGGACTGACACGGGCCCCGGCCGCCACCGTCGCCGTCGACCACCACCCCCGCAGCCGACGTGCGACCGATGAAAGGCAGCATGTCCGCATGACCTTCCACTGCGCTGTGCTGGACGACTACCAGGGTGCCGCCCTGACCCTGGCGGACTGGAGCCCCCTCGCCGGCCGGGCCGAAGTGCGCACGCTCCGCGACAACATCACCGACCGGGACAGGCTCATGGCCGAGCTCGCCGACTGCGAGATCATCGTGGCCATGCGGGAGCGCACCCCCTTCGACGCCGATCTCCTGCGCCGCCTGCCCCGGCTGCGCCTGCTGGTGACCACCGGCATGCGCAACGCCTCCATCGACCTCGCCGCGGCGGCCGCCCAGGGCGTGACCGTGTGCGGTACGGCGAGCAGTTCCACGCCGCCCGTCGAACTGACCTGGGCACTCCTCCTCGGCCTCGCCCGGCACGTCACCGCCGAGAACCGGGCCCTGCGCGAAGGCGGCCCCTGGCAGTCCACCGTCGGCCAGGACCTGCACGGCCGGACCCTGGGCCTGCTCGGGCTCGGCAAGATCGGCACCCGGGTCGCCCGCGTCGCCACCGCCTTCGGCATGGAGGTCCTCGCCTGGAGCGAGAACCTCACCGCCGAGCGGGCGGCCGAATCCGGAGCTCAACTGGCGGAAAGCAAGGAGGACCTGCTCAGTCGCAGCGACTTCGTCTCCGTCCACCTCGTCCTGTCCGACCGCACCCGCGGCCTGCTCGGCGAGCCCGAACTGCGCGCCATGCGCCCGCACGCCTACCTGGTCAACACCTCTCGCGCCGCCATCGTCGACCGAACGGCACTCCTGCGCGCCCTGCGCGAGGGCTGGATCGCCGGTACGGGGCTCGACGTCTTCGAGACCGAGCCGCTCCCCGCCGACGACCCCCTGCGCTCCCTGCCGAACGTGCTCGCCACCCCGCACCTCGGCTACGTCACCGAGCAGAACTACCGCACCTTCTACACGGAAGCGGTGGAGGACATCACCGCCTTCCTCGCCGGTGCCCCCGTCAGAGTGCTGACGACCGGCTGAGTCCCGCCTCACCCCCCGGCGCGTTCTGGTCGGTGGCCGCCGTGGCGGCGACACGCGCCGTCGGCCCCGCTGCCAGTTCCCGGGCACTGGGTCTCGTGGGCGCGGGCGGCATGCTCGCCAACGTCGTCGGTGTGCCGCTCGGCACCTTCGCCGGTCAACTCTTGGGCCGGCGGGGACCGTTCTGGGCACTCGCGGCACTCGGCGTCGCCTCCACGGGGCTGATCGCCCGCTACGTCCCGCACGACGGCCCCGACCACCATGCGGTGTCGGTCCGCGCCGAGCTGACCGCTCTGCGCTCCGGCCGGCTGTGGCTGGCGCCGGCGGCCTGCGCGACCACGACCGGCGGCGTACTGTCGACGTACTCCTACATCTCGGCGCTGCTGACCGACCGGGCCCATCTCGCCGCCGGCCTCGTGCCGCTGGTGCTCGTCGGCTTCGGTACCGGTGCCCTGGTGGGCACGGTCATCGGCGGCCGCCTCGGCGACACCCGCCCCCACGCGACGACCATCCCGGCCGTCTCCGCGGCCGGCCAGAACCCTAGGAGTAACCCTCATGCGCGCTGCTGTACTGCACGCTCCCGGCGACGTCCGGGTGGAGGAGATCGCAGACCCGAAGATCACCGCCCCGACGGACGCGATCATCCGGCTGTCGGCGGCCTGCGTCTGCGGCTCCGACCTGTGGCCCTACCGCGGCATCGAGTCCATCGACGGTCCCACGCCCATGGGGCACGAGTACGTCGGCGTCGTCGAGGAGGTCGGCAGCGAGGTCACGAACGTCGAGCCCGGCCAGTACGTCGTCGGCTCCTTCGTGGCCTCCTGCGGCACCTGCGAGATCTGCCGCTCGGGCTACCCGTCCTCCTGCGTGAACCGTGTGTTCATGGCCCAGGTCGGCACCCAGTCCGAGCGCGCCCTGATCCCCCACGCCAACGGCACCCTCGTCCCCCTGCCGGGCACGCCCGACGCCGACCTGATCCCCAGTCTGCTCGCCGCCTCCGACGTGCTGGGAACCGGATGGTTCGGCGCGGTCGGCGCCGAGGCCGGCCCCGGCAAGACGGTCGCGGTCGTCGGTGACGGCGCGGTCGGCCTGCTCGCGGTGCTGGCCGCGAAGCAACTCGGCGCGGAGCGGATCATCGCGATGAGCCGCCACGAGCCGCGCCAGGAACTCGCCCGCGAGTTCGGCGCCACCGACATCGTCACCGAACGCGGCGACGCCGGCGTGGCGAAGATCAAGGAGCTGACCGGCGGCCTGGGCGCCCACTCCGTCGTCGAAGCGGTCGGCACCCAGGAGTCCATGCAGCAGGCGATCCGGTCGGCTCGTTCGGGCGGGCACGTCTGCTTCGTGGGCGTCAACCACGACGTCACCCTCAGCGGCGAGGAGCTCTTCTTCGCCCAGGTCCACCTGATCGGCGGCCCCGCCCCGGTGCGCCGTTTCCTGCCCGAGCTGATCGACCTGATCTGGCAGCGGAAGATCAACCCGGGCAAGGTCTTCGACCTCACCGTCCCGCTCGCCGAGGCCGCCGAGGCGTACCAGGCCATGGACGAACGTCGCGCCGTCAAGGCCATGCTCACCATCTGACCGACCTCCCCGTTGCGGGCCGCCCGGTCCCCTGCAGGGCCGGGCGGCCCCGGCACAGCCGGTGCTACCGCCCGGACCGGACCGCGCCGGGCGACGACCGCGCCGGGCAACGCCTTCTGGGGGAGGACCTGCCGGCAGCCGCCTCGGCGGCGGTCCGGTGCGCGTGTCCGTCCAGGTGCTGAGGAATGTCTGCCGCCGCCCCGTTCACGGCGCTGCCAGATCCCATGCGGCTGCCGTCTCAGGACCCGGCGCAGCTCCCCTTGATAGGCAAGTGAACACTTGCCTATTCTCTGCTCGTGGTCGACGACCTCTTCAAAGCCTTGGCCGACCCCACCCGCCGCACCATCCTCGACGAGCTCGCGGAGAAGTCCGGACAGACACTGTTCGAGATCTGCTCGCGACTGAGCATGAAGCATCAGCTCGGCATCTCGCGCCAGGCGGTCTCCCAGCACCTGGCCGTGCTGGAGGCCGCCGGGCTCGTCGAAACCAGGCGGGAGGGCCGCTACAAGTTCCACGACCTGAACACAGCCCCGCTGCGGCAGATCACCGAGCGATGGCTCGTGCCCGACACATCCGGACCGGAGGAGAAAACCCCATGAAGATCCGCCTGACCAGCGTCTTCGTCGACGACCAGGCCAAGGCCCTGCGCTTCTACACCGAGGTCCTCGGCTTCGTGAAGAAGCACGACGTCCCGGTGGGCGAGAAGGACCGGTGGCTGACCGTCGTCTCGCCCGACGAGCCCGGCGGGGCCGAACTCCTCCTGGAACCCGCCGGCCACCCGGCCGTCAAGACGTACCGCGACACGCTCGTCCAGGACGGCATCCCGCTCGCCCAGTTCGCCGTCGACGACGTCAAGGCGGAGTACGAGCGCCTGCGCGGCCTCGGCGTCCACTTCACCCAGGAGCCCCTGGCCATGGGCCCCGTCACCACCGCCGTCTTCGACGACACCTGCGGCAACCTGATCCAGATCGCGACGCAGGCGCAGTAGGCGGTCGACCCCGTGCGGGGCTCGAGCGAACTGCGCACCGCCTTCGAGCGAGGACCACGGGGGCTGTGCGTCATTGTCACGACGCTGATCAACTCTGCGAGGGGGTCAGGGCGGCAGTTTCGGCCCTGTGCCGGCACGCATACGCGTCGACACAGGGCCGGAGTCCGCATCGCAGGCGCCGTCTCGCCGGACCGCGGTGCGGGTGGGTGATGTATCAGGCTTGTCAGAGACTCAATGTGATCGCGGCGGCGACGCCGCCGAGGCCGAGGGCGAAGGCTGCCTCTTTCCAGCCGCCGCTGCCCCAGCGGAAGAAACGGTCGACAGCAAGCCGGCCAGGACCGATGGCGGCGACGGCCAGCGCGACGACGGCGATACAGGCGCTGTACTCCACGCCCCCGTCCGTTTCCCACAGGCCGTGGGCGCCGGTGACCGTGGCCATCGCGTTGATCATGACACCGATCAGGGCGGCGGCCGCGAGCGGTGTGAACAGGCCGAGCGCCAGACCGAGGCCACCGAGCAACTCGGACATACCCCCGATCGCGGCGAAGAGCTTTCCCGGGTGATAGCCCAGGCCCGCGAACCCCTTGCCGGTCGCCGTAAGCCCAGGCCCCTCGAAGAGACCGAAGACTTTCTGAGCGCCGTGGGCGGCCATCAGCAGTCCAAAAGTCAGCCTGATGAGCAGCAGGCCGAAGTCGGCGGCGGTCGCCACAGGGGCGGTGGTCGTAGGGGCGGTGGTGGTGGGGTGTGCTACCGGTTCCGTGGAACGAGCAGGATGGTTCAGGATGCGCTTGGTCGACATGGCGATGCTCCGGTGGAACGCCAGAACGGGCGTTTCCCCCAGCTCGGGCAGGTGCCGAGCAACCGGTGACGGGTGAGCCGAGGGCAGCGTCGAGGAGCGTGCCCCCCGCACGGTCCTTCCACTGCGGGCAGCGTCGTGCGTCTGGGCGGTGGCCCGCGCGGGCAGGCGGCCGGCTTCGCGTCAGTGGTCCTGTGTCGTCTGATCATCACGATCGGGATCGCTGGGGCCCAGCCGCACGCAGCATTCCCCGGGCTCGGGGACCAGCACGGCCTGGACCCCGTTGACCTGGAGGCCGTTGAGGTAGCCGCTGAGGAAGGCCTGGTTCATGCCGCACACCAGGTCGGGCGCCTTCCCGGCCAGTGGGTGGAACGGGCAGTTGCGCAGCCGGAGCCGGGTCGGGGTTTCCCGGACGGGTTCGTAGCCGTACTCGTCCAGCAGGCGCTCGCACGCCGTCAGCCCGCGCTCGGGGCCGAGTCGGCCCGGGCGGCTCTCACCACGCGCGGCCTCGCCCATCTGCCGACCCCGCTGTTCGGCGGTGCGCAGGGCTGCCTGCGTGGCGTTTTCGTCGGCCCTCTCGGTCAGCACGGCGTCCAGGAGAAGGTCCGCCAGAAGTTCGTGACGCCGGTCGGGGATGCTCACGGTGATCTGGGCGTCGGTGGGCTCGTACACCTTGGGCCGTCTGCCGACCTTACGGATCCCGCCGGGCGTCTCGAAGCGCGCGCGCAGCAGGCCGGCGTCGACGAGCTTGTCGAGATGGAAGGCGGCGAGCTTTCGGGATATGCCGACGCTGGCAGCGGCCTCGTCGCGGGTGACGGCGCGGCCGGCACGCCGGATGAAGGTGAACATGCGCCGCCGCGAGTCCTCGCTCAGGACGCTGACGGAGTCGATGGCGCTGTCGGCCGGGTGGGCCCGCACCATCGGGTCGGAAGCCACAAGGCCACGATAACTCCTATCAGCGTGGGCACAAGGGTTCATTTGACCCGCTGCGCTGCGCATCTCGATGCCTTCCCGCGATAAACCCAAGATTTATTGGTTTAACTCATGAGAGGTTGCGATGAGTGAGTCGCACCATCGGGCGAAATCCTCCTTCTGGGCGGCAAGCTCGCCTGTCGCTACGGCGTACGCGTCGCCGACGAGAGCACCCAAGCCGAGGGATACGCGTTCGGGCCACCGGCGCAGGAAACGCCCCCTCTGCCGTGTGATCCGGCCCGCGCACCCGTAACGGCGGCTGGTGTCGCCGGCTGCCTCCCACATCGCGTCACCCACGAGAGGTGTACTGCTGGTACATCCCTCCCGCGGCGTTCAGACCGTACGGTCGAGGTGTGCTTATCACCCGAAGCTCCATCAACACCGTCAAGGGTCCGGCCGACTGGTTCACCGGCGACGTCTACATCGACGCCGTCGCCGCCGCGCCCGCGCCGTCCCGGGTCAGCGCCAACCTGGTGCACTTCATGCCCGGCGCGCGCACCCACTGGCACCGCCACCCGCTGAGCCAGACCGTCTTCGTCACCGAGGGGGTCGGCCTGTGCCAGCGTCGGGGCGGACCGATCGAGGTCATCCGCCCCGGCGACCGCGTCCTGTTCGAGGCCGACGAGGAGCACTGGCACGGCGCCGCGCCGAACCGGCTGATGGTCCACCTGGCCATCAACGAGAGCGACGCCGACCACGACGTCGTGCACTGGCTGACGCCCGTCACCGACGAGGAGTACGCCGCCGCCCCAGCCGTCGACTGACACCTGTCCCGACTCACCACGAGAGTTGCACAAGGAGCACTTCCCCATGCGCGTCAACGCCTACGCCGCCCCCGCCGCCGGCCGGCCCCTGGCCCCCACCACCATCAAGCGCCGTGCGGTCGGCCCGAACGATACCGGGCCGGTGACCGCGTAGGCGTCGGCTGCATGGTCAACTCCTGCGGCGAATGCGCCAACTGCCACGCAGAGCACGGCATCGGCGCCGAGGTCGAGGTGATCTTCGCCGACCGGGGCAACGAGGCGTACGAGCGGGTCCTGGCCTCCGACGTCCGCTACCGCTTCGTCATCGACACCGCCACGCTCGGCTGACCCGCCCGTCACCCGCAGCCCGCGGCACCCCTGGGGAGCCCCACCGGTTCCTCTCGCTGCAGCGTTGTCAGCGGTGATCGATATGGTCGGCGCACCTGATCAGCCGAGGAGCGCGGACCATGAAATCTCCAGCCGAACTGGACGACGTCCAGTGGCACGCCCTGACCCACGCCTACGGCTCCGCCGAGGACGTGCCCGAGCTGATCAGAGCGCTCTACGAGGGCGACGAGGAGACGGCCGACGAGGCGGTCTACGAGCTCTACGGCAACATCCATCACCAGGGCACGGTCTACCCGGCCTCGGCACCCGCCGTCCCCTTCCTCGCCCACGCCGTACGGCACGCCCCGGGCAAGCGCGCCGAGCTACTGATGCTGCTCGCCGCGCTCGCCGACCACGACCCCGAGGACATCGAATCGCCGCACTGGCCCGGCAGCTCGGTCGCCGCGGTATGCGCGGAGCTCTCCCGGGTGCTTCCGGAGCTGCTGCCGTGCCTCACGGACGCTGAACGTGCGGTACGCCGGGCGGCGCTTCGGGTGGTCGCGGCCGTGGCCGAGCTGCTCCCGGCTGAGCTGCGGGCCTCCGTCGTGCATCAGATCGACGAGCTCCATGCCACCGATGCCGTCCCGGCGGTACGGGCGGACGCGATGGTCGTCCTGGCTCGGTTCGGCCGGGAGCCGCTACCGCTCGACAGCCCGCTGCCCGAGGTCAGGCTGGCCGCGGCCGCGCTCGCCGCCGAGCGGTCCGGGCCGCCGTACCCGGCGGAACTGGTGGAGATCATCGCCGAGGACGGCGCCGAACCCGACCCGGGGGACGACGACTTCCCCTGGTCGGGCACCACCACGCCGGACACGCACCTCACCCGCCTGCTCACGCGGGATCCGGATGCCGGCCTCGCGGTCGCCGCCCGCTGGATCGCCGCCGAAGACCTCGGTTCACGCGGATCCTGGTTGGCCCGGGAAATCGCGGAAACCTGGCGCGACCGGGAGCCCGAGGTCCTGGACCTGCTGCTCGCCGCCTTGCCGTACCAGAAGGACACCCGCACCCTCGCCCATCGTCTGCGCACCATCGGCCACTGGATCGATCACCTGCCCGAGCCGGGGGCCGATCTCCGGGACGCGCTGTACCACTACGCACGTACCGAGGAGAAGGAGACCGCCGATCCTGCACTCCTTGCCTTGGTGCGCTCCCGTGACACTCGTGCCCTGGAACTGGTGCTGCGCCACCCCGACGCCCATGTGCTCAAGGCGGCGGCCTTCTCCTTCCCGGAAGCGGCCGACCAGCTGATACCCGTGATCCGCCAGGGGTTGGCGGAGGGCGCCACCGGCAACGCGGGCATCGCCCTGGTCGAGGCCCTGGCCCCGTTCGGTGCCGCAGCCCGCCAGGCCCGACCCGAGTTGGAAGACTGTCTCCGGACCGGCCGCGCGGCCATCGTCGCCGCCCGTCGGCTCGGGCTCAGCGGGCTACTGACGCCGGAGACCGCCGCCCTGCTGCGCAGGGCCATGCAGAGCAGTGACCCACCGCTGCGTGGTGCGGCGGCCGTGGCCCACTACCGGCTGACCGGTGACGCCGCTCCGGCGCTTCGCACTTTCGAGGACCTGCTCTCCGCCCAGGGCCCGACCCACTGGCACCTGAGCAGCCTCCAGCCGCTGGGCAGCGCTGCGGCGCCGCTGCTGCCTCTCGTCGAGCCCCTGCTGACGGCCAGGTACGAGTGGACCCGCATGGCGGCCGCGGAGGCCCATCACTGGATCACCGGATCCTCGGACCGCGCCGTCCCCGTCCTCGTCGAGCTGGTCGGCCCCACCCCGCTCGGCCTCAGCGCCCTCAAGGCTCTCGCCGGCATCGGTCAAGTCCCCGAGGATCTCCGCCCCACCCTCCGTTCCTTCGCCTTCTCCCCCCTCCGCCTGCTCAGCGACGTGCCCTTCTCCGAGCAGTGCCACCCCGACGACGAACTCCGCACCCTGGCCTGGAATCTGCTCGCATCGGCCGGCTGAAGCCGTCCTCGGGTTCTTCACCCCATCGAAGAATCGGTCTGCACCTTGCCCGTCAGCCCGTGCCCGGCGGCACCGGCAGCGCGCGCAGGATTCCTGTGCGAGCGCGTCATGGACTCCGAGGCGAACCGGCACGGCATCGGCGGTCCTGGCTGAGTGGGCGGACCATGCCGGGCGGTGTCATGCGCCGTCGACGAGGGGGCGGGCGGGGAGGGCGTCGGAGGCGGCGCTGTCGGCCTTGGCTGCGTCGGCGACGGCCTTGGCAGCGGCTTCGGCGGCCTGTGCCGCGTCATCGGCCGCCCTGGAAACGCTGTCGTCCGAGGGCTGCTCGCGGGTGGCCGACGACTGGGGCAGTGCCTCACTGAAGGCGCGGGACACACCCTGGAGTGCGGACGTGACCTCGCTGGGGATCATCCAGAAGGTGCTGCCTGAGCCCTGCGCGAGCTGGGGCAGCATCTGAAGGTACTGGTAGGCGAGCAGCTTGGGGTCGGGGTCGTTGCGGTGCACGGCTTGGAACACCTCATCTATGGCCCGGGACTGGCCCTCGGCCTGGAGGATCGCAGCGGTGCGGTTTCCCTCGGCGCGGAGGACAGCCGCCTGCTTGTCGCCTTCAGCGGTGAGGATCTGGGATTGCCGTTGCCCTTCGGCTCCAAGAATCGCGGCCCGCTTGTCACGCTCGGCCCGCATCTGCTTCTGCATCGCGTCCTTGATGGACTGCGGGGGGTCGATGGCCTTGATCTCCACCCGGTTGACTCTCAGTCCCCACTTGCCGGTGGCTTCGTCCAGAACTCCACGGAGCTGGCTGTTGATGGTGTCACGCGAGGTGAGGGTTTTTTCCAGGTCCATGGAGCCAACGACATTGCGCAGCGTGGTGACGGTGAGCTGCTCGACCGCTTGAAGGAAATTGGCGATCTCGTAGAACGCCGCTCGTGGGTCGGTGACCTGGAAGTAAAGGACGGTGTCGATCTCGACGACCAGGTTGTCCTCGGTGATGACCGGTTGGGGTCTGAAGGAGACGACCTGCTCCCGCAGGTCGATTACCGGGTAGACGCGGTCGATGTAGGGGATGACGAGGTTGAGTCCGGGTTTCAGTGTCCGGTGGTACCGACCCAGTCGCTCGACGTTTCGAGCGCGTGCCTGAGGCACGATACGGACCGCCCGCACCACGGTGAAAACCGCGATGAGCGCGACAATCAGGCCGGCGATGAGGAGCGCCGCGTTTTCCATGGTCTCAGTCCCGGGGGTAGACGAGCGCGATTGCGCCGTTGATCTCTATGACGTCGACGGTCGTCCCGGCGGGAATGACCAGGGTCTCGTCGTATGCGCGGGCCGTCCATTCCTCGCCGTCGATGCGGACCCTGCCGCCCCGGCCTGTCACCTCCGAGACGACGTAGGCGGCCCTGCCGATCAGTGCGTCCACACCGAATCGCTCCGCCTGGGGGCGGAGTACGTGGCGCAGCGCGACTGGACGCAGGAACAGCACGCTGACTGTTGCCACGACGGTGAACACCAAGAACTGGAAGGGCAGCGGCAGCCCGACCGCCGCGCATCCGGCAGTGATCAACGCGGCCGTGGCCAGCATTCCGAGCGCAGCGGTGAGAGTGAGGATCTCGGCCACGGCCAAGATCGCCGCGACAATCAACCAGATGAGCCATGGATCCATTGCCGGCCCTTCCTGACTGATGCGGGTGGGAGAACGGCTCGACCATCACCTTTTCCGCGGAGAATGGGCAACGTCCGTATCCCGAACTCCCGCCGAACGAGCGGAGCTGTACTGGCCCGACACGGGGCGCGCAGGGCGACTTCCCTTTCCCTTCGAGGAATTTTACCGGCCTCCGGAAATCGCACTCCACACGCGCCGGCGAAGCAATCGCTGGATCCTTTACGACGGGCCGCTGATAGGGCCGGTACATGCTTCCCCCCTTGTGGCAGCCGATCGGAAGAGCTGCCATCGGCGGGGCTGCGCCGACGGCCAGGCCACCCGACCTGGGCCGCGCTGCCGGTGACCGCGGAGGTGTGCGCCATGGCGGTGCTCACCGCCCTTCCCTCCACCGCCCTCGTCGGCACGGGCCGGCCCAGCCCGACCAGGCCCCGACAGCGCGCGGCGCCCGGCATCACCGCCCGCGCGCCGCCCCCACGCTGCTCGACCGGATGGCGCAGTGTCGAGCCGGCGGGGCTGAGCGGCGCAGGGCTTCTCGCAGCAGGGGGCAGGCATCGGTTCCAGCGGCTGCCGGAACTGCCGCCGTGCGGGCTCCGACGCGGCGTGGCGCTCGACGCCGGCGGCTGTCCTTGCACGCCGGCGGCTTTCCCAGCACACCGGCGGCCTTCCTTGCGCAAGCGGTCTCGTCGGCAGCTGTGTCATGGTTTGTCATGAAGTGGCTGCGACACTCGGTCACCCACGTGCGTGACCCCTTCCTGACAACCATCGCTGTGTGAGATGCGCTGACGCATCCAGATCCGGCTCGGCAACCGGGCGGAACAGAGGGCGATCGATGGCGACGATCGGCGTGGAAGAGGAGTACCTGCTGCTCGACCCGGTCACGGGCCTTCCGGTACCTCTGGCGGGCAAGGTGCGCGCCGCGGCCGGCCTGGGGCGTCTCGTGGCCGACCAGGAGGTGCAGTACGAGCTGCTCCAGGCTCAGGTCGAGGTGGCCACCCCGGTGTGCGGCACCCTGGAGGAGGTCGGCGGACATCTGCTGCGTCTGCGGCACGCCGTCGGAGTCGCCGCCGAGGAGTACGGCTGCCGGATCGCGGCCTGCGGGACACCGCCCGTGCGTCACGGTCGGCCCATGGCCGTCACCGACCAGGCTCGTTACCGGGCCATGGTCACGCAGGCGCCGCAGCTGGTGGCGGAGCAACTGGTCAATGGCATGCATGTGCATGTCGCCGTGCCCGGCCGTGAGGCGGGCGTGCAGGTCCTGAACCGGATCCGGGTCTGGCTGCCGACACTGACGGCCATGTCGGCGAACTCCCCGCTGTGGGACGGCCACGACACCGGCTTCGCCAGCTGGCGCACCGTGATCTTCAGCCGCTGGCCGGTCAGCGGCATGCCCCCGTCCTTCCGCGACGCCGCGGAGCACGACCGGCGCGTGCAGCGACTGCTGGAAGCCGGACTGATCGCCGACACCCGCCAGCTCTACTGGCAGGCCCGCCTGTCACCTCGCTACCCCACCGTCGAAGTGCGGTGCCTGGACGTCCAGCTGCGAGCCGACGAGGCGGTCATGTTCGCCGGGATCATCCGGGCTCTGGTGGAGACCGCCCTGGCGGAAACGGCCGTCGGGGCGCCCACCCCCGACTGCGCACCGGAGCTGCTGCAGGCCACCATGTGGCACGCCGCCCGCCACGGCCTCGGCGACCGCCTGGTCGACCCGGGCGGCACACCGCGCCGCGCCGGCGACGTGCTGTACGAGCTCCTGCGGCACGTCGCTCCCGCACTCGACGCGTCCGGCGACACCCGGGAGGTGACGGCCTTGATCCACCGGCTGCTGCGGAACGGGACCGGCGCGGACCGGCAACGGGCCGCCCTCACCAAAGGCGGCCTCCGGGCCGTCACCGACCTGATCAGCGCGCAGAGCACAATGCCGTGACCTGACCGTCGAGAAACGGACGGCCCGCGCCGACCGGTGCGTCCGGATCGCGGCGCGGCTACGGCCTCCTGCACCATCGGTGAAGCGGCCGGCCAAGTGTTGCCGGACGACGAGCGGTGGCCCGGGTACAGGCGGCATGGCGGGCGCCCGCCCTTCCGCACCTCGATCACCAAGGCGTTCTCTCGCAAGTCAGGAATCAGGAACCGCCTGACGAGCCCGGTAGGCGGCGGGGTTGAGGCCGGTGTGGTGGCGGAAGAAGCGGCCGAAGTTGGCCGCGTCGGTGAAGCCGAGGTGGGCGGCGACTTCGCGGGCGCTCCACCGGGCGTGGTCGAGGAGGCGGCGCGCTTCGAGCAATCGCCGTTCGTCGATGATCTCCCGTGCTCCCTTGCCGGTGGCAGTCCGGGCGGCGCGGCTGAGGGTGCGCACCGAGCAGCCGAGCATCTGGGCGTAGTCGTCGACGCGGTGCAGCTCACGGAAGTGCAGCTCCAGGGCGTCCAGGAATCGTTCGTAGATGTGTCGGCGCCCGGCGGTGCCGCCCGCAGAAGCGGAGCGGGGGCTGCCGGCTGAGGCGCCGGTTCCCGCGTTGGCCGGAGGCTCCGAGAGGCCGGGGGAGTGGGCGAGGCGCAGCAGCAGGGTTTCGAGGAGGCTGCACCGCAGGGCGTGGTGGGCCGCGAGCGGGCGGCGTCCCAGCGCACGGTGTTCGTCGAGGAGCTGGAACGCCGTCTGTTCCAGCCAGGGGGCATCGTCGGGGTGCGGGGTCAGGACGGCGGGGGCGTCGTGCGAGCTGAGGGGAGTCAGCAGGTGGGCGGTGTCGGGCCGGAGCACCTCCGGTTCGAACAGGACGAAGGGGCCGCGGGCGGTGCTGGGATCGTGCCAGCACTGCACGTGCCCGGCGCGCACCCACAGCCACTGGCCGGGAGCGACGGTGCGCGTGACGTGGTCGACGTCGTGCCGCAGTACACCCTCGGTGACCAGGATCAGGTAGTGGAAGGTGGCCCGGCCCGGGCGCGGCGGGTTCCACGGCCAGTCGTCGTGGTGGGCGTGGAAGTCCTCGACCGTGGTCACTTCCAGGCCGTACGGGGTGCCGACGGGCGGCTGGAAGCCGTACAGCGGGACGGAGGCCGGCTCGGCACGTGCGACGAAACGGGGCCGCAAGGAGGCGTCCGAGGAGGAGCGCCGTCCTGATTCCGAAGGGTGTCCTCTGCCGACCATCACGTGTCCGCAGCTTACCGCCCGAATGGTCGACCTCACGGAAAGGATGGTGGGCGCGGACAGTCCGTACCCCAGGGGCTTCCTTGCCCGTGCGACCACGTGCCCGGCGGCAGCCACCGCCGTTTCGGACGGGCTTGCCCCCCACAGCGGCTCGGAACTGCCGGCTTGGACACTGACATCGATCGAGGAGTTGACGACCTTGGACGGAGAGACGTTGCTGAAGACCGCGGCCGACCGCGCCGAGGAACTGCCTGGGGCGGGCCTGGAACACCCCTTCGGCGCCGACTGGGAGGTCTTCAAGGTGCGCGGCAAGGTCTTCATGCTGCTGACCGAGGTTCCCGGACGCCCCGTCGCGATCCTCAAGTCGGACCCGGCCGAGGCCGAGGCCCTGCGCGAGCAGTACGAGAACATCACCCCCGGCTACCACATGAACAAGAAGCACTGGATCACGTTGGAGGGCGGGGACGCGATCGACGAGAGGCTGGTCAGGGAGCTGGTGACCGAGTCCTACCGTCTGGTGGTCGACAGGCTCCCCAAGTCCCGGCAGCCTGTCGACCCGCACACCTACGGTCGCCAGGCCTGACCAGTACCCGGGACCGAGCAGCTCCTCGGGCAGTCGCTCGACCGGGACCGGCTCGAACTCGAGCTGGCGCTGCGTGCCTTCCAGCGGCTCAACGCGTCCTCATCCCCGCCCGCGTCCTGCAGCTGACCGACGCCGGTACGGAGCCCGCTTCCGGTCGCAGCACGCCGTTGGCGCCGGACAGGCCGCTGCCGCGTACGGCCTCTACCTCCACCACCCGGCCCTGGTGCTGACATCCCTGTCTGTTTGGTCCTCCGCGCTGGGGTTACTCGCTCGTGTTCGGCGTGCTGGGATTGTGCGTGGCTGCCGGGTCTGGCGCGCTTCTGCTGGAGCGGCGAGGGAGCTGGTCAGAGTGAGTGTGGTTTCGACCCAGGGCGGTGGCGGAGGAGGCTCCAGCGGTCTGTATGACGTCTTGGAGCTGGTGCTTGACCGGGGACTGGTGATCGACGCGTTCGTCCGGGTGTCCCTGGTCGGCATCGAGATCCTGAAGATCGATGTGCGGGTTGTGGTGGCGAGCGTGGACACGTATCTGCGCTTCGCTGAGGCGTGCAACCGCCTGGATCTCGAAGCGGGTCCGCGCAAGCCGGCCGGACTCCCTGAGATGGTCAGCGGCCAGCTCGGGCAACCCGGGGGTCAGGCCAAGACCAAAGGGGCCCTGTCCGGAGCGGCGGAGGCCGTTTCGGATGCGTTCCAGCAGGCCCGCGACCAAGGCCGGGAGACGGAGGCCGCACACCCCCGCCGCCATCGGGAGGAGGAGCGATGAGCACCTACGTCTACGGCATCGCTCCCCGGCACGAGGGACATGCCCATCTCGGCGCCCAGCGGTAGTCGGCGGCCGGGACTGCCAGGCCGTGGGGTCCTGGTCGGCTTTGGAGCAGTTGGAAGTGGGCGGGTTCGCAGGTTCTCGGCGAGGGCTGCGGGCGGACCCGCGCGCAGATCTTCCCGTGTCACCACAGGTCGAGGACCTGGCTGCACAGTGGGCCGACGTTCGGAGCCTGGTTCAGCGGCCGGTGGGGACCAGAAGTCAGATCCGGGCCCTACCGACCACCCAGAGGCATCGGTGACGTGTGCTCAGCGAGCCAGGAGTTCCCGGAGCTCCGCGGTGATTCGGCCGGGGGCTTCCTCGGCCATGTAGTGGCCGCAGCTGACGGTCGTGTGGGACAGATCCGGTGCCCAGGCGGCCCAGAGGGCCCGGGCGTCGAAGCCGAGGAAGGCGCCCCAGTCCTGCTGAAGGACGGTGACCGGCATCCGCAGCCGGTTGCCCGCGTCCCTGTCGACCTGGTCGTGCTCGACGTCGACACCGGCGGAGGCGCGGTAGTCGGCCACGATCGAGGGCACCGCGTCACGGCAGGCGTTCAGGTAGGCGGCGCGGATGTCGGAAGGGATGGCATCAGGGTCGTGGGCCCAGATGTCGAGGAAGTGGCCGAAGAAGGCGTCCGGGGCGGCCGCGATCATCTGCTCGGGCAGGTGCGGAGGCTGGGCCATCAGATAGAGGTGGAACCCGATCGCGGCCTTCGTGCCCTGCATCACCTGCCACATGTCCAACGTCGGGAGTACGTCGAGGCAGGCCAGGTGGGTGATGGCATCGGGGTGGTCGAGTCCGGCGCGGAACGCGACCAGGGCACCGCGGTCGTGGCCGGCCAGCGCGAACCGCTCGTGACCGAGGGCTCGGGCCAGAGCGACGATGTCGGCGGCCAGGGTGCGCTTGGCGTAAGCGGCTCCGTCGCTGTCGGCGGGCTTGTCGCTGGCGCCGTAGCCTCGCAGGTCGGCGCAGATGACGGTGTGGTCCGCCGCGAGGTCGGCGGCGACGTGCCGCCACATCAGGTGGGTCTGCGGGAAGCCGTGCAGGAGCACGATCGGGCTGCCCGAGCCGCCGACGGCGGCGTTGAGGGCGATGCCGTCGGCGACCTGGACGCGCTGGTAGTCGAAGCCGGGGATGGTCGGTGCCACGGTGTACTGCTTTCGTCAGGTGTGAAAGACGCCTGCCGGATCGGCGGGCACCATCGAGACTGCCGCGCGCGGATCAGCATCCGATCAGCGCGTACCGTGGCGGACGAGGCAGGCTGGGAGGTGAGGATGGACCTGATCACCTTCGGCGTGCTCGGGCCGGTGGTGGCCTGGGACGGCTTCGGTGGCGTGCTCGGGTTGAAGGGCCCGCGGCACCGTGCCGTGCTGGCTCGGTTGATCATGGCCCGTCGGCGCGTGGTACCGGTCGCCCGCCTCGTGGAGGACCTGTGGGACGAGCCGGGGCCGGGTGCCGTCGGTGCGGTGCAGACTTTCGTCGCCGCGCTGCGCCGCGTCCTGGAACCCGACCGCCCAGCCAGGGCCCCGGCCCGTCTGCTGGTCACGGAGGGCCCCGGGTACGCGCTGCGGGCGGCGCCGGACGCCGTGGATGCCTGGCGGTTCGAGACGGCCGTCGCCGGTGCCGCCCAGCTTCCCGCGGGGCAGGCGCTGGAGCAGCTGGGCGAGGCGCTGGAGCTGTGGCGCGGCCCGGCCTACGCCCAGTTCGCCGAGGAGGAGTGGGCCCGCGGCGAGTGTGCCCGCCTGGCCGAGCTGAAGCTGCAGGCCGTGGAGCGACGGGCGCGGGCCCGGTTGGATCTGGGGCTGGCCGCCGAGGCGGTGCCCGACCTGGAGGCCCACCTGGCCGAGCATCCCTGGCGCGAGGACGCCTGGCAGCTGCTGGCCCTGGCGCTGTACCGCACGGGCCGTCAGGCGGACGCGCTGGCGGCACTGCGCCGGGCCCGGGCCCTGCTCGCTGACCAGCTGGGCGTGGATCCGGGCCCGAAGATGCGTCGTCTCGAGGCCGACATCCTCAGCCACGACCCGCGCCTGGACCTTCGGGGCGAACCGTCGACGGCGGTGACCCGACTGTGGACGCAGGCGGCGGCGGCCTACGACCGCACGGTCGCCGCAGATGCCCGGGCACGGCTGGAGTCGACGATCGGCATCATCCGCGATCTCTCACTGACCGGAGGCCCCGGCCTGCAGGCGGCCCGGGAACACCGCCTGCAGGCGGTCACCGCGGCGGAGGCGTTCGGAGACCCGGAGCTGACCGCCAGGGTCATCGGTGCCTACGACGTTCCCGCGATCTGGACCCGTAACGACGACCCGGAGCAGGCACGGCAGATCGTCGCGGCTGCCGAGCGCGCCCTGCCCGCCCTGCCCCGCGGCGACGCGTACGAGGCAGCGCGCTGCCGCCTGCTGGCCACCATCGCACTGGAGATGCGCGGCACCCGCTCCCCGCGCGGTCCGCAGGCGGCATCCGAGGCGGAGGAAATCGCCCGGCGCCTGAACGACCCCGCGTTGCTGGCGTTCGCCCTCAACGCGGTGTTCATGCAGTCGTGCACCCGAGCCGGTCTCTCGCCGCGGCGGGACGCGATCGGCGGGGAACTGGTGACGCTGGCCGCCCGACACGGCCTGGTCACCTTCGAAGTGCTCGGTCATTTGATCCGCATGCAGGCGCAGAGCGCGCTCGGCGGCTTCCCCGCGGCGGACGCACACGCGGCCGCGGCAGACCATCTGGCCGAGCGCCACGAGAGGCCGCTGGTGAGCGTCTTCACCTCCTGGTACCGCGCCCTCCGGCCGGCTGCCTGCGGACAGATCCCACAGGCCGAGGCCGCGTACCGGGCCGCTGCCGCCCGGCTGGACGGCGCCGGCATGCCCGGCGTCGAGCACGGCCTGCTGCCCCTAGCGCAGCTGTGTCTGCGCACGGCCGGCGGCAGCACGTCCGCACGCCAGGCAGCCGAACACGTCGACCCGGATGCGGACTGGGGCCCCTACCGCCCCTGGGTCGAGCCCTTCATCCTGCTGCGCACCGGCCGCCGAGCCGACGCCGAGGCCACGCTGCGCGCCGTGCCGGAGCCACCTGCGGACCTGCTGTACGAGGCGATGTGCTGCCTGCAGGCCACGCTCGCGCTGGAGTTCGGCGACCGGGCCGTGCTGGAGCAACTCCGCGCCCGCCTACTGCCGGCCGCGGGCGAACTCGCCGGCGCGGGCAGCGGACTGATCACCCTTGGCCCTGTGGACCGCTGGCTCACCGCCATCACCCACGCTCTCGACTGCACGACGAGGAGCGGTCCGCACCCGGCAACGAGACGTTGAGCGCGACGCCGGGGCCGCCTTCTCCGTCAGGGCTCGCCGCATCGAGAACCGGCGTCTCGCCGCTGCCGGCTGCACGGGAGCGGCCTGGGCGCCCACAGATGGGATCGAGCGGACCTTTGCCCGGCTGCACGGCACTGGCGGTCGGAACTGCATGTCCGCGCTCAGGCAGGGACGTTCGTGGCGTCCACGACCTTGTTCGTCACCGGCCACGCCGGCCAACGGCTCGCCGCGACACCGGCCACGGTGCACCGCAGTGCGGGCACTTGACGGGCACCGCTCTCGTACCGCCCCCCGCTGGTGAGCGTGGGGGCCTACCGTGTGGGAGCACCATTTCTCTCCGACCCCAAGGAGCATCAGGGCGTGAAGGTCGAAATCCAGCCGGACGTACGCGACACCGCCGCTCAGTTGGGGGCCGACGTTCCCTATGCGCTGAAGGCCCTGGCGGGCCAGCTGGCCGACGACCCTGACATGGGCCGGCCATCGACGCTGCCCGGCATCCTCACGGTGATGGTCGACGGCGACATGTTCGAGGACTGCCCCGACCTGTACGTCGGCTACATCCGCGAGCCGGACCGGATCGAGATCCGCTTCCTGAGTCCCGTGCCCTCCGCCGAGCCCTCCACTGACGTCCAAGACCAGGACAAGGACCAGAACCAGAACCAGGAGCAGCCTGCCGACCCTGCTGCCGCCGCCGTCACCGTACGGGAGGTCGCCGACGCATGGCGGCGTGTCACCGGCTGGCTCCAGCACCATGCCCCCGATTCCCATGCTGCTCTCCGCGCCGGCGCCAGCCCCGCCGCCATCGCCGCCCTGGAAGAGGATTGCGGCATTCGGATACCCATCGAGCTGCACGTCCTGTGGCTGCTGACTGCAGGCGACGACGGGCACAACGGCTGGGGATGCCTTCCGGGCAACGAAGTTCTGATGACCCTGGACGCCGTGGCCGCCGTCTACCGGCGGCAGATGGCCTCCCAGGCTGACCAGGACGCCTTCGACACTGACCGCCCCGAAGAGGAGCGGACCACTGTGTGGAGGCCAACCTGGATTCCGGTTGTCGCTCGCGGCCCGGCTGACAGCACTCATGGCTTGTACCTGGACGCTGCGACCGGCTATCTGGGCAGCTGGTCCCGCTTCAACGATGCCTTCGGCGAGGAACTCGACACGCTGGTCACCTACCTGGAAGAAGCTGCCGACATGCTCGAGAACCCGGACCTGGCCACGCGGGACAGGCCCGGCCTGATCGGTGGCGCGCTGGTGTGGCGCAGCGGCATCGACCCCACGCGGGAAGACCAGTGGCAACCCCTGACTGGTTGACACACGAGAAGAGGGGGCCAGCCCTGCAGGTTCGCCGCCCTACTTCACTTGCCGGCGCTCAGGCCTCGCCGGCCGTTCCTGCACCACGTGCAGGTACCCGGCCCCGGCGTGGCGGAATCGCGGCACGCCCGCACCGCTCCGTGCCGCTCGGCCGCATGTCATCCCTGTGCGGGGCGGGTCGGGGTGTGGTCGGGGTTCACTCCGGGGCGACCCCGATGCTTGCGCGACGTGCCCGCTGACAACCTGAAGGGCATGATCTCAACGCGCCTGCCACGCAGGTCTTTTGTGGGCTTCGCCCTGTCGGGGACGGCCGCGCTGGCCGCGACCGCAGTGCTGCCCGCGCACCGCGCCGCCGCCTTACCCGCGTCGTTCCCGCCGCTGGACCCCATCGCCCTGCAGGCGGCGATCGACGACCTGGAGCACCCGCCGTCGACGGCGGCCCAGCTGCAGGTCGGCGGCACGGCCGGCTACTGGCGCGGCGCCTCGGGGGTAGCCGACATCCGGACGCGGCGTCCGGTGACGGCGCATGACAAAGTCCGGATCGGCAGCATCACCAAGGTCTTTGTCGCCACGGTGGTGCTGCAGTTGGTGGCGGAGGCCCGGGTTGCCCTGGACGCGCCGGTGCGGTGCGTCCTGCCGGGGGTACTGCCGGACCGGTTCGCGGCTGTCACCGTGGCGCACCTGCTGAACCACACCAGCGGACTGCCCGACCATGTCGGCATCCCGGACCCGAAGACCGCCGAGGACGTGTTTCGCCACCGCTTCGACCACTGGACGCCGCAGGAGTGGGTGGCGACGGCGACGCACGGACCGCTGAAGTTCGCCCCGGGCACCCGGCAGGAGTACCGCGGCATCAACTACGCACTGGCCGCGCTGATCATCGAAAAGGTGACCGGCCGCTCGTACGGGGAGGCCGTCGCGGCCCGCATCCTGCGTCCGCTGGGCCTGGCGCACACCGTCGTGCCCGGGAACGACCCGCACATCCACGGCCGGCACGTGCACGGCTACCTGGCGATGGCCGACGGCAGCTTGCGGGACATCACCGCGTACGACCAGTCGTCCAGTCGGGGCGAGGGCGACATGGTCTCCACCACGGGCGATCTCGACCGGATGCTCACCGCGCTGTTCACCGGGGAGTTGCTCCCGCCCGAGCTGCTTCAGCTGATGTTCACCCTGCCGCCGAACGACGTGCGGATGCTGGACGGATCCCCGGCCCGCTACAGCACCGGACTTCAGCAGGCCACCGTCAACGGCGTCACCCTCTGGGGCAAGACCGGAGAGACGTACGGCTACAAGAACGCCGCGTTCTCCACCCGTGACCAGCAGCGCCGCTTTGTCCTCACGTACCACCCGACGACCGCCCGCAACGGCGAAGAGAGCCACATGATCGCTCGGGTCGCCGACCTGCTCACCCGCAACCCGAGCGCCGAAGGCCCGGCGGCCCAGGCTCGCCGCGCCCCCGGCCGCCAGGACACGGGCCACACCGCCCCGTCGAGTACCTGGGAAGCGTCTCCACGCCAGTCGGGGTGACCTACCAGCGCTGGGGACGCGTGACAGCCCACCCAGACCTGTCCGGGCCGGCCGCCTGTCCCGGGGTGCCGGTCGCCCCTGCGAAGGGATCACCGTCGGCCACCTCTTCTCAGCCACCCCAGCGACGGCGCATGTTCATGCGGTCACGGCGGCAGTCGCGCTGGCCCGCCGCCGGACGACCGCCCTCCCCGACGAGGCACTCACCGTGCTCGTCCACGCCTACGAGAGTGGAGCCGCCGGTACCCTCCCGGGCTGGGACTGCGCCCTACGGGGCCACATCGCGCTCGCACTGCGCCGTATCGGCCTCTGACTGGGTGGGCGGACTGCTGCGCCCCTGACGACCGGGCCGTAACGACGGTCTTAGTGCCATCTTCCGAGGCGCGCTGAGACAAGAGACCGATTACCGCTCGTCCGGGCGGCAATAGTGTGAGCCGCATGAGCGATGCAGCGTTCAAGACCACCCGCGACCGCGCGCTGGACGTTGTCCGCGGCTACACGGACCACGACGCCGTCGCGGTTCGGGAAGCGCTGGACAGTCTGAATGCGGGTGGCTGGACAGAGGTGTACGCCGTCCTGAGTGGTCTGCTGCGCTCCACCATCAGCGTCATGGAGTTGACCGGCAAACGGTGGGAGCTCGACTCCCTGGTTCGGCACATCGATGAGGTCGCTGCCGCCGCGCCGCCCCACTATGAGTTCGCCGTTGCCGAGGCAACACGGGCGTGGGCCCGCGGAGACCAGTCGGCGTTGCGCGCGTTGTCGGACAGAGATCTCTGTGGAGCCGTGCACATGACGGCCGTATTCGCTGTCGTTCTGGGGCTGGCACTGTGGGGCCGACCCGGGCTGCTCGATGTTCTCGAGGAGTTCCTTGCGACCGTCACCACGCCCGTGACCGATCGGACTTCCGGCTGACCACTCGAATCGCCGCGTCCGGACATCAGACTCTCGTCGGCTTCGTCGTCGATGCCACCTGCCTGCGAAGCCGGCGAGAACCCCTTTCCTCTCTGTCCTGTCGTGTGGCCGAACCCTTCACAGAAGCGGGGTGTATCGCTTGCCCAGAGCCGTGCTGAACCGGATCGCCGGCAACGAGTTCCTTCGGAACTCGCCGGCTGCGGACGGAGAGGACGCGCCATGAACTTCCGTACTCCGCTGTCCGCCCTGTTCCCCGGAACCTCGGGCCGGGTCCTCACCGCTCTCGTCGCACAGCTGTCCCGTGATCTGGGCAACGTCGTCGTTCACCGCGCTGCCCGTGACGCCCAGGAGGCGCAGGCCATGGGCGGGAGGAGCGCCGTGCGCGTCTTCCCTCCGGGTGCCGTCACCCGATCATGAGCGCTGTTCCGGCCCTTGTCCGGGCTCTCGGGGCGTTTCGTCGACTGCGGTCACCCGCCGTACCAGGTCCACCCAGGTGGTCTGGAGGCGTGCGGTGCTGACCTGGAACTCGGTGCGCAGGTAGTCCACGGTCTCGAAGGTCGCCAAGGCGAGCATGGAGTGGGCAAGCATCTCGTGATCGCCCTTGACTCCCGCTTCCTGCAAGAGGGATGCGACGTGTTGGTGGAAGGCGCGGCCGACGCCCGAGGCATGGCGCCGGTCGAGGGGGACCTGGCGTGCCAGAGCGGCCCCGAGGTCCCTTTCGTCGGTGATGCGCTCGATCAGGGCACAACCGAACGCCGCCAGCCGGTCGCTCGCCGGTGCGCCCGGTCCCAGCGGAGGGGGACCGGAGGTGTACGTCTCGTGGAAGTCCGCCTCGGCCTCTTCCAGCACGGCCACCAGGAGTCCGGTGCGGTCGCCGAACCGGCGAAAGAGCGTGCCCTTGCCCACGCCGGCCGCCTGCGCGATCTCGTGCATCGTCACATGCTCCGCTCCCCGCTCGTCCACCAGCCGAGCGGCGGCCTCCAGCAGTCGGGCGCGGTTGCGGGCGGCGTCGGCCCGCTCCGCCGCGGCGTCGTCCGGGGTCTGCGTCACCGTTCACTCCGCGGTACGACATGGACGTACACGCATCCGTCCTCGATCTGCACCGGGTACACCGGTACAGGACGTGTCGCCGGCGGATCGAGGGGGTGTCCGGTGCGCAGGTCGAACCGGGAGCCGTGCAGCCAGCACTCGACCGTGCATCCGTCCACCTCGCCCTCGGAGAGCGAGACGGCACTGTGCGAGCACACGTCGTGGATGGCGAACACCTGTTTCTCGGCCAGGACGAGGGTGACGGGAGCACCCTCCACCTCGAACCGACGCGGTTCGCCCTCCTTCAGTACGTCGAACCTGCACAAGTACGTGTAGCCGCTGCTGGGCATCGCTCTCCTCGGGTGCGTCCACGACACCGGGGTCGCTCCCCGGGGATACGCCGGGCGGGCCGCGCCGGACAGGAGCGTCACACGAGTGGTCGTGGCTGATTGGCAACGCTAGTGGCGCAGTCAGGGACCGGCACCCGACCCGAGCCCGAACCGAACTCGGCACTTGGACCTAAGACGCTGCCGCGTCTCCGCGAACACGGGTACGTGCGGATTGACGGGAATTGCCATGCGGCAGCCGACGGCCGGCTTCGATCCCTGTCACGCGAGAAAGCCTCGCCGAAAATCTCGGACGGCGACTCGAAGAAGTGCAGGAGCAGCTTGTGCGGGCGGTCGCCGACGTCGCGGATCGCCGAGTTCTCCACCCCGCAAATGCCCGCTGAACCGCTGGTCAGTCATCGTTCGCCGCGACGCCCTGGCCCGGGCCCAGGCGTTGCCGCTGCGGTGTCACCACGTACGCCGGGTCCTGGGCGGACGCCATGCCCGCTGCGAAGATGCCGAACCGGGTGCACAGTCCCGCTGCCAGGTAGGACGCTCCGGCCAGGAGCGGGGCCGCCCGATGACCGGTGAGAAGCGACAGTCCGGCTCCGGCCGCGGTCAGGGTCTTGCTCAGGGTCAGCAGCCGACCGGGCCGGCCCGTGACGTAGGGCTCTGCGACCAGCCCGAGCCGCCGCTCGACGCGGCGCATCGCGGCGAGTTCCATACCCGCTCCGAGCAGGCCCATCCGGATCGGCGGCCCGTGCTCCGCGCCGGGTGCGCAGAGCAGTGCGGCCCCCGCGGCGCTGGTCAGCGCGCTGCCCGCGAAGACGTACGGCAGTTGCCGATACGCCTCGTGCCACGCCGGCACCGCGGTGTCGGAGAGCAGCACCGCGGTGTAGGTGCACATCGCCGGCCCCAGCGCTCCGGAGCCGAGTCCGGCGAGCCGGCCGAGCCCCGGCAGGCGTCCGGTGGCCTGCGCGGCGGCCGAGGCGGTGGCGAGCGCGGAGAACGGCGCGAGGATCCAGGAGCCCACCGACAGGGGCGAAGTGGGCTTGAGGACGCGCAGCATGTGCGTGAAGCGCTCGGGACGGCCGAGGTCGTGGATCAGGGCGGCGACGCTCCCGACCGACGCGGCGGCGGCGACCCATCTCCCTGCCCCGGCCAGCTCCCGACGCCCGGTCAGGTCGGCGACCGCCGCCATGGACGCCGACGCACCGGCCGTTCCCCCGAGGAACAGATAGCCCGGCACGTCCGGCACCTTCCAGGTGGGACGCTTGAGGATCGGCCGGCCGTAGTACGACCGGAACTCCGCGCGCGCCACCATGGGCTGCTCCCGCTCACCGCTTCCCGTCACGGCTTCCTCCTCCCTGTTCCCCGGCCCAGGAAGGACAGCGCCACGCCGACCGCCACACCGACGGCCGCGGTGGCCGCGTGTCGCCACATCGACGGCAGGTCACGGGTGGTGACCACCGGGTCCGGCGGCAGCCCGTACACCTCGGGCTCGTCCAGCAGCAGGAAGAACGCGCCGTCACCGCCGACGCCGTCCTGCGGATCCCGGCCGTACAGCCGTGCCTGGTCCACCCCGCGCTCGTGCAACTCGGTGACCCGCCGGTCGGCCCGCTCGCGCAGTTCCTCCAGTGGGCCGAACTGGATGGAGTCGGTCGGGCAGGCCTGGGCGCAGGCCGGTTCCTGGCCGGCCCCCAACCGGTCGTAGCACAGCGTGCACTTGAAGGCCCGGCCGTCGCCCGGGCGGATGTCGATCACGCCGTACGGGCACGCCGGCACGCAGTACCCGCAGCCGTTGCAGATGTCCTCCTGCACCACCACGGTCCCGAACTCGGTGCGGAACAACGACCCGGTCGGGCAGACGTCCAGACACGCGGCGTGGGTGCAGTGCTTGCACACGTCGCTGGACATCAGCCAGCGCACCTGGCCTTCCGGGGTTCCCGCCTCCTGACCGGGCGGCCCCATGGCCGGCATGCCCAGATCGACCGGCGGCCGGTCCGGCGCCGCCGTCTGCTCGACCTTCTGCTCGATGAACGCCACGTGCCGCCAGTTGTTGGCGCTCAGCGCGCCCGTGTTGTCGAACGAGTGCCCCAGCAGGTCGAGTTCCTCGGTCTCGGCCGGCACGAGGTTCCACTCCTTGCACGCGACCTGGCACGCCTTGCAGCCGATGCAGACGGAGGTGTCCGTGAAGAAACCCATCCGGGGCGGGTGGGCGTCCGCCGGGTACCCCGCGTCCGCGCTGGGGTCGGCCAGCGGGCCGGACAGCCTGTTGCGGTCGGAGGTCATCGCCGCCCCTCTCCTGTGCTTCCCCTGCCCGGCGGGATGTCGTCGGGGAGGCCGGCGCGCCGCCGGTACGCCGCCACGTGGGCGGTCAGCGCCGGGCCGCGTGGACGCCTGCCCGGCTGGATGTCGCAGGTCGCCGCCTTCGCCTCCTGGATGCGTACATTCGGGTCGAGCACCACGGACAGCAGGTCGTTCGCCGCGTCACCCGTGGTCAGTCCTTCCGGGCCCCAGTGGTAGGGGAGGCCCACCTGGTGGATGGTGCGGCCCCGGACCCGCAGCGGTCTGATCCGGTCGGTCACCAGTACTCTCGCCTCGACCGCCGTGCGGGCCGTGGTGATGGTCGCCCAGCCCAGGTGTTCCAGGCCGCGTTCGGCGGCGAGTTCGGGGGAGACCTCGCAGAAGAACTCCGGCTGCAGCTCGGACAGATAGGGCAGGGTGCGGCTCATGCCGCCGGCCGTGTGGTGCTCGGTGAGCCGGTAGGTGGTGAACGCGTACGGAAACACCGCGCTGGCGGCCGGGTGGTACCGGTTGGCCGGGCGGTCGTGGGCCTGGAGCGCCGGACTCGTCTGCTGCCCGTACAGCGGGTTGTCCACCGGGGACTCCTGCGGCTCGTAGTGCGTGGGCAGCGGGCCGTCGACCAGCCCGGCCGGTGCGAACAGCCAGGCGCGGCCGTCGCTCTGCATGATGAACGGGTCGGTGCCGGCCAGGGCGTCCTGGGCCTTCGCGCCCGGCGGCGGCCGGTAGTCGGGCGGCTTGTCCGCCTCGAAGTCCGGGACGTCGTCCCCGGTCCACCGGCCCCGCTCCGGGTCCCACCACACGTACCGCTTGCGTTCGCTCCAGGGCCTTCCCTCGGGGTCGGCCGACGCCCGGTTGTAGAGGATGCGGCGGTTGGCCGGCCATGCCCAGCCCCAGTCGGGGGCGACCCGGCTCTGTTCGGCGCGCGGCCGGCGGTTCGCCGCGTGGTTGTGTCCGTCGGCGTGGACGCCGCAGTAGATCCAGACCCCGCAGGCGGTGGAGCCGTCGTCCCGCAGCTGGGTCGATGTCGACAGTGGCTGCCCGTCCGGTCCGTACCCGTTGATCTCGGCCAGCACCGAGTCGGCGCTCGGCTCGGCCAGCGGGCCTTCGGTCGGGTAGTCCCAGGTGAGGTCGAGCAGCGGGCGGTCGCGCGGGTCGGTGGAGCCGGCCAGTTTCTCCCGGACGATCCGGCCGAGGTGGTAGTAGAACCACAGGTCGCTGCGGGCGTCGCCCGGCGGGGCGACCGCGGCATGGTGCCACTGCAGCAGCCGCTGGGTGTTGGTGAAGCTGCCGTCCTTCTCCGTGTGCGCCGCGGCCGGCAGGAAGAACACCTCCGTCGGGATCTCCTCGGTGCGCAGCTCACCGGTCTCGATCTCCGGACCGTCCTTCCAGAAGGTCGCGCTCTCGATCATCCGAAGGTCCCGCACCACCAGCCAGTCCAGGTTCGCCAGGCCCAGCCGCTGCAGTTTGCCGTTGGCGGAACCGACGGCCGGGTTCTCCCCGACGAGGAAGTACCCCTTGCACTCGCCGGAGAGCTGGTTCAGCACCGTCCGGTAGGTGCCGTGGTCGCCGGTCAGCCGGGGCAGCCAGTCGAAGCGGTAGTCGTTCTCCTCGGTGGCCGCCTCTCCCCACCACGCCTTGAGCAGACTCACGACGTACGCGCGCATGTTGCCCCAGAAGCCGGTCGTGCCGGCGTCCGCGGCCACGAACGCGCCCAGGTCCTGGTGCTGGTGGGCGTGTGGCATGGGGATGTAGCCGGGCAGCAGGTTGAACAGGGTGGGGACGTCCGTGGAGCCCTGGATGCTGGCGTGTCCGCGCAGGGCCAGGATGCCGCCGCCGGGCCGCCCTATGTTGCCCAGCAGCGCCTGCAGGATGGACGCGGTGCGGATGTACTGCACCCCGACGGTGTGCTGGGTCCAGCCGACGGAGTAGCACAGCGCGGTGGTGCGTTCCCGTCCCGAGTTGGCGGTGATCGCGTCGGCCACCTGGGCGAACAGCTCGCGGGAGACGCCGCAGACGTCCTCGACCAGCTCGGGTGTGTAGCGCGCGAAGTGCCGCTTGAGCACCTGGTAGACGCAGCGGGGGTGTCGCAGTGTCGGGTCCATGGCCGGCTTCCCGCCCAGGGCGGCGCCGCCGGAGCCGTACGACTCGGCGCGGGCGGTGTCGCGCGGCGCCCGGCCTCCGTGCTGCCGGGCGGCGTCGGCCGTCCGACCCCCGTCTTCCGGTGTCGTCCACCGGTCCCGGTCGCCGGCCGCGGCAGCGGCCTGCGCGCCCTCGTACATCCAGCTGGTCCTGTCGTAGTGATGGCTCTCCGGGTCGAAGCCGGAGAACAGCCCGTCCAGGTCCTCGGTGTCGGCGAAGTCCTCCCGCAGGATCGCCGGCGCGTTGGTGTAGGCGACGACGTACTCGCGGAACTCCTTGCCGGTGCTCAGCACGTGGTTGATCAGGGCGCCGAGGAAGGCGATGTCCGTTCCGGCCCGCAGCGGCACGTGGACGTCCGCCAGCGCGCTGGTGCGGGTGAAGCGGGGGTCGACGTGGATGATCGTGGCGCCCCGCTCCTTGGCCTCCATCACCCACTGGAAACCGACGGGATGGCACTCGGCCATGTTCGAACCCTGGATGAGGATGCAGTCGGCCTCGGCCAGGTCCTGCTGGAACGTCGTGGCTCCGCCACGGCCGAACGAGGTTCCCAGACCGGGAACCGTGGAGGAGTGTCAAATCCGTGCCTGGTTCTCGATCTGGATCGCGCCCAGCGCCGTGTACAGCTTTTTCATCAGGTAGTTCTCTTCGTTGTCCAGCGTCGCTCCGCCGAGCGAGGCGATGCCGAGCGTGCGCCGGACGGGGACGCCGTCGTGCGTGTCCTGCCAGGTTTGCCGGCGGGTCCGGACGACCCGGTCGGCGATCATGTCCATCGCCCGGTCGAGCGGGATCCGCTCCCATCCCGTGCCGTGCGGAGGCCGGTGGAGGACGGTGCTGATCCGGCCCGGGCCGGTCACCAGCTGCTTGCTGGCCGCGCCCTTGGGGCACAGCCGGCCGCGCGAGATCGGGGAGTCCGGGTCGCCCTCGATCTGGGTGACCTTCTCGTCCTTGACGTAGACCTTCTGGCCGCAGCCCACGGCACAGTACGGGCACACGGACCGGACGACCCGGTCGGCCTGCTCGGTACGGGCGGTAAGGCGCTCGGTGCCGCGTGAGCGGGCCGCGCTTCCCCTGCCCAGCGCGTCGTCGCCGGTGAGCTGCCGGTACACCGGCCAGCCCTCGATCCACTGCCGCAGGCCCATGGCGCTCTCCCGCCTCGCGGCCCTTCCCTGTCGCAGCCAACGTAACGCCGGGGCTCGCGGCGGGCATGTCGAGCACCGATCACGTCGGTGAGGTACGTATCCGACGGGTGCCGTCCGGCAGCCGCTCGGTGACACCCCGGCGGTCCAGCAGCTCCAGCAGGGGCACCGCCACCCGCCTGGTGGTCCGAAGCGCCTGCCGTGCCTGGCTGGGGCTGAACGGCTGGGGCAGTGCCGAGAGCACCTCAACGGCCCGTGTGTCGCCGTCGGGCAGCAGGAAGACACCGTCGGCCACCTTCAGCAGGCGGCCCACGCGCACGGCGGCGGCCAGCTCCCGGGACCCCAGCCGCAGCTCCGCCAGCCTGGCGGCGTCCGGCGCCGCGAAGGGGGCGTCGCGCAACGCGGCGGTCAGCGCGGCCACCGCCGTCTCGACGGGTCGGGGTAGCACCGCCAGGCGGCCCGGTGCGCGGATCCGCCCGTCCGCCACCGGCAGCGACGCGGCACCGGCAAGCCGTTCCACCACACCGGTCGTGGGCAGCCGCAGCCGCTGCCGTACCGCCTCCACGGGCACGCCGGACTCCAGCGGGTGATCGTCGCGCCAGTGGTCCACCAGGACGCGGACGGAGGCGAGCAGTTCTCGCCACACGCTCGCGTGAACCCTCAGACCGTCACCCACCGGATCGCCCACCTCGGGCAGCCCCATGGAGGCCAGCTCGCCCACGGTCGCGAAGCGCCGCCGGAGCAGGACCGCCTCGGCCACCGTCTGCGGGGGCGCGTCGGTCAGAGCGGCCAGTTCCTCGGCGCGCGATCGCGCGGCACCCCGTCGGCGCAGCTCGGGAGGCGTCACGTCGAGGACGTCGACACCGGCGACGATGCGGTGCCGACCGGGGTCGCGCAGCAGCGCGCGGTCGCCGACGCGCAGCGGCAGGGGCCGGGCCAGCCGCAGCCGGGCGCTGCCCGCCCCCAGCGGCCGGACGCGGACGGCCACCGATGCGGATCCCACGTGCAGCACGAGCTCGCGGGGGAGATCACGGCGCTCACCGGCGTCAACCGTGGCGCCGCCGTCACCGCCGCGCAGCGCGACGTCGACCTCGGCGGTGCTCAGCCACCTGCCCGGAGTGAGCAGCGCGTCGCCGCGACCGACCGCGTGCTGCTCGACTCCGCGCAGATTGACCGCCACTCGGGCCACGGCGCGAACCTCGGGCGCGTCTCGCCCCAGGGTCTGCAGTCGGCGTACCCGCATCACCGCGCCGGTGGACGCCAGCTGAAGCTCCGCCTCGGCTCGCAGGGTGCCGGCCGTCAGTGTCCCGGTGACCACCGTGCCCGCGCCGACGATGCTGAACGAGCGGTCCACCCACAGCCGGACGTCGGCGTCCGGATCGGCGGGTGGCAGGGCTTCCACCAGCCGCAGCAGTCCGGCGCGCAGTCGGTCCAGGCCCTCGCCGGTGCGCCCGCTCACCGTCACCGAGTCGACCGGTCCGAGGCCGGTGGCCGCGATGCGGGCGAGCGCCTGCCGCCGGGCCGGTTCGGGGTCGGTGAGGTCGCAGCGGGTGACGGCGAGCAGCAGGTGCCGCACGCCCAGTGCGTCGAGCGCCTGCAGATGCTCGGTCGACTGTGGCATCCACCCCTCGTCGGCGGCCACCACGAACAGCACGGCGGGGACCGGGCCCACGCCGGCGAGCATGTTCGGCACGAACCGCTCGTGGCCGGGGACGTCGACGAACGCCACCTCCGGTCCGTCGGGGAGGGTCGTCCAGGCGAAGCCGAGGTCGATGGTCAGGCCGCGTCGGCGCTCCTGCTCCCAGCGGTCCGGTTCCATCCCGGTGAGCAGTCTCACCAGTGTCGACTTGCCGTGATCGACATGCCCGGCGGTGGCGATCACCTGCACGGCCGCTCACTCCCGTCACCGCTCGGATCGCCCGCGTCCGACCGCCGGGCGGCGAGTACGGCCTCCAGCACCGACTGCTCCTCCTCCGCCGCGACCGTGCGCAGATCCAGCAGGCACCGTCCGTGCTCCAGCCGGCCGATCACCGGAACCGCCACGGTGCGCAGCAGCGGGCCGTACCGTGTGGGCAGGCCGACGGCCGCGCTCGGCAGGGTCACCCCGGGCGCGCCGCCACCGCCCACGGCCGCCTCCGTGCGCAGCACCTCCGCCGGTACTCCCTCGGCCCGCAGCCGCTCGGCCAGCCGGGTGGCGCGCTCGCGCAGGACGGTCTCGTCGGCGGCCAGCGCGGCGCGTACGGGCGGCTCCGGGCCGCGCAGCGTCGCTTCCAGCGCGGCCAGGGTCAGCTTGTCCACCCGCAGGGCCCGCGCCGCGGGATGCCGTCGCAGTCGTTCGACCAGGTCCGCTCGGCCGAGCAGCAGCCCGGCCTGCGGACCGCCGAGCAGCTTGTCCCCGCTGGCGGTCACCAGCGCCGCACCGGCGCGCAGCGCGGTGGCGGCGTCCGGTTCCCGGGGGAGCAACGGGTGCGGGGCGAGCAGGCCGGAACCGATGTCCACCACCACCGGCGGTCCGAGCGCCGCCAGTTCCGCCACGTCCGCCGCCGCGGTGAAACCGCCGATGTGGAAGTTGGAGGCGTGAACCTTGAGCAGGAAGGCGGTGTCGGGGCCGACGGCCTCGGCGTAGTCGCCCACATGGGTGCGGTTGGTGGTGCCGACCTCGCGCAGCCGTGCGCCGGTGGAAGCCAGCAGTTCCGGAATACGGAACCCGTCGCCGATCTCGACCAGCTCCCCCCGGCTGATCACGATCTCCCGTCCGGAAGCCAGCGCCAGGGCACAAAGGAGCAGCGCGGCCGCGTTGTTGTTCACCACGTGCACCGCTCCCGCGTCGGGTACGGCCTCGGCCAGCGCGGCGAGAACCCCGCGGCCGCGGCGTGCCCGGCGGCCTTGCGCGAGGTCGAACTCGACGTCCGTGCACCCGGCCGCGGCCATCAGGGCGTCCCGGGCGGCCTGAGACAGCGGGGCGCGGCCGAGGTTGGTGTGCACCAGCACGCCGGTGGCGTTGATCACCGGCCGCAGGCCGCAGGCCCGCTCGGGCAGGTGGCCGACCGCCGTGTCCACGACGTCCTCGGGGGCGATCTCGCCGATCCTCGCGCGGCGCTGGGCTTCGGCGACGGCCGCTTTCACCAGAGGGCGTCCCAGCGTCCGCAGGGCGGTGGCGACGCGCGGATCGGCCAGTACGGAGTCGGTTCCCGGGATGAGCCGGCGCGGATCGCTCATGGCACCTCTCGTGCTCGCCGTGGGTGGCGGAGGCGGACGGGAATCGAACCCGCCAACGGCAGCTCCTGCCGTTCAACGGTTTTGAAGACCGGGCCGGTCACCAGGCCGGATACGCCTCCCCAGGCCACACGGCCCATCTTCGCAAATGCCCTATATAGCCGCTAATGGGAGGTATGCGGAATCATGGTCGACGTGACCTCACTGACGTCGCCCCGAGAAACCGTCCGCCTCACCCAGTACGCGCACGGCGGCGGATGCGCCTGCAAGATCCCGCCGGGCGAGCTGGAGGAGGTGCTGCGGGGCCTGGGGGCCGCCGTCCCGGTCCTCGACCCCGCCGGCGAACTGCTGGTCGGGCTGGACGACGGCGACGACGCCTCCGTGGTCCGGCTGCCCGACGGCACGGCGGTGCTGGCGACCACCGACTTCTTCACGCCCGTGGTCGACGACGCCTACGACTGGGGGCGGATCGCCGCGGCGAACGCGCTGTCGGACGTGTACGCCACGGGTGGCCGTCCACTGCTCGCCGTGAACCTGCTGTCCTGGCCGCGCGATGTGCTCCCCCTCGAACTGGCCCGCGAGGTGCTGCGCGGCGGCCTGGACACGGCCGCGGCCGCCGGCTGCCATGTCGCCGGCGGCCACAGCGTGGACGACCCCGAGCCCAAGTACGGCATGGCCGTCACCGGCCTGGTCGATCCGGACCGTCTGCTGCGCAGCGACGCCGGCGCGCCGGGTGTGCCGCTGTCCCTGACCAAGCCGCTCGGCATCGGTGTGCTGAACAGCCGGCACAAGGCCACGGGCGAGGTGTTCCCCCAGGCGGTCGAGGTCATGACCCGGCTCAATCGGGAGGCGGCCGAAGCGGCGCTGGCCGCCGGGGTCACCTGCGCGACGGACGTCACCGGGTTCGGGCTGCTCGGGCACGCGTACAAGCTCGCGCGGGCGAGCGGGGTCACGGCGGTGATCGACGCCGCAGCCGTGCCCTACCTCGACGGCGCCCGGCAGGCACTGCGCGAGGGCTATGTCAGCGGGGGCACCCGGCGCAACCTGGAGTGGGTGCGCCCGCACAGTGACCTGTCGGCGGTGAACGAGGACGAGGCGCTGCTCCTGGCCGACGCGCAGACCTCCGGCGGGCTGCTGGTGGCCGGTGAAATCCCCGGCACGCCCGTCGTCGGCGAACTGCTGCCGCGCGGCGACCATGTCCTGGTGATCCGCTGAGCCGGCCATCGAGCCGACGAGCGGCCGGTGGTCGACCTGGACCACGTCGTCGGCGTCGGGGGAGTAGAGGGTGCGCGGGGCGGCGCCGGCGAGCAGCTTCGCTCGACTCAGCTGGACTCGCGGACCACCAGACGGCACGGAACGGTGTGCAGGCCGGGTTCAGGCTCGGAGCCGATGGCGTCCAGCAGCCGTAGGGCGGCCTGCCGGCCGATCTCGGTGAGGTCGGTGTCGATCGTGGTGAGGGGCGGACGGCAGGCCAGAGCCATGATGTCCCAGTTGTCGTACCCCACGATCGCCACTTTGCCCGGGACGTCCTGGCCGTTCTCGCGCAGGGCGTCCGCGACACCCCGGGCGATCTGGTCGTTGCCGCAGAAGAAGGCGTCCGTGTCCGGTGCGGTGCGCATGACCGCTTCGGCGGCACGGCGCCCCCATGCCTCGCTCCATTCCCCGAAGTGGACCCGGCCGGTGGCCGGCTCCAGCGACGAGCGTTCGAGCAACTCGACGGCGTGGCGGGCGCGGTCACGGGCCGCCGCGTGATGCGCCGGGCCGGTGACGTGCGCGATCCGGGTGCGGCCGGTCGCCAGCAGGTGCTCGACGGCCAGGTGCGCCCCGCTCCGGTCGTCCGAGACGACAGAGATGTCCTCCGGGTCCGTGGAGGGCGAGAGCGCGTAGACCGTCGGAATCGGCTCCACCCCCTTCAGCGGTGGCCTCGGGTCGGTGCGCCGGCCGGTGACGATGATGCCGTCCACCCGGCGGTCCATGAGGTTGCGCAGATGGTGCTGCTCACGGATCGCGTCGCCGCGGGTGTCGCACAGCAGCACGGAGATCTTCCCGGCGCCGAGCGCGTCCTCGGCGCCGAGCAGGACGGGGGTGCTGAAACGGCCGATGCCGTCGGTCGTCATCAGCCCGACCGTCCAGCTGCGTCCCGTGTGCAGACTCTGCGCGTGCTGGTTGGGGCGGAAGTTGAGGGCTTCCACGGCGTCAAGCACCCGTTGCCGCGTCTCGGGCCGCATCCGGCCGCTGCCGCTCAGAGCCTTCGAAGCCGTCCCGACACTGACGCCGGCCAGCTTGGCGACATCCGCGAGCTTTGCCCGCCCGGTGGAGGGAGAACCTGGAACGGCGGTCACGCGCAACCCTTTTCCTAGACGACATCGACGCCGTACATCCTGGCACTGCTCGCCTTCGCTGGCCAGTCTCCTACAGGCTTGGAAAATACTTGCGCGTACCCCTTGACTCACGCCTGCCGCGTTTCTACGTTTCCCGGCAGAAAAACGTTTGCTCAAGCGGGGCCGGCAGACGGCGCACCGTCTGTCCGTTCGCCGGAGCGCGCCACAGCCCAGAGCGCGCCGCACCTCGACCCGCTTCTCACCTACTTCCCGGAGAGCCATGCCCCGCCCACGTTCCGCCGTGCCCTCCTCCCCGTCCCCGGCCCCGACCGGAGGCATGCCCCAAGGGCCGGTCCGTCTCGGACCGGACGCCAAGACCGTGCTCGCGCCCGCCGCCGTCGAGGTGCGCGGCGGTTTCTGGGACGCCCGCCGACGGGTCAACGCGCGCACCTCCATCCCGCAGGGCCCCGGCCTGCTGGAGTCGGCAGGGAATCTGCACAACCTGCGCGTGGCGGCGGGCACCGCCGAGGGCGAGTTCAAGGGCGCGTACCCGTTCGTCGACTCGGACGTCTACAAGTGGCTGGAGGCCGCCTCCTGGCAGCTCGCCCAGTCCCCGGACGACGCGCTGGCCGCCGAGGTGGACCGGATCGTAGCCCTGGTCGCGGAGGCCCAGCAGCCCGACGGCTACCTGAACACCTGGTTCCAGCTGCTCAAGGGCGGCGAGCGCTACCGGGACCTGCGCTGGGGCCACGAGCTGTACTGCGCCGGGCACCTCATTCAGGCCGCAGTGGCTCACCACCGGGCCACCGGGCGTACCGAACTGCTCGACGTGGCCGTGAGGTTCGCCGACCAGATCGACTCCGTCTTCGGCCCACCCGGCAGCGGCAAGCTCCTCGACGGAATCGACGGCCACCCGGAGGTGGAGACCGCGCTGGTCGAGCTGTACCGGGAGACCGGTGAGCGCCGCTATCTGGAGCTGGCCGGCTACTTCGTCGACCGGTTCGGACACGGTCTGCTCGGCGGCGAGGCCTACTGCCAGGACCGCGTCCCGCTGCGCGAGGCGACCAACGTCGAGGGGCACGCCGTACGCCAGCTGTATCTGCTGGCCGGGGCGGCCGACCTGGCCGCGGAGACCGGGGACGCCGGGCTGCGGGCGGCGGGGGAGCGGCTGTGGCGGGCGATGACCGCGACCAAGACCCACCTCACCGGCGGTCTCGGCGCCCACCACGACGAGGAGGACTTCGGCGACCCCTACGAACTGCCCAACGAGCGTGCGTACTGCGAGACCTGCGCCGCCATCGCCTCCGTCCAGTGGAGCTGGCGCATGGCCCTGCTCACCGGCGAGGCCCGCTACTCCGACCTGATCGAACGCACCCTGTACAACGGCTTCCTGGCCGGGGTGTCGCTGGACGGCGAGCGCTGGCTGTACGTCAACCCGCTCCAGGTCCGCGACGGCCACACCGACACCGGCGGCGACCAGTCGGCCCGCCGCACCCGCTGGTTCCGCTGCGCCTGCTGCCCGCCCAACGTCATGCGGCTGCTGGCCTCCCTGGAGCACTACCTGGCCGGCGCCGACGACGGCGGCCTCCGCATCCACCAGTACGTCACCGGCCGCTACGGCGCCGACGGCTTCACCCTGAGCTGCGAGACCGACTACCCCTGGCACGACACCATCGCGCTGACCGTCGACGAAGCCCCCGCCGACGGCCCCCGCACCCTCTCGCTGCGCATCCCGCAGTGGTGCCGCGCCTATCGGGTCCGCTGCGGAGACACGGCGTACGACCAGAGCGACGCGCCCGCCGACGGCTGGCTCCGGCTGGAGCGCACCTGGGCCCCCGGTGACCGGGTCGTCCTCGAACTCGGCATGGAGCCCCGGCTCACCGCCGCCGACCCCCGGGTGGACGCCGTACGCGGCTGTGTCGCGATCGAACGCGGACCGCTCGTGTACTGCCTGGAAGGCGTCGACCACCCGGGCGGCGGCCTGGACGACATCGTCCTGGACACCACCCGGCCGCTCGACGTGGAGCACCGCCCGGATCTGCTCGGCGGCGTCACCACCGTGGTCGCGGCCGGACACCGTCGGCGCCTCGCCGACGCGGGCTGGTGGCCGTACACCTCCGCCGACGACGGGGCGCCGGAAAACTGCGGCGATCCCGTCGAGCTCACCGCTGTCCCCTACTACTCCTGGGCCAACCGCCAGGACGGCAGCATGCGCGTCTGGCTGCCCACTTCCTGATCTTTCCCAGTTCCCACACCGCTTCCTTCGCGCCCCACCAGACAACGAGGTCACCGTGAGAAACTCCCGCCGTACCCTGATCGCCGCCATCGCCGCCGTCGGCGCGCTCACCTCCGTCGCCGCTTGCGGCGGTGGCTCCGACTCCTCCGCCGCCGGCTCCGGCGGCGCCGGCGGGACGTACACGTTCTGGGACCCGTACCCGCAGTTCGACGCCTCCTCGGCCTGGGGCAAGCTCGTCACCAAGTGCGGCACCGACGCCGGGGTCACGATCAAGCGCACCGGCATGGACACCACCGACCTGGGCAACAAGGCGTTGCTCGCCGCACAGCAGGGCAACGCCCCCGACGTGATGCTGGTGGACAACCCGGTCGTGTCCACTCTGGTGGAGGCGGGGATCCTCAACAAGATGAGCGACCTGGGCATCGACACCGCGTCGATCCAGCGGAACATCATCGGGGCCGGCACGATCCAGGGCGTCCCCTACGGTGTACCGATCGGCGCCAACACGCTCGCCCTCTACTACAACAAGAAGGTCCTGTCCGCCGCCCACGTCGACCCCGCCTCCATCAAGGACTGGGCCTCGCTGACGGAAGCCCTGAAGAAGGTCGAGGCCGCGGGCAAGAAGGGCATCACCTTCTCGGCGATCAACACCGAGGAGGGCAGCTTCCAGTTCCTCCCCTGGTTCTGGGGTGCGGGCGCCGACCTCACCCAGCTCAACTCGCCGGACGGCGTCGCGGCGTTGTCGCTGTGGAAGCAGTGGGTCGACGCCGGGTACGCGCCGAAGGACGTCCTGCAGAACACCCAGACCACCAGCTGGCAGGAGTTCGCCACCGGCGACTACGCGTTCGGCGAGAACGGCACGTGGCAGCTCGGCAACGCGGAGAAGGCCGGATTCGACTACGGCGTCATCAGCATCCCGGGGCGGGACGGCGGCGCGGCGCCGGTGCCGACCGGCGGCGAGTTCGTCACGGTCCCGGTGCAGAAGGACACCGCGCGCTACGACGTGAGCAAGAAGATCGTCACCTGTCTGACCAGCTCCGCCAACCTGCTGCCCACCGACACGACCCTGGCGTACGTCGCCCCCACCACCGAGGTGCAGGCGGAGCAGGTCAGGGCGAACCCGAAGCTCAAGCCGTGGGTGGCCGCGGTGGCCGCGGCACGCGGCCGTACCAGCGGCGGCCTGGGCACCAAGTACCCGACCATCTCCCAGCCGATGTGGACCGCCGTGCAGTCCGCCCTGTCCGGCGGCAAGAGCCCGCAGGCGGCACTCGACGTGGCTCAGACGGCAGCGGGCAAGGGCGGCAGCTGACCTTCGACGCCCTACCTCGTGGCAAGCCCCCGGGCCCGCCTCTCGACGGCCGCGCCCTCCGGACGACGACCGGCCCCGGGGCGGTACCCGCATTCAGGAGACCGCATGACCATCGCCCGCGTCGACCGCCGCGCACAGCGGTCCTCGGCCAGCTCCGGGACGACCCGCACCACCGGCACGACGGACGCGCCCGCGCTGCGGCGCCGGCAGCGCCGCAGGAGCCGGCTGACCGCCGCCGCGTTCCTCACACCGCTGGCCCTCTACCTCGCCGCCTTCTACGTCTATCCCCTCTACCGCAACCTCGACCTGAGCCTGCGCGACTACACCGTCCGGTCGTTCGTGGCGGGCGACGCCCCGTTCTCCGGACTGGACAACTTCAGGACCGTCCTGGACGACCCGACGTTCGGTCCGGCGATCCGCCACACGGTGATCTTCACCTTCGCGTCGATCGCGTTCCAGTACGCCGCCGGACTGGCCCTCGCGGTCTTCTTCAACCGCCACTTCCGGCTGGCCGGCACCCTCAGGGCGCTGTTCCTCATCCCGTGGCTGCTGCCGCTGATCGTGTCCGCGTCGACCTGGTCGTGGATGTTCAACAGCGAGTCCGGCGTCATCAACTACGCCCTCCACCTGGTCGGCGTCGCCCCGGTCGACTGGCTCAACTCACCGGACTGGGCACTGACCTCCGTCGTCGTCGCCAACATCTGGATCGGCATCCCCTTCAACCTGGTCATCCTCTACAGCGGTCTGCAGAACATCCCCGCCGAGCTGTACGAGGCCGCCTCTCTGGACGGAGCGAGCGCCTGGCAGCAGTTCCGGCGCGTCACCTTCCCGCTGCTGCGACCGGTCTCCGCGATCACACTGCTCCTCGGCCTCGTCTACACGCTGAAGGTGTTCGACCTCATCTGGATCATGACCAAGGGCGGCCCCGGCGACGCCTCCTCCACCCTGGCGACCTGGTCCTACCAGCTGGGCTTCGGAACCCTGCTCCCGAAGTTCGGGCCCGGGGCCGCCGTCGGCAACATCCTCATCCTCATCGCCCTCGTCTTCGGCCTGCTGTACATCCGCGTCCAGAGGAGGCAGGAAGCGTGAAGTCGCTGACGTCGCGCACCTACACGTTCGTCGGTGTGCTGCTCACCGCGGTGATGCTGTTCCCGGTGTACTGGATGGTCAACGTGTCCCTCACCCCGCAGCAGGACATGCGCAAGAGCCCGCCCGACCTGCTGCCGCTGCATCCCACCTTCGAGGGCTACCGGGCCGTCCTCGACGACCAGCTGCCCTACCTGGGCACCAGCCTGCTCATCGGCCTCGGCACGGTCGTCCTCACCCTGTTCCTCGCCGCCCCGGCCGGCTTCGCGCTGGCCAAGCTCAGGCCGGCCGGCGGCGGAGTTCTCGGCCTCGCCCTGCTGGTCGCCCAGATGATCCCCGGCATCGTCATGGCGATGGGCTTCTACGGCATCTTCCTCGACCTGGGCCTGCTCAACTCATGGTGGGGGCTGATCATCGCCGACTCCACCATCGCCGTGCCCTTCGGCGTCATGATCTTCACGGCGTTCATGTCGGGCATCCCCGGAGAACTCATCGCCGCCGCCCGCATCGACGGGGCCTCCACCTGGCGCACCTTCCTGTCCGTCGTGCTCCCCGTGAGCCGCAACGCGGTGGTCACCGTCTCGCTGTTCAGCTTCCTGTGGGCCTGGTCCGACTTCGTCTTCGCCAACACCCTTGACGGCGGCGGCAGTCTGCGGCCGATCACCCTCGGCATCTACAAGTACATCGGCAACAACAACCAGGAGTGGAACGCGATCATGGCCACCGCCGTTGTCGCCTCCGTCCCCGCGGCAGTCCTGCTGGTCCTCGCCCAGCGTTACGTGTCCGCAGGCGTGACCGCGGGCGCGGTCAAGGACTGACCCCCTCGATGCCCGCCGCCTCCGGGCCCCGGCCCGAGGCGCCGAGCTCTCCTGCTCCGGCGACCTCGCGCTCAGAGCGAACCCGTCCCGAGCGCAAGCCCTTGTACGACGCGTCGGCCGACCCCCCGGGCCCACGCCCCTGTACGACGCGTCGGCCGACCCCGGCCCGCCTCCGGTGCCTCACGCCACCGGCACGTTCCCGTCCATCCCGAGCCGCCCCGGCGCATCCCGGCACCGGCGCGTTCCGATTCACCGTCCCCCAGGAGAGCCGCTGATGTCCCACCTGAGCCCCCGCCACCGTCACAGAGCATCCCTCGGCCGCGCCACCGCGGCCTTCCTGGCCACGGCGCTGGCCGGCGCCGCCGTCACCCTGACGGGCCCGTCCGCCCAGGCCGCCCCCAGCTCCTCCACCACCCTTGTCGTCAACGCCAACCAGACGCTCCGGCCGGTCACACACGTCGGCACGGGCAGCCTCTACGGCCTCGCCGACGACAGCACCCCCGCCGACAGCCTGGTCACGCCGCTGAAGCCGAACACCTTCGTCCAGATGGCGCCGGGCGGCCACCAGCTGCCCAACGGCGAGCCCGCTCCCGCCGGTGACGCCCTGGTCGTCGCCGCCAAGGCCGCCCGGGCGGGCGCCAAGGTCGTCGTACGGCTGCCGGACTGGTACCCGGACTTTCCCTACAAGTGGGTGAGCTGGAGCGACTGGCTGTCCGCAGTGGACCAGCAGGTCGCCGCGGTGAAGTCCTCCGGCGCCACCGACATCAGCGCGTACGCGCTGTGGAACGAGCCCGACTGGACCTGGGACACGACCAAGGCGGGAGCCTCCGACGACGGGTGGGCCCGCACCTTCAAGGAGGTCCGCGCCAAGGACACCACGACGCCGATCCAGGGCCCGAGCTACTCGGTGTGGAACCAGTCCTGGATGAACACCTTCCTCACCGACGCCAAGGCGAGCGGCACGGTGCCCGACGTCATCGCCTGGCACGAGCTGCAGGGCAGCAAGGACATCGCCGCGCACATCTCCGCCTACCGGTCCCTGGAGTCCAGCCTCGGCATCAGCCCCCGCCCGATCGCCATCGAGGAGTACGGCACACCGGCCGAGATGGGCAACTCGGGTGCGCTCATCGGCTACGCGGCCAAGTTCGAGCGGGGCGGCGTGCGCGACGCCGAACTCGCCTTCTGGAACCACTACGGCACCCTCGGCGACACCCTGACCGACACCGGCGCCTCGCCCAACGGCTCCTACTGGACGTACAAGTGGTACGGCGACATGTCCGGGAACATGCTCACCACCACACCTCCCGCCCAGACCGGCATCGACGGTCTCGCCTCCCTCAACGGCGCGGGCAGTCAGATCAGCGTCATCGCCGGCGGCTGCACCGGCTCCTGTGCCGTGACGGTCAACGGCCTCTCCTCCCTGCCCGCCTTCGGCAGCACTGTCCACGTCAAGCTGGAGTACAGCCCCGACACCGGCCGCACCACCGCCTCTCCCGGACCGATCACCGTCTCCGACACCGACTACACCGTCTCCAACGGCTCGATCACCGTGCCCGTCACCATGAACGCCACCGACGGCTACCACCTGGTGATCACCCCCACCGGCACCTCCACCTCACTCGCCGGCCGCTACCAGATCACCAACAAGAACAGCGGCCTCGCCCTCGACACCCTCAACGCGGGCACCGCCCAGGGCACTTCGGTCGTCCAGGCCGCCTCCACCACCGGCACCGACCAGAACTGGACCCTGGTGGCCGCCGGCTCCGGCCTCTACAAGATCGTCAACCAGAAGAGCGGCCTGCTGCTCGGCATCACCAACATGAGCACGGCCGACGGCGGCACCGCGCTGATCTGGGGTGACAACGGGACCGCCGACCACCTCTGGCAGGTCATCCCCGCCCGCGACGGCTACTACAAGATCGCCAACTACAACAGCGGTCGCCTCCTCGGAGTCGACCAGATGAGCACATCCTCCGGAGCCCAGGTCCTGCAGTGGGCGGACAACGGCACCGCCGACCACCTCTGGCGGCTCACCGCACGCTGAGCCGCCCGACCCACGACCCCGCGTCGGCAGACACTGGCCGACGCGGGGTCCTCGCGCCTGGAGTCGGGAGAGCACGGGTGTCTTCCTCGGCCTGGGCGTCGGCAAGAGCGCCCGTCACGGGCAGGGTTTGTTGGTTAGGGTGACAGGCAGAGACGGATTGCGACGTCCTTGGCCAGGGTGAGGGACAGGCCGGCGAGTGCGGGGCCGCACACGCTGACGGCTCCCGCGCGGGCCACGTCGGATACGACAGGGGGGGGCTCCTTGGTGGGGAGTTGGCGCCGGCAGAAGCCGAAGGTCACGTCGACGAGCGTCAGCGGCGTCGGATCGCTCGGCCGGAGCGGACCCGGACGTCGGCCCGGCACAGGTCGCGCCTGACGTGTTCGCACCAGGACGCGGTGGACGTGTGACCGGCCGGCCGGCGCCTGCGGTGCTGCCCCGGTCGCTGCGCGCGTGGCTCGGGCCGATCGCGGCGCTCGCCACGCTGGTGGTCGTCGTGCTCGGGGTCCTGTACGCAGGCCACAGTGAGTCCGGCAGGGTGGACAGGTGGGTCATCCAGCCGACGGCGGACAGTGTGCGGCCGCCGTGGCGGCGCGTCGCTCTGGCCGTGGACTTCTTGGGGGAACCCGCCGGAGCGGCGATGCTGGGCATGGCCGCCGTGACGGGCTGCCTGCTGCTACGGCGGCCTCGCGCGGCGGTGCTCGTCATGGCCGGCCCCGCCCTGACCGTGGGGACGGCGACACTGCTCAAGCACCTGGTGGGACGCACCATCCACGGCGACGGCAACCTGTCCTATCCGAGCGGGCACACCGCCTTCCTCACCGCGTTCGCCCTCGTGGTGGCGTTGCTCGTGACCGGCCGGCTCGGCCTCGGCAGGACGGCCGGCACGTCACTCGTGCTCGCCGCGGGGCTGACGGCCGGCGCCGCCATGGGCTGGGCGCAGGTCGCCCTGAGCGCGCACTACCCGACCGACGCCCTCGGCGGCTGGTGCACCGCGCTGGCGGTGACACCGGCGACCGCGTGGCTGGTCGACCGGATGGCCGACCGGCTGGTCGACCGGATGGCCGACGCCGGTCGGCGGGAGCCTCGCTGACGTCACGTCACGTCATGTCACGCCAGGCGGCGGAACACGGGCTTCACCGGTCGTCCGGCCAGCCAGGGGGTGGGGTCGGCGGAGTCCAGCGCCTTCCGGTACACCGCACATGCCTGGGCCACCACGTCGACGGTGTGCTCGATGTCGGCGTCGCTGAGTGCGCTGCTCACCACGAACGACGGGGCCAGCACCCCGCCCGCGAGGAGCCGGCGCAGGAACAGGGTGCGGTACTCCTGCGACGGCTGCCGGTTCTCGTCGAGGGTGGCGAAGACCAGGTTGCTGGCCCGGCCCCGGACGACGACGTGGTCGCCGACGCCCATGCTCGCCGCGGCGTCGCGGACACCGGCGGCCAGCTTCTCGCCGAGGGCGTGCAGTCGCGCGGTGACGCCCTCCTCGACATAGGTGGTCTGCACGGCCATCGCGGCGGCCAGGGAGTGCGTCTCCGCGCCGTGCGTGGTGGACAGCAGGAACACCCGGTCGCCGGAGTGACGCAGCCCGCCCCGCTCCATCAGCTCGCGGCGCCCGGCCAGCGCGGAGACGGCGAATCCGTTGCCCAGCGCCTTGCCGAACGTGGAGAGGTCGGGGACGACGCCGTACAGGCCCTGGGCGCCCGCCTCGGACCAGCGGAAGCCGGTGATCATCTCATCGAAGACCAGTACGCAGCCGTGCCGGTCGGCCAGTTCGCGCAGGCCGGCGAGGTATCCGGGCGGCGGCTCGGTGTGGGTGGCGGGTTCGAGGATCAGGCAGGCGACCTCACCCTCGTACCGGGTGAGCAACTCCTCCGTGGCGGCCAGGTCCCCGTACGGGAACGCCACGGTCAGCTCAGTGGTCGCCGTAGGAATGCCGGCGGACATCGGCGTGGTGCCGATGAACCAGTCGTCGACGGAGAAGAACGGATGGTCGGCGCAGATCGCCACCCGCGGGCGCCCGGTGGCGGCGCGGGCGAGACGCACCGCGGCGGTGGTGGCGTCGGAGCCGTTCTTCGCGAACTTCACCATCTCGGCGGTCGGCACCGTGGCCAGGAAGCGTTCCGCGGCCTCGACCTCCACGATGGACGGCCGGACGAAGTTGCTGCCGCGGTCGAGTTCCCGCCGCACCGCCTCGACCACGCGGGGGTGGGCGTGGCCGAGGCTGACCGACCGCAGGCCGGAGCCGTACTCGACGTAGCGGTTGCCGTCGACGTCCCACACGTGGGCGCCGCGGCCGTGGCTGATGACCGGGGCCAGGTTCTCGGGGTACTGGTCGTCACCCTTGGCGTAGGTGTGCGCGCCTCCAGGGATCATGGCGTGCAGCCGCTCGTTCGCCGTCCGCGACCGGGGAAGGAGGAACTCCTCGGTCTCTGCGGTGTGTTCGGTGTCCACGCCGACCTCACTTCTCTCTTTGCTTCAGGACCTGGGCGAGGCTCGGCGCCTCCCGGTCCCGCTGGGACATCGATGTGACCGGCAGCGGCCAGGGAATGGCGAGCTCCGGGTCGTCGAAGGCGATCGTCACGTCCTCGGCCGGATCGTGCGGGCGGTCGATCCGGTACGAGGTGTCGGCGGTTTCGGTCAGCGCCTGGAAGCCGTGCGCGCACCCCGCCGGGATGTACAGGGTCGCCTGTGTCTCGCCGGACAGCTCGAAGGAGGCCTGGCCCAGGTATGTCGGCGAGTCCGGCCGCAGGTCCACGACGACGTCGAAGATCCTCCCGTACGAGCACCGCACCAGCTTGGCCTCGCCGGCGCCGGAGCGCAGGTGAAGGCCGCGCAGCACGCCCCGGACCGAGCGGGACAGGCTGTCCTGCACGAAGGCGTGCGGGTCGAGGCCCACGGAGCGGACCACGTCGGCGTCGAACGTGCGGCAGAAGAAGCCGCGCTCGTCGGCGTACGGCGTCGGCTCGAACAGGTACGCGCCGGCGATCGCCGGGACTTCGGTCGCTTTCATGGGGTCTCCTGCCGGACGTGGGCTCGGGCACGGTCGGCCGCCGGGAACAGGGCCGCGGTCAAGGCGGTGAACTGCTGCTCGAGTTGCCGGGTGGCGACCAGGTTCCGCTCGGTGAGGGTCCGCCGCAGCTCGGCCGATCGCCGCTCCAGCTCCCGGAACTGCTCGAGCAGCCGGTCGGCGTCGACCTCGCGCGCCGGGTGACAGTACGCGCCAAGGCCCATCCGGTCCATGAGCGCCTCGCTCTTCGCCGCATAGCTGAGGGCGAGCACCGGCGTGCCGGTCTTCAGCGCGCAGATCAGGTTGTGGTACCTGACCGCCACCACGGTGTCGGCAGCCGCCATCTCCTTCATCAGGTCGGCCAGCGAGGACGGCTCGGCGGCGGTGACGAGCGGTGAGTCCACCGCGTCGAGGATCGCGGCGACCACCGACGCGTCGCACTCGTCGCCGGTGAGCAGCCGGACCGGCCTGCCCTCCTCGACCAGCGCCCGGACGAACCGGATCGTCCCGTCGAGGTAGCGCCGGTGGATCTCCTCGGCCCGGGCACGGTCGTCGTTGCCGCCGTGGAAGTCCATGACACCGACGCAGACCGGGCCCGGCGAGCTCGGGGCCTGTTCTGAGGGCGCGCTCGCCCGCGGCGTCGGCAGGGCGAACGCGAGGTCCGGGTAGACCTCGTCGCGCGCGGTGTCCACGCCCATCGCCCGCATCGCGTCACGGGACTGGGCGTCCCGGTACGACCGGTACGCGGCCAGCCGCGCCGACCAGCGCACCAGGGCCCGGGTGGGCCGGTTGCCGATCTCGGCGGCGCCGACGCTGACCAGCGCGACCCGGGTGCGCGACAGCCGGCCGGACGCGCAGAGCAGGAACAGCGAGTACGGGAAGCCCCACGGCCGCAGCGGCAGCGTGGCCTCCAGGACGCCCATGCCCGGCACGATCACCACGTCGTGCCGGCGCACCCAGGCGGCGGTGCGGAAGACGTCGACGAGTTTGCCCAGCCCCTTCCCCACGATCGCGCCCGCCCGCGACGCGGTCCGGTACTCCCCGCGGTACCAGTGCAGCCGCGTCGCGGGGATCCCGAACCGGGCCGCGACGGCCTCGGGTCCGCCGCACAGCGCGTCCACGACCGCCTCCGGGTGCTCGGCGCGGAGGTACCCGAGCACGGCCTCGAGCGACCCGTCGTTGCCGAGGTTGCCGGAGCCGAGCAGACCGAACACCCCCACACGTGTCGCGGTCCTCATGCCCGCCGCCCCTCACGGCCGGCGACGAGGGCGTCGACGGAGACGTTCAGCTTGGCCGGGTCGACCGGGGCGCGGTCCTCGACCCGCTCACCGGCGCCCGTCCGGGCCCGGCTGGTCATCCACGCGGCCAGGTGGCGGTAGCACTCGCGCCGGTCGGCCGGGGACAGCGGCGCCCGCCGGATCGCCGAGACGAAGCCCCAGACGTACTCGGCGAGCAGCCGGGGCGTCGGGTGCAGCAGGCCCGCCCGGCGCGGGTCCAGGTTGATGCACCGGGAGCGCTTGGAGGGGTTCGCCCGCTCGGCGCGGGTGGGGTGGTCGCGGCGGAAGTAGAGGAGCTCCGGCACCTGGTGGAAGGGCCCGTGCAGGCCGATCTCGGAGACGAACGTGCGGTCCGCGTGGTGGTAGCTGTCCATCGGCTTCACCCGGCGCAGCACGTCGGCCCGGATCACCCCGTAGAAGTCGTCGCCGCCGGGCTCGAACAGCATGCTGCGGAACCGCTCCGGCGGATGCGGTGAGTCGGTGGCGAGCGTGTACTCGTACGGGACCTTCACCTGGCCGTCGCCGTCGATGACCGCCTGGTCGGCGTGCGCGAGGATCACGTGCGGCCGCTCGTCCAGCGCCTCCACGCAGCGCCGCAGCAGGTCCCGGGCGTACAGGTCGTCGTGCGAGGCCCACTTGAACAGCTCGCCGCGGCACTGGGTGAACACGTAGTTGTGGTTCGGCGTGGCGCCGACGTTCCGGGGCAGCCGGAGGTACCGGATGCGCGAGTCCTGCGCGGCGTACTTGCGGCAGATGTCCTCGGTCCCGTCGGTCGAGGCGTTGTCGGAGATGACCAGCTCGAAGTCCTCGTAGGTCTGGCCGAGCAGGGCGTCGAGCGACTCGGCCAGGTACTCCTCGCCGTTGTACACGGGCAGGCCGATGCTCAGCCTGGGTCGGTCGGTCATGGCGTCCTCACTTCGGGGATGGAGTCTTGGTGGTGCTCGCGCAGGGCGGACCGCAGCTGCAGCCACCACACGGCCGAGCCGCTGACGGTCGCGGCGGCGACGCCCCAGGCCGAGCCGACCGTGCCGGCGACGGCCGCCCCGCCGAGTCCGCCGCCGACATAGCAGGCGGAGGCGAACAGCTGGGAGCGCAGGCTGCGTCGGGCGGCGCCCAGCGCGCGCAGCCCCGCCGCCGCGCCGGTGCCGAGGCCGGCGCCCGCGACGCCGAGGGTGACCGGCGCGATGAGCTGCGCGGCGGAGTGCCAGACACCGCCCAGCACGAGCTCGCCGAGCCGGTCCGGCATCAGCAGCAGCGCGCCGCCCCAGAGCAGCGCGCCGGCGGCCTGCCCGCCGCCGAGGAGGAGGCAGAACTTCCCCAGCCGCTGCGGGGCCTGCCGGAGCACCCGTGCCGCCTCCGGGACGGTGACCAGCGACAGCCCCATCAGCACGGCGAGGAACGGGCCGAGCAGGAGTTCGGCGCCCCGCACCGCACCCACCGCACTGACGCCGACGATCGCGCCGAGCCCGTACGCCCGCAGCTGGCTCGCGCCGCTGAGGCTGACGTTCTCGACCAGGTACCGGTAGCCGAGGTCGCGCTGTTCGCGAAGCCACCCGCGAGCTCGGGTCATCCGGGGCCGGATGCCCGACTGGATGTAGCCGTATCCCGCGGCCACCGCGGCGGACGCGCCCCAGGCGAGCACGAACGCGGCCACGCTGCCCACGCGGGCCGCCACGACCATGGCCGGGACGAGCGCGACGCACCACACGAGGTCGTTGACGAACGCCTTCCGCCCGGCGCCGGCGGCGAAGAACGAGAACCGCCAGGCGTCCTGCAGCAGCAGCCCCGGCAGCAGGACGCCGAGGCAGGCGAAGGCGGGCCCCACACGGCCGCCGAGAGCGAGCCCGCCCACCACACACGCCGCGCCGATGACTGCGCCCACGCCGAGCGCGGTACCCGTCGAGCGGGCCACCGCCCCGCGCCAGGACGCCTCCGGCACGCCGCTGAAGCGCACCGTGAGAGGGTCGGTGGCCAGGCCGCGGGAGACGTTGAGCACCACGCCGTAGGTCACCCAGGCGAGGCTGAACACGCCGAACGCGGTCACCCCCAGCGAGCGGGCCACGTAGATGCCCACCGCGAAGTTGCTGATGCTGGAGGCCGCCTGGTCGGCGAGCCCCCAGGACAGCCGGCCGGCGACGGCCCGCCGGGCGGTCCGGCGGGCGTGTCCGGGCTCGGTCGCCGGTGCCGTCGTCTTCTCCCCCTCGGTGGTCATCGGCGTCACGCTTTGATCAGCCCGGCGCCGTGCAGGGCGTCGGCAGCGGCGGCGACGGTGTCGAACGGCAGCCCGGACCGCTCGGCGACATCCAGCAGACTGTGCTCGCCGTCGGAGAGATTGAGCACCCAGAGCATGGCCATCTGGGCCTGCTTGGTGTCGCTGCGGCCACCGAGCGCGTCGTACAACCCGCGCCGGCCCAGCTGTGGTTCGCCGTAGGGGCTGAGGTTGAGGTACCGCCGGTTGCGGTCCAGGACGGCGAACGCCTCGCGGCAGACCGCGAGGGTGTCCGCCATCGCCTCCGGGGAGACGAAATCCAGGTTGTCCGCCGACGTGTGGTACTCGGGATAGCCCGCGTACGGAGTGCGGGTGAGCGAGCCCACGCCGAGGTCGAACCCGGGCGAGCAGTACTGCCGCTCGTCGTAGCCGTACGGAGTGAACTCGGTGACACGGTGCGGGCGTTCGGAGACGGCCAGCACGTGCCGCATCACCCGGTCGATCTCCGCGTCGCCGCGCCTGCTCTGCTTGTACGTCAACGAGCCGGGGTCGCCGGCGCAGGCCAGCACAAGGCCGTGCTTGACCCGCTCCACCCTTTCCGCGTTGCGCGCCAGCCAGGTGATCGCGCCGATGGTGCCGGGCGCGAAGATGAACCGGTAGGTGTAGTACGGCGTCTGCTGCGCCAGCTCCCGGGCCAGGAACGTCGCCACCGCCACGCCGGCCATGTTGTCGTTGGCCAGCGAGGGGTGGCAGACGTGGCAGGAGACGATGACCTCGTCGGGGACCTGCCCTGGGACGACGTGCTCGGCGTAGGTGAGGTGGCCGTCCGCCAGGGTGGAGTCGATGCGGACCTCGTAGTCGCCGTCCGGCATGGCGTCCAGGGTCTCCTGGGCCAGGCAGAACCCCCAGTCCGGCTTGTAGTAACTGGTGCGGTACGGCACCCAGGACGGGTGGTCCGGCAGGGTGTGCAGGTGTTCGCGCAGCTCGGTCAGCGGCATGGTCGCCGCCACCGGCACGCTGTAGCCGAGCACGTGCAGGTTGGACGCGGCGAAGTCGACGACCCGGTTGCCGTCCGGGTCGGCGATGTAGGCGTCCCGGATGTTCCACTCCTGCGGCACCGTCCAGTCCAGCACCTGGGTCCCGGTCGGCACCTCGTGCACCTGCAGCGGGAGGTACTCGCCGACGATGTCCAGGGTGGCGCGCACACCGTCGCCGGTGATGCTCCGGCAGAGCGGGTACAGCCGCTCCACCAGGGCGTACATCTCCTCGCCGGCACCTCTTTCTACATGCGTGGTCACCGGCGCCACCGCAGGGTGTCGTCGACGGCGCCGGCGTCGGAGGCCGCGCGCAGCACAGCGAGGCGGGTGAAGCGCTGCTGGAAGGCCTCCTGGGTCAGCCCGTGTGCGCGGTAGGCGTCGGCGAGTTCGAGCGCGCCGCGCTTCACCGTCCACTCGCAGTCGAAGCCGGGGACGGCGGCGCGGAACCGGGAGAAGTCCACCCGGTAGGAGCGCGGGTCGGCACCCGTCTCCCCGGTGATCACCACCTTGGAGCCGGGCACCGCCTCGGCGACCTGCTCTGCGATCTCGGCGACCGTGACGTTGTTGATCTCGCTGCCGATGTTGAACGCCCGGTCGTGCACCGCCTCGCGCGGCGCGGTCAGCGCGGCCGTGAAGGCCCGTGCGATGTCGGCGGCGTGCACCAGCGGGCGCCAGGGGGTGCCGTCGGACATCACCAGCACCTCGCCGGACAGCAGCGCGTGGCCGACCAGGTTGTTCAGCACGATGTCGGCGCGCAGCCGGGGCGAGTAGCCGAAGGCGGTGGCGTTGCGCATGAACACCGGGGTGAAGTCGCCGTCGGCCAGCTCGTGCAGGTCGTCCTCCACCCGCACCTTGGACTCCGCGTACGGCGTCACCGGGCGCAGCGGGGCGTCCTCGCCCACCAGGTCCTCGCCGCCGGCGGCGCCGTACACCGAGCAGGTCGACGCGTACAGGAAGCGCCGCACCCCGGCGTCGCGGGCCAGCCGGGCAAGGCGTACGGACGCGTGGTGGTTGATGTCGTAGGTGAGCTCCGGCGCCAGCGATCCCAGCGGGTCGTTGGAGAGCGCGGCCAGGTGGATCACGGCGTCCACCCCGGCCACGTGTTCGGCCGTGATGTCGCGCAGGTCCACCCGATGCCCCGGCGGGTCCGCGGGCGTCGGGCCGAGGACACAGTCGGCGAACAGGCCGGCGTCGAGACCGACGACCTCGTGCCCGGCGGCCGTGAGGACCGGGGCCATCACGGTGCCCAGGTATCCCTGGTGTCCGGTCAGCAGTACGCGCATGGTTCAACCCCCCAGGTTGAGCGTGAGTTTGGTGACGGCGAACGCCTCGGCGTATCGCTCGTGGCATTCGATGCCGCGGATCCGCGCAAGACCGAGGAAGGCCTCCCGGTCGTACCAGGGCCGGTGCCGCTGCGAGGGGTAGTGCTCCTGCAGCAGCCGCACCTTCTCTTCTGCGATCTCCGTCGACAGCGGCTGGTACGCCGCCATACGACCGAGATCGCCGTCCCACTTGACGATCTCGTAGCCGAGCACGAGGTGGTCGCGGAAGGCGGTGGGTATCAGCTGCGCCAGGCCGCGGTGATCCTGGTGCGCGTCATCGGTGCGCGGGGCCAGGATCAGGTCCGGGTCGGTCTGCCCGCGCAGTTCCTCGACCGCGGCCTTGGCCTCGTCCCAGTGCACGGGCAGCCGGCCGTCCGGCAGCTTGTGCACGGTCAGCCGCAGGTCGGCGCCCGGGCAGAAGGCGGCGAGCGCGGCCTGCTCCTCCTGCTCCCGCTCGCTCCCGCCGCCGGAGAGCACCAGCGCGTCGACGCGGATGCCGGGCCGCGCACGGCACAGCGTCAGCAGTGTGCCGCCGGCGCCGATGGCGATGTCGTCGCAGTGCGCGCCCACCGCGACGATCTGGTCCAGGGGCCCGGCCCCGAGCCGGATCACGCGGTCATCCCGGCGTTGTCCCGCTCCCACACGGCCCACGGACGGTCACCCCGGGCGTAGGCGGCGTCGAGCGCGGCCCGCTCCTTCACGGTGTCGGTCGGCTTCCAGAAACCGCGGTGCTGGTGCGCCACCAGGCGGCCCTGCTTGGCCAGTTGGGCGCATCCGTCGGCGACCAGGTCCCCGCCCTCCGGTATGTGGTCGAAGACCTCCTGGCGGAGCACGAAGTAGCCGCCGTTCTCCCACAGCGGCAGTTCGCTCACCGCGGTGATGCCGCCCACCAGGCCGTCCTCGCCCAACTCCACGCAGTGGAACGACGACTGCGGCGGCACCACCATCATCGACGCACCCGCGTCGCGCCGCGCGAACCGGTCGATCATCTCCGGCAGCGGGGCGTCGGTGAGGACGTCGGCGTAGTTGGCGAGGAACATCTCGTCGCCGTCCAGGTGGTGCCGTACGCGGCGCAGTCGCTCTCCGATCGGTGACTCGATGCCGGTCTGCGCGAACGTGATCGTCCAGTCGGAGATGTCGGTGGACAGCAGCTCGGTCCGTCCGCCGCGCAGCACGAAGTCGTTGGACGTCGTCTCCTCGTAGTTGAGGAAGAAGTCCTTGATGTGGTGGGCGCCGTAGCCGAGGCACAGGATGAACTCGGTGTGCCCGAAGTGCGCGTAGTAGCGCATGACGTGCCAGATCAGCGGGCGCGGGCCGACCATTGCCATCGGCTTGGGCACGTCGTCGGAGGTTCCGTTGCGCATCCGCATCCCGTAACCGCCGCAGAACAGAACGACCTTCATGCTGTGACCTTTCGAGACGCGACCTCGACGATGCTCAGTTCCGGGATGGGGAAGACCAGCCGGCCGCCCCAGTCGTGCACGAAGGACAGCTGCTCGACCAGCTCGGCCCGCAGGTTCCACGGAAGGACGAGCACGTAGTCCGGCTTGTCGGCGGCTATCTGCTCGGGCGGCAGGATCGGGATGCGGGTGCCCGGGGTGAACCTGCCGTGCTTGTAGGGGTTGCGGTCGACCGTGTACGCGAGCAGGTCGGGCCGGATGCCGCAGTGGTTGAGCAGCGTGTTGCCCTTGCCCGGGGCGCCGTAGCCGACCACCGTCTCGCCGCGCTCGGCCGCCTCGATGAGGAACTTGAGCAGGTCCCGGCGCACCTTGGCCACCCGCGCGGAGAACTCGGTGTACCCGGACAGCTCCTGCAGCCCGGCGGCCTTCTCCCGGGCCAGCACGTCGGCCACCCTTCCCCAAGCTCTCGGCTCCGCTCGAGCAGGGGATACCCCTATCGTCGGCTCGCCCGCCACCTCGGCGGGCCGGGCCCACAGCCGGATGGAGCCGCCGTGCGTGGGCAGCAACTCGACGTCCACGAGCGCCAGTCCGCCGCTCGCCAGGGCCCGGATCGCGGACGCGACCGTGTAGTACTGGAAGTGCTCGTGGTAGATCGTGTCGTACTGGTTCTCCTCGATCAGGGTCAGCAGGTGCTGCACCTCGATGGAGACCCAGCCGTCGTCGGCGACCAGGGCACGCAGCCCCTGGGTGAACCCGACGACGTCAGGGATGTGCGCGTACACGTTGTTGGCCACGACCAGGTCCGCCGGACCGTGTTCGGCGCGCACGGCCGAGCCGGTGTCCGGGCTCAGGAACTCTGTGAGCGTGGGCACTCCCGCCTCCCGCGCCGCGGCGCCGACGTTCACCGACGGCTCGATGCCGAGGCAGCGGATCCCCCGGTCCACCACATGCCTCAGCAGGTACCCGTCGTTGCTCGCGACCTCGACCACGAAGGCGTCGGCGCCGAGACCCACCCGCTGGACGGCGTCGGCGACGAACGTGCGCGCGTGCTCCACCCAGGAGGTCGAGTACGAGGAGAAGTACGCGTACTCCTTGAACGTCTCCTCCGGCGTGATCAGCGGCGGGATCTGCGCCAGCCAGCAGTCGGTGCAGACCCGCAGATGCAGCGGGAACGCCGGTTCCGGCTTGTCCAGTTGATCCGCGGCGAGAAAGCTCTCGCACGGTGGCGTCGCCCCGAGATCGACGACGCTCGCCAGCGCCGCCGAGCCGCAGAGTCGGCATCGTGTCATGTACTGCCCCCCATTGTTTCCGTCCGACCCGCGATCGCGGTGCGGTACTCCTCCATCAGGCGCTCAAGCCCGACGGCCGGGCTGAAGCGCTGCTCGTAACGGCGCCGGGCCGCCTGGCCCATCTCCCGGCCCAGGTCCGGCTCGGCCGCGATCCGGCGTATGCAGGACGCGAGCGAGGCCGACTCGCCCGGCTGGTGCAGCAGCCCGGTCACGCCGTCCTCGACGAGTTCGACGAAGCCGCCGTGGCCGGCGGCGACGGCCGGGACCCCCGCCGCCATCGCCTCCGCGACCACCAGGCCGAACGTCTCCAGGGACAGCGAGGGAGCCACGACGGCGACCGATCGCGCGACGGCCTCCCGGCACTGGGCCGGGTCGAGCAGGCCGACGTACGACACGTCGTCCCGGCCCGCCGCCCAGGCGGTCACCTCGCGCTCCAGCGGCCCCGCGCCGGCGAGCACGAGCGGCACGCCCACACCGCCGCTCGCCGCGATCTCGTCCCACGCGGCCATCAGCACGCGCACACCCTTGGCCTCCGCGAGCCGGCCGAGAAAGAGGAGCTGCTCGCCGGCGCCCGCTCGGCAGGCGCCCGGATCGGGCACGAAGTTGTGCTTCACCGTCAGCCGCTCGGCCGGCATGCCGGACCGCACCAGGATGTCGCGCTGCGCCGCGGAGATGCAGAAGAACCGCTCCACGCCGGACCACCACCGCCGCCGGTTGACCGACAGGTTGACCGCGAGCGGCACCGTCGCGAGGCGGGAGTCCCGGTAGCAGCCGTGCCGGACGGCGGGCAACGGCGCCGCCGCCCCGACGCACTTGGTGCACAGCCGGCCGTCCCGCTGCAGCGTGCCGGGCGGGCAGATCTGGGTGTAGTTGTGCAGCGTGGCGACGGCGGGCACGCCCGCGTCGGCGCAGGCGGCAAGGACCGCGGGCGACAGGAGCGGGAAGACGTTGTGGATGTGCACCACGTCCGGCGGCTCGGCGCGGAGCCGGGCGGTGAGCTCCGCGCGGACCGCCGGATTCCACGGCACGAGCAGCGGCACTGCGGCCTTGGCCAGGAGAGACCGGGTGGCGATGTCGTCACTGCGCCGTTCGAACACGTCGACCCGGTGGCCGGCCGCGCGCAGCAGCCCCACTTCCTCGTCGACGACCCTGTTCTCCCCACTCGGCTGCGCCGATGAGTATCGGTTGTGCACCACGAGGACGTGCATGGTCAGCTCACCTTCCGATTCTGGGCCCAGCGCGCGATCCGTCGTCGGGGAACCGGGGGCGCCGGCAGGGGCGTGTCCGCGGCAGGGGCCGCGAGCAGCGAGGCGGCCAGGGCCAGATGCAGCAGATACGGCGAGGCGTCGCCGAGGCCGGCCTCGGTGTACGACGAGATCGCGACGTAGCTGATCAGGAAGATCGCGCAGGCCCTCGCCAGCGACGGCGGCCGCAGCAGCGCGACGCCGCCGAGCACGAGGATGACGGCCGCCACGAGGGTGACGCCGATCAGACCCTGCTCGTTGTAAACGGCCAGCCAGCTGTTGTCGATCGGCAGCCCGCCGAACGACTTGTCGCCCAGGCCCGTGCCGAACAGCTGCTCCGTGGTGGTCCGGGGGGCTGCGAGCAGGGCGTCCCAGACCTTGGCCCGACCGGTGAGGCTGGAGAAGTTCTCCTTGCTCTGTCCGCGCAGGAACCACGTCCGCAGCGCGGAGGCGAATCCCACCGCGGCCACTGTGGCGACCAGCACCGTCCAGGTGAAGAACCGGCGGGCCGCGGCGCTGGTCAGGACGAGCGAGCCGATCGCCAGCACCAGCCCGATGAGCAGGCCCACCGTGGCCGTCCGCGTGTGGGTCATCGCGAGCAGGACGAGTGACGGCACGATGATCACCGCCGCGCTCGCCCTGTCGGTCCGGCGGCCCAGTACGAGCAGCACGGTGAGCCCGATGATCACCGCGGCGTACTGTCCGATCTGCGGCGGGGTGAGCGGCCACAACGCGCCGACCAGGCGTCCGCCGTACAGCTCGGGCATGGCCGCGCCCGGCGAGATGACCAGGCCGGCGGCCGCCGTCCCGAGCGCCGCGAAGTACATCCGGATGTGGTACCGGACGAACGTCTCGCTGCCGTCCCACCAGCGGCTGACCAGCCACAGCGTGCCGACGAAGACGGACAGCCGGGCGCAGCGGAACAGCGCGCCGAACCCGGACTCCAGGTCCGCGCTGGAGATCACGCTCGGCACCAGCAGCAGGCTGAGCAGGAACACGAAGGCGCTCGGCCGGATGCGCAGCCGGAGATTGACCGCGAGCGCCAGCGTGAACGCGGCGACCAGCGCGCCCATGGTGACCATCTGGATGAGGGAGCGGGGCAGCGTGACGATGGTCTTCGCCCCGGCGGAGCCGAGCGTGTTGAGGCCCAGCAACGCCCAGACGATCCCGACGGTCTTCGGCGTGCCGGCCGGGCGCGGTGCGCCGCTCGGCCGCGTGCCCGCCGTGCCCGCCGTGCCCGCCGTGTCCAGTGTGTCCGGCAGCCCACCGCGCCGCAGGTTTCCGTCCATGTCAACCACCGGCCCGCGCGCGGAAGGTGCTGCCCGCGTCCTGCCGGTACGGCGCGCCCTGCCACTTCCTGACGCCGAGCACCTGGCTCGGGTCGTGGACGACGAAGGTCCACGGCCCGAGGTAGACGTTGTCGTGCCAGCGGTTGTCCTGCCTGAGGGTGATCGCCTCGGCCACCCGCTGACCCTTGTACGGCGACCAGTCCGGATAGGTGCCGTAGTTGGAAAGCACCGCCATGCGGTCGCACTTCGCCGTGCACTTGACGACGGACTTGTCCAGTACGAAGCGGTTGTCGTGGATGTCCACCCGCTGGGTCTTCCACCGGCAGTCGGCGTAGAGCGGTGGCTCGGCGATCGTCGGGCTCGCGCAGCGGTCCTTGTCCTTCACCAGCAACGTGCAGTCACCGGACGAGGTGTTGGCCGGGCTGTTGCAGAACCGGTCGGCGTTCTCCCACAGGGTGATCCCGTTCCAGTTGTTCTCCAGCACGTTCCGGTAGACCTCGATCTTGTCCGTGCGGGCCCGGACCCGCGGTTCGCCGCCGGCCTCGGACAGGTAGACGGTCGCGAACGGGAAGTCGTCGCCGCGGTCGGCGGACTCGCGGCCCTCGACCCAGTTGTTCCGCCGGATCGTGTTGCCCCGGATGACCGCGTTGTAGCTGATCTCGTAGATCAGCGCGGCACCGTCATTGGCCTCGATCACGTTGTTCTCGATGCGGAAGTCGTTGTTGTTGGTGTCCGCCCACAGCCCGGCTCCGCGGTTGTCGTGCACCCAGTTGCCGCGTACGTCGGCGCCGTCGACGGCCCAGAACTTGACGCCTCCGGTGCAGCCGCAGTCCGGCTTGCGCCTCTCCCAGTCGTCGGTGTTGTTGCCCACGATCTCGTTGCCCTCGACCACCAGGCCACGGATGGAGTTGCCGGTCTTGTACGCGTTCACTCCGTACTGCCCGTTGTCGCGCAGGCAGTTGGCGCGGACCCGCTGGCGGGCACCGGCCATCATCCCGGCGCCGGAGTTGTACTGGATCGTCGAGTGCTCGATCACCCACCCGTCGGCCATGTCGTGATTGACCACACCCTCGTCGTGCGGTGCGACGAAACGCTGCACGGTCAGGTAGCGGATGGTGACGTCGCGGGCGGTGCCGCCGAACGCGTACTGGTTGGTCTTGCGGCCGTCGAGCACCGCGCCCGGCGCGCCGAGGTAGCGGTTCCCCTCCTTGGGGACGACCTGGGCATAGCGTTCCGGGTCGAGCCTGTGCTTGCCCGGTCGAAGCCAGAACGTGGTGTTCGGGGGGTTGCTCTCGGTTTTCGCTGCCAGATCACCGACCACTGCGGGGTCGACCGTCACCGCGCCCGCCGGCGCCTTCGCCGGCCCGGCCGCGGGCTGCGCGCACATCCGGGCCACTGCTCGGGCCCCGGACTTGGATGGCGAAGGGGTCGGCTTCGCCTGTGTGTCCGGCGTGCTGGTGCAGCCGGTCGCTGCCAGCACGGCCAGCGTCAGCGGTACCGCCGGCAACACCCGGTGCCGCCACTTGATCCCCACGCGTCCCTCCCCCCTAGCCGCGGAACCTGAGCACGGTGGTGAAGCCCTCCGGGCCGTCGGCGACGCCGGTGCCGACCAGCGTGGTGGTGGGTTCCCTGCGCCCGAAACCGGGGGAGTACCAGCCCAGCGGCGGGTCGGTCTCGCCGCGATGCGCCCGCCAGCTCAGCTGCCCGGGCAGGTCGAGCACCGCGGAGCGCCCCTCGCCGTCCCGGGTCCAGGTGAGCACTGCCCGGTTGCCCACCAGGTCCGCGGTGATCGCCGGGCCGAGGTGGAACGCCAGCTGCACGGCCCGGCTCGGGCCGCGCACCTCGTCGACCACCCTGAGCTCCCGGCTCGCGGCCGTCAGCTCCACCCGGCGGCGGTGCACGGAGGGCTGGTAACCGTCGTGTTCGGCGCACCAGCGGGCCGTCCCCCCTTCAGAGGTGCCGGAGGTGTCCACGGCCAGAACGCGGCTGCGGGCATGCCGGGTCCACAGGAACGGGCCGCCGGAGACGGACTGGTCACCGCCGTCCAGTCGCAGAGTGTTGTGGCCGAGCGTCGACCGGAAGTACTGCCGCCACGCGGGCTGCCCGTGGTAGCAGTACGTCCCCGGGTCGGCGAGCACGTCGACCCCGTCGTGCCGGACCTCCACGGACAACGCGTCCGCGTGGGCGTGCGCGGCGATGGACAGGAAGCCGTGCGGACCACCGTCGCAGCGGCACCAGATCCCGCCCGGGCCGCGCAGGATGGTGAGCCCCGCGTCGGCGAAGTGGGACGGCCGGTCTGCCGGGCGGGTCACGGCCGGTGCGGTGCTGTCCTTCGCGTACGGCCGGATGAGCGCGGCCAGCAGCGGGGTGCGCACATCGGTGCCGGTCACCGTCGGCCACCAGGCGAGCCGGCCGAAGACGGCGTCCCCGGTGGCCAGCAGTGAGCCCCAGCGGTCGGTGCCCGCACCGTCCACGACCAGACCGTGCCCGTCGTCCGCGTCCCCCTGGCGCGGTGGCCGCAGCCGGCTGTCCACGACGGCCGCGAGCGCGTCGGTCATCCGCAGCAGCACCAGCCGGATCGACGCGGGGACCGGCACGCCTGCGGCATCCGCCTCGGCCACCGCGGCCAGGCCCAGCTCCAGCACCAGTCCGTGGTACTCGGTGGCCAGCTCGCGGTTGAGGCCGGAGGCGAAGGTGTTGCCGCGCAGATGCCGCTCCAGCGACCGCAGCGCGTCGGTTCGCCAACGCGCCGAGGAGGGGAACCACCCGAACGCGCAGGCCGCGGCGAACTGCCCGGCGGCCTCGGCGATGACGTGGTTGTTCGCCGACGACCCCCGGCTGGGGAAGGCGGCCAGCCAGCGCTGGTGGTGCCAGATCTGCTTCAGCGCCACCGGGTTGTCCTCGAACAGAGCGGCCGCGCCCGGCCAGCCGTCGAGCAGCCGGCGGATCCACACCCAGGACAGCAGCCGGATCCCCAGCTCGATGCCGCTGATCCAATGGACGCCGCGCAGCGGTGGGTTGGCCGCCCACCACGACCGCAGGTGCTCGGCCACCCGCTCGGCGTACCGCTCGTTCCCGGTGATCGCGTAGGCGGCGGCGAGCACGGTCAGGTACTGGTGCCGGGACAGCTCCCAGATCTGCTTGATGTCCCCGACCGCGTCCTCGTTCCGGTACGGCACGTCGAATGCGTAGCCCCACGGTGCCCGGCGCCCGGTCTTCGGGTCGCACCACCAGTCCGGGTCGTCCAGGTCGTCGCGGACCACCCCGAAGAACTCGGCGTGCCCGTACATCAGCCGGTCCGCCTCGGCGATGAGGCGTTTCGCGGCGTCGGGAGGGATGGCGGCGATCGTCCCGGCGGGCAGGACCGCGGTGAACCGGGCGCCGGTCACGCTCGGGCAGTCGGGCCGCGCCGACCGCCATCGCCGCCTGCGCACCGCGTCACCCACCCGGCCCGCGACCTCCTGCGGTCCCATCCGGGACAGCCGCCGCAGGTACCAGCCCGCGCTCATCGTCATCGCGCCCCCGCCAACGTCACCGGCGCACCGCCGGCCAGGCCGGTCTGCACGGCGAGGGTGGCCGCGGTCGTGGCGACCAGCGACTCCAGCGGCACCGGCATCGGCCCGCCGGTCCGAACTGCCTTGACGAACGCGGCCAGTTCGGCGTTCTGGCCCTTGTCCCGGGCCTTGGGCAGCCGCGAACTGACCCACTTCTTGGGGCCGTAGACCGAGGCACGGACGAAGTCGTCGAGCCGCAGCGCGCGGCCGTCCGCGACCAGGTCCAGCGTCTCCTTGGGGAAGCCGGCCGGGCCGGTGGTGACGTAGCTGATGGTGGCGGTGGACCCGTCCGGGTACCGCAGCACGACCTGCAGGTCCTCGTTGCCGGACGTGGCGACCGCGTACACCGAGACCGGGTCGGCATCGAGCAGCCAGCTCGCCGTGTCGATGAAGTGCCCGCCCTCGCCGGCGAACCGCGAGCCCTCGGTGCCCTGTTGGAGGTACCAGCTGCCGTGCTGCAGTCGGCCCGCGTTGACCAGGTAGCGCAGGTTCGCCGGGCCGGTCCGGGCGCCGAACCGCTGCCTGGCCTCCCGCAGCAGCGGCGCGAACCGGCGGTTGAAGCCCACCTGCAGCCGGTCGTTGCCGGATTCCTCCACCGCCGCGAGCACGCCGGCCAGCTCGTCCTGGGTGAGCGCCAGCGGCTTCTCCACGAACACGGTCTTGCCGGCGAGCAGCGCCTTCCGGGTCAGTTCGGCGTGCGAGCTGTGCCGGGTGACGACGAACACCGCGTCGATGGACTTGTCGCCGAGCACGGCGTCGAGATCGGTGGTCGCCTCGGCGAAGCCGAACTTCCGCTGCGCGTTGGCCGCGGACAGCGCCGTCGTGGTGACGACGGTCGACAACTCGACGCCGTCGCGCTGTGCCAGGTGCGGCAGCAGCATCGACGTGGCGTAGTTGCCCGCGCCGACGAAGGCGAGGCGCACCGGTGCCTTGGCGGCCCGGGCCGGGGTGGACACTTTGCCGCCGCGTCGCTTCACCGCGGGCACGGCCACCGTCGGGGCCCCCGCTTCCTCCGCTTCCCCCGCGAGTTCGGGGTACCGGAACAGCACGGCCACGGCCTTCAGTTCGCCGTCCTTCAGACGCTGGTACGTCTCGACGGCGTCGTCGAAGTCGGCGACGTGGGAGATCAGGGGCTCCACGTCGACGCTGCCGCGGGCGACGAGGTCGAGGAAGCACGCCAGGTTGCGGCGCTCGGTCCAGCGCACGTAGCCGATCGGGTAGTCGCGCCCTTCGAGCTCGTACTCCGGGTCGTAGCGCCCGGGGCCGTAACTGCGGGAGAACCGGACGTCGAGCTCCTTCTCGTAGTACGCGTTCCATGGCAGGTCCAGGCGGCACTTGCCGATGTCGACGACCCGGCCGCGGTCCCGGCACAGCCGGGCGGCCAGCTCGACGGGCTGGTTGCTGCCGCCGCCGGCTGCCAGGTACACCTGGTCCACGCCGTGACCGCCGGTGAGTTCGGCGACGGCGGTCTCCACGGCCGCGGAGGCGGGATCGCCGCAGGCCGCGGCGCCCAGGCGCTCGGCGAGCTCGCAGCGCACCGGGTCGGGGTCGGCGCCGACGACGCGGACCCCCGAGGCGGCCAGGAGCTGCACCACCAGCTGCCCGATCAGCCCGAGGCCGATGACCAGCGCCACTTCGCCGAGCCGTGACTCGCCCTGGCGGACGCCCTGCAGTGCGATCGACCCGACGGTGCCGAAGGCCGCGTGCCGCGGCGCGAGGCCGTCCGGCACCGGGGTGTAGAGGTTCTTCGGCACCCAGTTCAGCTCGGCGTGCAACGCGTGCTCGTTGCCGGCGCAGGCCACGAGGTCGCCGACCTTCACGTCGTCGATGCCGGCGCCGACCTGCTCGACCACCCCGCACAGCGAGTAGCCCAGCGGCGTGTAGGAGTCCAGCTTGCCCATCACCTTGCGGTACGTGGCGGGCACTCCGTTGGTGGCCACGCTCTGCATGACCTTGGCCACCTGGTCCGGCCGGGAGCGGGCCTTGCCCAGCATCGACATGCCGGCCTCGGACACCTTCATGAGCTCGGTCCCGGTGGAGATCAGCGAGTAGGCGCTGCGAACCAGCACACCGCCCGGCTTGCACCCCGGCACCGGCACGTCGAGCACCGCCAGCTCGCCGCTCTTGTAGTTCTGTACGACCTGTTTCACCGAAGTCCTCTTGTCTCTACGCCGTCACGGGGGAGTTCTGGCCGGACCGGGAGGTCGCGTCGCGATACCAGTACTCGAGGGTCAGCACGTGCCACAGATGCTTGGAGAAGTCCTGCTGCCCGGCGGCGTCCTCGGCGACCATCCGCGCCAGCGCGTCGCGGCGCAGGAACCCGGAGCGGACGAGCTCGCCGTCGTTGACCACCTCGCGCACCAGCGGTGCCAGATCCCGGCTCATCCAGGCGCGCAGCGGGGCGCTGAACAGGCCCTTGGGCCGGTACACGATCTCCCGGGGCAGGATCGAGGTGGCCGCCTCCTTGAGGACGGCCTTGCCCTGCCGACCGACGATCTTGCGATCACCGGGCACGGCGAACGCCGCCTTGACCACCTCGACGTCCACGTACGGCACCCGCACCTCGGTCGACGCGGCCATGCTCGACCGGTCCGTGTACGTGAGGTTCAGGCCCGGCAGGAACATCCGGGCGTCGCCCAGGCACATGCGGTTGACGAAGTCGTCGAGGTCGTTGTCCTGGTAGACGTCCGCGTGCTCGGTGAGCACGTCGTCGACCGCCTGGGCCAGGTCCGGATCGACCAGGGCGAGCAGCTCGTCCTGGTCGTACATGGTGTAGCTGCGCCGGAACGCGGTCTCCTCCGGCAGATCGGCGAAGGAGAGGAACCGCTTCGCGAAGCGCACCGACCGGAATCCCCGGCGGGACGTCGCGACCGGCAGCCGGTCCACGGCCGCGGACACCCCGCGCCGCAGGGGCCGGGGGACGCGCTGGTAGCGCAGCGCGAGCAGGTTGGCCAGGTGCTTGCGGTACCCGGCGAACAACTCGTCGGCGCCCATCCCGGAGAGCATCACCTTGACCCCGGCCTCCCGGGCGGCCGAGCAGATCAGGAACGTGTTGATCGCGGCGGGGTCGCCGATCGGCTCGTCCAGGTGGTACGTCATCCGCGGCAGCAGGTCGAGCACGTTCGGAGCGATCTCGATCTCGTGCAGGTCGACGCCGAACCGCTCGGCCACCTGCCGGGCATAGCGCAGGTCGTCCGGCATCGCCTCGAACCTGGCGTCCTCGGCGCGGAACCCGATCGTGTAGGCGGAGATCCCGGGTCGGTCGCGGGCCGCCAGCGCGGTCAGGTAGCTGGAGTCCAGCCCGCCGGACAGGAAGGTCGCCACCGGTACGTCGGAGAGCAGGTGCTGCCGAGTCGACTCCTCGACGACGGCGGCAAGGTCCGGCTGCTCGCCGCTGCGGGCCCGCTCCCGGCCCTCGGCGGCGACGTCCTTCAGGTTCCAGAACCGGCCGCGCTCCACCCGGCCGTCGGGCCGGCACCTGAGCCAGCTCCCCGGCGGCAGCTTCTCCGCCTCGCGGAACGCGCACCGTGAGTCCGGCACCCAGTAGTACAGCAGCGAGGCCACCAGCGCCGCGTGGTCCACCTCCAGCGACCCGCCGGTGGCGGCGGCGAGCGCCTTGAGCTCGGAGGCGAACACCACACCCTCGCCGCGCCGGAGCAGGAACAGCGGCTTGATGCCGAGCTGGTCCCGGGCGAGCACCAGGTCACCGGTTCGCTCGTCGAAGACGCCCAACGCGAACATGCCGCGCAGCCGGGGCAGGCAGTCCGTGCCCCAGCGCCGCCAGGCCTCCAGCAGCACCTCGGTGTCGGAGGTACCGCGGAAGCGCACCCCCGCGGCCTCCAACTCGGCCCGCAGTTCGGGCGCGTTGTACAGCTCGCCGTTGTACGTCAGGGCGAGGCCGTCCTTGACCATCGGCTGGGCGCCGGTCTCGGACAGGTCGATGATGGCCAACCGGCGGTGCCCCAGGTGCACTTCGCCGTCGCCGACGGGGTGGCTGTACCGGCCCGCCCCGTCCGGACCGCGGTGGGCGAGGGTGTCGGTGAGCCGGTCGGTCACGGACTTCCCGTCCGGCCATCGGTACGTGCCTGCGATGCCACACATGTCCTACCGAGCCTCCTGGTCGTTGTCCGGGACCCGTGCGGCCCACATCGCCAGCCGCTCCGTCCGCCGCCGGCCCGTCCCGCTCTGCCGGGCCGGCCGCTCGCTCCGGCCGCGCAGCGCGGTGTGCAGCCCGTCCCACAGCGTGCCGTCGGTCCGGTCACGCGGATCGGGGTCGATCAGCACCACACCGATCACCGGAATGTGCTGGTCCGCGAGCTGCCGCGCCACGGTGTGCAGCCATGCGGCGCTGCCGTGTCCGGCCCGTACGACGAGCACGGTCTCGGTGCCGAGGTACCGAAGGTCGGTCCACGCCGTACCGGGCGCCACCGAGCCGACGCCGAGCCGGCGATCCTGATGCGGCACGGCCGCGGCACGATCGCCGCTGACCACCGTCGGGTCACCTGGCTTCGGGCGGCGGCCCGCGAGCTGCGGGCCGGGCAGACCGTCGACGATGACCACTGGTCCCTCCGCCGCCAGTGCCCCGGCGACGTCCAGGGCGATCACGCTCGTGCTGCGCGCACAGCCCAGTTCCAGCAGCGACACCGGTTCCGCGGAGCCGCGCACGGTGCGGGCGAGGGTCGTGGTGAGGCGTTCGCGTGCCATCCGGGTCCGGCGGCGCCGCCATCTCCTGCCCGGCCGCAAGGACGCGCGGGGCAGCTCCGCGATGACCGAGGCGCCCAGGTTCGCCGCGATGTCCCGGCGCAGCACGGGGCGGTCCGCCACCACCGTGCCGACCGCCGCCAGCGCGAGTCCGAGGACGAGCCCGAGGACGAGCCCGATCGCGGCGTCGGTGGCAGCGGCCTTGGGCAGGGAGTGCCGCACCGCGCGCGGTGCGTCCACGATCTGCGTGCCGGCGATGACCTTGGGCGTGCCGGTGCGCGCCTCCGCCGCACGCTGGTCGAAATCGGCGATGCGCGAGTTGAGCTCGGCCCGGCGGGCGAAGAGCGACTCGATGCTCGCCGACGCTTCCGGGTCGCTGTCCGGAGATCGGTCTCCGATCTCCTTGTTGACCTGGGCGAGCTCCTCCCGCATGCTGTCACGCTGGTCGAGCAGGGCCTTGGCCTCGTCCTCCGCGGCGTCCCGCATCCGCCTCACATGGTCCGCGACGAACGCGTCGGCCAACGCCTTGGCCCGGGCCACCGCTTCCGCGTCGCTGTCGCCGGTCACATCGATCTGCAGCAGGTTGTTGGTCAGGCCGGTACCCCGGTAGTCCCGCATGAAGTCCTCAGGTTTCTCCGGGGACTTGAGGGATCGCAGGGCCATGCCGGCGACCCGCGTGGTCTGCAGCAGCGCGACGTCGGTGCGGATCAGCGTTCCGGTGTCGTTCGGCTGGTCCTCCTCGTGCGCGACCAGCACCTTGGTCACCGCGCTCGGCGGCGGCGGCATCAGGACCGCCACCGCCGCGCCGGCCAGCAGTCCCAGCAGGGCCAGGGCGCCCCAGAGGCGGCGGCGTCTGCGCACCGCCACGACCAGCGCCTGCAGGTCGAGGAGCGGAACGGCGGCCGACGACTCCGAAGTCGTGCTCGTCGTCACGCTGAACCTCCCGTCGCATGGCCGCGTACCGCGAGCGCCAGAGTGGCGTCGTCCGGAGGATGGGCGGCAGACCGCGTGGGCCGGGCCTGGACCGTGCCGGCGACGACGACGCCGACGACCTCGTGCCGGGCTTCCGCGCACGCCTCGGCGATGCCGGCGAGCTCCTCCGCGGTCCAGCTGCCCGAGCTGAGGACGACCAGGGCACCGGACTCGGTGTCGCGGTCCGGCACCGTCGGCCGGTCCACCGACACCTCCACCACCCGCAGCAGCGGATCGCTCTTGGCCTCGGCGACGAGCTGCCCTGCGGCCCGGCGGGCGATCTCGTCGCCGTCCGGTACGACGACCAACAGCCGCCGGGCGCCCGGCAGTCGGTCCCGGAGGCGAGCGCACACCCGCCGGTAGCGGATCCGTCGGCCCGCCTCGTCGCCTGACTTCTGCGGGGTCGGTAGGTCCCACCGGGTGTCGACGCCGAGGAGTCGGCGGATCCAGGCTCGGGGGCCCCTGCCTTCTCGCCGGTGCGTGCGCCGTTCACCGGGCACGTCGACGGTTCCGAGGAGCGTCGAGCCCAGCGCCGCGGCGATCTCCGGTTCGGTGCGCAGTCGGCGATTCATCCGTGCGGCGACGAGATGGCCGATGACCGTGAGCAGGAAGAACAGCAGCGCCCCGGCGACGATGAGCTGCGTCCTCGTCGGCGGCGCCTCGCCGGTCGGCCGGGCGGCCGGGCCCATGACGACCATGCCGGCCTTGTCGGTCGCCGGGTCGGCCTCGTCGAGCTTCTTCATGGCCTCCTCCAGCGAGGTGCGCAGGTTCTCGAGCGCGGTGCGGGCCTGCACGCTCTCCACGGTCTGCCCCGGATCGGCCGCCTTGGCCAAGTCGGTGATGCGGCGGTTGGTCTCCTCCACCTTCTTCCGCAGCGCCTCGGCTTCCGTGGCCGCTCCGGCGTCGGTGCCGCCCACGATCCGCGCGGCGAACTTCACGAACTGCTGGGCCAGCCGGTCGGAGAGCTGCTGCGCGCGCTCCGGGGTGTCGGCCGTACCCGTGATCGTGATGATGTTCCCGTCGGCGGCCTTGGCGCCCACTCGATCCCGCAGCTCGGTGCCACTGACGCCGGACCAGTCGAGAGCGGCGGCCGCGCGGTCGAGCACCGTCGAACTGGTCGCGATCTCCACCTGAGTCAGCAGTTCGCGCTCCTCCCACTGCCCCGGCAGCAGTACCGATGCCGACGCCGTGTAACGCGGTGGGAACACCACCACCGAGGAGCCGTAGCCGACGAGTGCGCCCACCACGGTGAGGAGGGTGAGAAGCCGCCACCGCCGACGGAGTATCCGCCCGATCGTGACGAGGCGGATCGTGTCATCGCTCAACTGCGCTGCCTCTTCCCTGTGCGGACCTGGTCGCCCGCCGACACCGGAGTGCGGTCACGGCACGCGGCGGCGTAGGCGGCGAGCAGCGACGCCTGCGAGTTCCGCCAGGAAAGCTGCCCGCTGATCCGCTCCTGGCCGATCTCGCCCATCCGGGCCCGCTTCTCCGGATCGTCCAGCAACACCGTGATGAGCTTGGCGAACTGGGACTCGTCGTCGGCGGGCGCGTAGACGGCGGCGTCACCGGCGGAGACGCGCGCCTCCTTCAGGTCGAAGGAGACGATCGGCCGGCCCATCGCCATGTACTCCAGGACCTTGTTCATGGTCGAGACGTCATTGAGCGGATTGCGCGGGTCGGGGGAGAGGCAGACGTCCGCGGTGGACAGGTAGCGCACCAGGTCGGCGTCCGGAATGCGCCCGGTGAACTGCACCTGCTCCGAGAGCCCGAGCCGCCGGGACAGCTCCACCATCGCGTCGAAGGCGTCGCCGGAGCCGACGAACACCGCGTGCCAGTCGGTCCGCCCGAAGTCGTCGCGCAGTTTCGCGAGGGCGCGCAAGGCGTAGTCGACGCCGTCCTGCGGACCCATGACGCCGAGGTAGCACAGCAGATGAGGCTTGCCGCGCTTCAACTCCGGCTCGGGCGGCACCGGTTGGAACCGGTCGATCTGGGGCGCGCTGCGCACCACGAAGACGTCCTGCGGCCGCTTGCCGCCACGGCTCACCGCGACGTCCTTGTAGCTCTCGTTCGTGGCGAGCACGATGTCCGCGGCCCGGTAGGTCCGCCGTTCCAGCGCGCACACGGCGCGGTAGAGCAGGTCCTTGCCGCGGTCGAACCGGGAGAGGTACAGCTCGGGTACCAGGTCGTGCTGGTCGAAGACGAACCGCGCGCCGCGCCGCCTCAGCCACCGGGCCGCCAGGAACAGCAGGTCGGGCGGGTTGCAGGCGTGGACCACGTGGACCGGGCCGACCTTGCGGGCCAGCCGGGCCGTGTGCCACAACGCCGTTCCGTACTCCTTCAGGTAGCCGGCCGGGCCTCCGGTGGCGGCGCGCAACGGGTAGCGGTGGATCCGCACCCCGTCGATCACCGCCTCCGGCTCCGTGTCCCGCTTCTCCCCCCGGGGACAGATGACGTGGACTTCCCAGCCCGCGTCGCGCAGCGTCGTGCACTCCTGCCACACCCGCCGGTCGAACGGCACCGACAGGTTCTCCACCAGGATCAGTGCGCGCCGGCCCGGCCCGTCACCGCTGATTGCATTACCAAGCAAGGCCCACGTACCCCGGTTCGGCCCGACGCGCCTCGGCGTCGGGAAGGCGGATGAGGTCGACGATCACCGGGCCGTCGCCATGCGGCAGCGCAGACAGCACGGCCGGATCCCTGGTCCCGACCAGGCACACCTCTGCGTGCTCGAGGACCTCGTCGACGGAGTCCGCGAGCAACTGCGCGAGGTGCGGCAGCCGCGTCTCGATGTACTCGCGGTTCGCGCCGATCAGCCGGGAGAGGCTCACGTTGGCGTCGTGGATCCGCAGGTCGTAGCCCTTGCCGTGGAGCCTTTCCGCCAGCTCGACCAGCGGGCTCTCGCGGAGGTCGTCGGTGCCGGGTTTGAACGACAACCCGAACAGGCCCACCCGGCGCTTGCCGGTGCGCTCGACCAGCTCCACCGCGCGCTGCAGATGGTCGGAGTTGGAGGGCAGCACGTGGGAGAGAATGGGCACCGAGACGTCGGCCCGCTGCGCCGCGTGAACCAGGCTCCGCAAGTCCTTGGGCAGGCAGGAGCCACCGAAGGCGAAGCCGGGCCGCAGGTAGGCGGGACTGATGTTCAGCTTGCGGTCGGCCAGGAACACGTCCATCACCTGGTGCGAGTCCACCCCGAGCGCCTGGCACACCGCGCCCAGCTCGTTCGCGAAGCCGATCTTCAGTCCGTGGAACGCGTTGTCCGCGTACTTGATCGCCTCGGCCGTCGGGACCGGCACCCGGAACACCTCGCCGGGCAGGCCCTCGTACAGCGCCATCACCGCGTCGCCGCTCGCCGGGTCGAGCTCGCCGATGACGGTCTTGGGCGGGTCGAAGAAGTCCCGCACGCTCGTGCCCTCGCGCAGGAACTCCGGGTTGACCGCGACCCCGACGTCCACCCCGACCGTGCCGCCGAGGTTCTTCTCCAGGATCGGCACCAGCAGGTTCAGGCAGGTGCCCGGGAGCATGGTGCTGCGGAACACGACGGTGTGCCGCCCGCCCCGCTCGGCCAGCGCGGCGCCGATCTCCTCCGTGACCCGCTCCAAGTACGTGGTGCACAGGCTGCCGTTGGGCTCCGACGGCGTGCCCACACAGACCAGCGAGATCTCGCTGTCCATGATCGCCTCGCGGACGTCGCCGGTGGCGCGCAGGGCTCCGGTCCGCACGACGTCGGCGATGAGCTCGCCGATCCGCTCCTCGACCACCGGGGCCTTGCCGTCGTTGACCAGGTCGACCTTCACCTGGTTGACGTCCACCCCGATGACCTCGTGACCCATGCTGGCCAGGCACGCGGCCGACACGCAGCCCACGTAGCCGAGCCCGAAAACGCTGACTCTCATGACCCGTTCCTCCCCCCAGGCAGGCCCTTGCGGCCTGCGGTCCGTGCGTCGGCCGGACGACCGCACCCGCGCATCAGTAGGCCCCCTGGCCATGGAGCACCGCTCGCAGCGTCTTCCACAAGATCACTGTGTCCAGGGCGAGCGACCAGTCCTCCACGTACCGCAGGTCCAGCCGGACCGCTTCCTCCCACGACAGGTCGCTGCGTCCGCTGATCTGCCACAAGCCGGTGAGTCCGGGCTTGACCAGCAGCCGACGCTTGATGTCCGGGCCGTACGCGGCGGACTCCTCCGGCAACGGAGGCCGCGGACCGACGAGCGACATCGATCCGGTGAGCACGTTGAAAAGCTGCGGGAGCTCGTCGATCGAGTACCGGCGCAGCACGGCTCCCACCCGGGTCACGCGCGGGTCCCGGCGGAGCTTGAACAGCAGGCCTGCGCCCTCGTTGCGGTCGGCCAGCTCGGCACGTGCCCCGTGCGCCCCGGCGACCATGGTGCGGAACTTGAGGATGGTGAACTCGCGGCCGTCCTTGCCGACCCTGCGCTGGCGGTAGAACGCCCCACCCCGGCTGTCCACCAGCACGAGCAGCGCGACGAACACCATCAGCGGCGCGAACAACATCAGCAGAAACGTTGCGCCTACTCGGTCTACGACCCCTTTGACCGCCCGGCGGCCCCCGGTGAAGGTCGGCATGCTGACCCGCAGCAGCGGGATCCCGAGCACGGCGTCGACGTGCAACCGCGGGCCGGCCACCTCCATCAGCACGGGGGCCACGACCATCTCGGCGTCGCTGCCTTCGAGGTTCCAGGCCAGCCGCTGCAGCCGGTCCGGTGACCAGTGCGGGTCCGGGGTGACCGCGACGACACGGTAGCCGCCGCGGCGGACGTGGTAGGCGACGTCCGCCAGCCGGCCGACGACCGGCACTCCGTCCAGTCGGTCACCGTAGAGCCCGGGACCGTCCGTCGTGCACACCGCATCCACCCGCCAGCCGAGGTGCGGGAACTTGCGGGTTCGGGTGATCAGGTCGCGCACGGTGGCCGGGCTCCCGGCGGCGAGCACCGGTCTCAGGCACCGCCCTTCCTTCCGCTGTCTGTGCAGCGAGAGGCGCAGCAGATACCGCGCGGTCATGGTGACGAGCGCGATCGCGGGGATCGCGACGAAGATCCAGAGCTTGATGTTGCGCGAAGTGAGGGCGATCCCGCCGAGTGCCAGTACGACGGTCGCCGCGAACACTGAGCGTCCGAGCCGGCGGAATTCCTCGGCCCCCTGGCCGAGCACGGCCGGAGCCCACGCCCGGCCCACCGCAAGCGCCCCCAGCACCAGCAGCTCGGTGCCGAACGCGAGAATTCCCCACTTCTCATGCCAGTTGGCCGCGTCCCGGGCCCCGAAGAAGTTGCCGATCGCCGCTACCACGAAGGCGGTGGCCACGGTATCGCTGGTGATCACGGTACGGCGGTACCGCTGCTCCCAGTCGGTCGCGGGCCGGATGATGGCCCCGTTCTCCGGACGTCCGCGCGTCGACGGAAACGGGCTGACCATGCCCCCTTGCTGCACAGAACCCCCCAGGTTCCCCAGTGGTTCGACGTGTTCGCCCAGCACTGTTCCTCCCCCCGGGAGGCCCCCGCCTCCCGCACTGTTCCTCCCCTCGGGAGGCCCCCGCCCCCCGCGCCGCGCTGCTCCTCCCCGCGGGAGGCCCCCGCCTCCCGCGCATGACATACCGGCTATTGCAGAGTTACTTGAACAGCCCACCCCGGCGGCAGCAGACTCGCTTGTCCTGCCAACCTCTCCAGGTGCGCGGGAACTTGTCGAAACCTCGGGTGCTCCCCGCACCCAAGGCCCCCTCTCGGGCTCCAAGAATTGATCATCCCCACGCCCGGCGCCGGGGACGCGACTGCTGGCTTTCCATAGCGCCGGACCTATTGATCATTATTGGTCGCCTCGTGTCCGATCAGCTGAAGCACGGTCAATCTAGACCATCGGGGCCAGTTTTGAAGAGGGGATGTGTGTAATTTGTGTTCAAGCTTTGAGCCTTGATCCACAGATCGGTCACCACCTACCGCTGCCTTCACGCCACCGCGCGGCACCAGCAGCTCACCCGGCCCCCGGGCGCGGCTTCCACGCGCTGGTGATCGCCGAGCTGCAACCGGCCTCCCCCGGCGTCCGGTTCGGCAACAACTCCCCACTGTTCGTGCACTACGGCGTGCCGCGGTGGTCGCCCGAGGCGGGTGGAACGCTCATCGACTCGGAGACCTGGCTGGAAGGCTTGAGAACAGGGACCGAACTTGGGTCTGGGCTGCGGTTTCGCGCGTGTCTCGTCTCGTCCGGCATGGCCGGTGATCCGGACTGTCTCCCGCTCCAGGCATCACCGCTGAGAACGGCCGCCTGCGTGAGGAAGGCGCAACACCCCGCGCACCGCCTCAGCAGCGGACGATGCCCTGGCTGGACAGGTGCCGCCGGCTACACCGCCGCTCGAGCGCAAGGCCGAGCGTTTCCTGGCCTTCGCCGACTTGGCCAGTGCCCTGATCTGCTACCGGCGCTTCTCCGATCCGGACATTCTTGGAGTCCCATGGGATGGCCGGATAGCGGAGGTGCGGGGATGAGCGTGAGGTGGGCGGCGACGGCACTGGAGTCCGGGCGGTTCTCCGCACTTGAGAGGTGCTCGGACGTTGGGGAGCTGGTGGATCACTTCAACGAACTGCGCTCCCGTGGCCAGGGGTACCTTGAAGTCCGACTGCCAGGCGGTGAGTTTCCCCAGCTGACTCTTGGCTTTCAAGGTGATCTAGGAGTCCTCCATCTGTTCGAGGACGCTGAGAGGTCGTCCTTGCTCGTCGGAGACGGCTCCGCCACAGCGGATGCCGTGATCGACGTCCTGGTCATGGATGACCTGGCTGCGTTCAACGGCGACTTCGCCCTGACCGTCGACCGCGCATGGGCTCTCGTGCGCCACTTCATCCAGACAGGAGCGCCCGGCGAACTGGGCGAGTGGTGTGAGTTGTAGGCACGGCACGAGCGCCGATCGAGACACCGTCTGAAACCACGTGTGGCGTCCGGAACGCCACGTCGTTCGGGTCAGTGGCCGGCCACCGCCAGGACACCAGGTCGCCACTGCTGGTGTGGGTGCTGGTGAGCCCTCGGCCGAGGGCTCCACCTGGCGCGCGGTCGCGGCGTGCCCGGTCTGTGGCAGCCCGGTGGGTGTGCAGACGGCCAGTGCGGCGTCAGTGGTGCAAGGGGCGGGAGGAAGCGCGGGGGCCCCGGCGGGGGAACCCGGGTCCCGCGCCGGCCGCGGAGTGCGGCCGGCGGGGACGACGGTTCGGCGCCGGGGCCGAGCCACGGTCCCTGATGAGGGCTGCCGCCCGTCATCAGGGGCGCTGGTGTCCGGCTGACCGTCGACCACCTCCTCACCGTCGGCCGCCTCCGCGTCGACGGTGTCGTGCGGCCCGGGTGTCCCGGGGCGAGGTCACCGGTTGGGGTGCAGGACGACTTTGGTGTAGCCCTCGACGCGCTTGTCGAACTTCTCGTACGCCGTAGGCGCCTCGTCGATCGAGAGTTCGTGCGAGACGACGAAGCTGGGCCGTGCGCGCCCCTCGACGATCATGTCACGGAGCTGCCGGTTGTAGCGCTTGACGTTGCACTGGCCGGTGCCCAGGCGCAGTCCCTTCTCGAAGAGCCTGCCGATGGCCACCAGCAGCATGCCTTGCTTGGCTTGCTCGTTCGGCCCGCCGGGGTCGGAGGGGACGTACAGGCCCGGAATGCCGAGCGCTCCGGTCGGCCGTACCGTCTCGACGAGCGAGTTCAGAACGGTCGCCGGCTCCTCGCGGTCCTCGCCGTGGGCCTGGGCCTGGTAGCCCACCGCGTCGATGCCCTTGTCGGTGCCTTCTCCCTCCGTCTGTTCCTTGATCTGCTCCACCGGACTGCCGTCGGCGAAGTTGACCGGGATCGCGCCGATCTCCTCGGCCTTCTGCAGCCGCTCGGCCACCCGGTCGACGACGAACACCTTCCGGGCGCCGCGCAGCATGGCGGAGTAGGCGGCCATCAGGCCGACCGGGCCGCCGCCGTACACCGCGACGCTCTCGCCCGGACGGACGTCGGCCAGTTCGTTGCCGTGGTAGCCCGTCGGGAAGATATCGGCGAGCAGGACGAAGTCGTTCTCGTTGGCGTCGCCCTCCGGGAGCTTCAGGCAGTTGAAGTCGGCGTACGGTACTCGTACGTATTCGGCCTGGCCTCCGCTGAACGGCCCCATCGCGACGTAGCCGTACGCACCGCCGGCGAATCCGGGGTTCACGGTCACACAGAAGCCCGTGAAGCCGGCCGTGCAGTTCTTGCAGAATCCGCAGGCGACGTTGAAGGGCATGACCACCCGGTCGCCCGGCTTGAGCGAGGAGACGCCGTCGCCGGTCTCCTCGATGATTCCCAGGTTCTCGTGGCCGAAGACTATGCCCGGCTCGGCCGCGGTGCGGCCCTCGTACATGTGCAGGTCGGAACCGCAGATCGCGGTGGACGTCACGCGGACGATCACGTCGTTCGGGTGCTGGAGACCGGGGGCCTCCACTTGCTCGACCGCGACCTCGAACGGTCCCTTGTAGACGACGGCCTTCATGCTTACGCACCTCCAAGCGGTAGTGCCGCTTTCGTGCCCTCGTGCTTTCGTGCTCTATTTCATGCTCCATCCGCTATGTGTCTTGAGACAAGTTGGCTACTGTCGTCATGCAAACGGTGATTTTGTGTTAGTCGCAGACGGCAGCCACTGAGTAAGCCCTCGGAAGAGAGAAAGCAAAAAGTGATACGACGCCTCGGAACCCTGCTCGTCCCCGTGTCCGGACTGTCCGGCACCACCTACCCGCCCGGGACCACCGTGTCGATCAGCGGCCGGGGGTCGGCCGTCGATGGTTTCGTCGACGGAGACTGGCTCCCCCTTGCCTGGTGGGAGTTCGCCGAGGGCCGTACCGAGGACGCCCCCGAGGCCTGACCAGCCGTTCCTTCCCCTCCTCTTCCTTCCTCTCCGCACCGTCCTCTTCCTGCCTCTCCGCCTCCGGGTGCAGGGTGCCGGGGCACCCGGTTGGCCCGCCTGCGGATGCCGCTCGCGCCCGCGTCGCGCACGATGGCCGGAGGCGGTCACAGCCGGCCCGACCGGCTGTGCGGGAGGTGCAGAACATGCCGGTACCTGTGTCCAGGGCGTCCACGTGGCAGCGCGGCTCAGCGGCGCCCACGTCAACCCCGCGGTCTCGGTGACCGCGAAGATCAGCAGCACCAGCAGGGTCGTGTCGATGATCTCGTCACGGAGGGCCCCGAACAGGCTGATCGGAAGCCCGCGCCGTTGCCTGGGGTACCGACGCCGGTCACGCGCTCGACCCGGTCCGTGCCTCGGTCCCCGGTGGCGGCGTTCCGCACGGGCTGCGGAGGCGCTCGGTGTGATCAGCACGGCGACCTCCACCTCTGGATGCCGACCGTCGGCCCGCTGATCGGAGGTCCGGTCGACGCGTTGCCCTACCGCCTGTTGATCAGCCGCTTCCTGCCGGTCGCCGAGCAGGAGCCCGGCCGGGTGCCCGCGCCGGACGAGTGAGAGGGACGACCATGCCCGAATTCGTTGGGGCGGTGGACCAAGGCACCACCAGCACCCGCTTCATGATCTTCGACCACGACGGCAACGAGGTCGCACGTCACCAGCTCGAACACGAGCAGATCTTCCCCCGCTCCGGCTGGGTCGAGCACGATCCCGTGGAGATCTGGGAACGTACGAACTCCACGATGCAGAACGCCGTCCGCCAGGGCGACCTGTCCGCCGCCGACCTCGCGGCCATCGGGATCACCAATCAGCGGGAGACCACGGTCATCTGGGACCCCGAAACCGGTGAGCCGTACTACAACGCGATCGTCTGGCAGGACACCCGCACCGACTCCATAGCCGCGGCGCTGGAGCGGGAGCACGGGGACCTCATCCGGCGCAAGACGGGTCTGCCGCCGGCGACGTACTTCTCCGGCGGCAAGATCAAGTGGATCCTGGAGAACGTCGACGGTGTCCGTGAGGCCGCCGAGAGGGGCCGGGCCGTGTTCGGCAACACCGACGCCTGGGTCCTGTGGAACCTCACCGGCGGTCCGAACGGCGGCATCCACGCCACGGACGTCACCAACGCCAGCCGTACCATGCTGATGAACCTGGAGACCCTCGACTGGGACGACGAACTGCTCGACGTCTTCGGCATCCCGCGCGCCATGCTCCCGGCCATCAACCCCTCCTCGCACCCGGAGGCTTTCGGGACCACCCGTACGACCCGTCCGCTGCGCACCGCCGTACCCATCACCGGCGTCCTCGGGGACCAGCAGGCGGCCACGGTCGGCCAGGTCTGCTTCCGCCCGGGCGAGGCCAAGAACACCTACGGCACCGGCAACTTCCTGGTCCTCAACACGGGCACGGAGATCGTCCGGTCCAGCAGCGGCCTGCTGACCACGGTGGCGTACCAGTTCGGGGACGCTCCCGCCGTGTACGCGCTGGAGGGATCCATCGCTGTCACCGGCTCCGCCGTCCAGTGGCTCCGCGACCAGATGCGCATCATCAGCTCCTCTCCCGAGGTGGAGGGACTGGCCCGGCAGGTGGAGGACAGCGGCGGCATCTACTTCGTACCGGCTTTCTCCGGCCTGTTCGCTCCGTACTGGCGCTCCGATGCCCGGGGCGCGATCGTCGGCCTCGCTCGCTTCCACACCAACGCGCACCTGGCCAGGGCGACCCTGGAAGCCATCTGCTACCAGAGCCGCGACGTGGCCGAAGCGATGGAGCGGGACTCGGGCGTCGCACTCGACGTGCTGCGGGTGGACGGCGGCGTCACCGCCAACGACCTGTGCATGCAGATCCAGGCCGACATCCTCGGCGTACCGGTCAGCCGCCCGGTCGTGGCCGAGACCACCGCGCTCGGCGCCGCCTACGCGGCGGGGCTCGCCACCGGCTTCTGGGAGAACACCGACGAGCTCCGCTCGCACTGGCACGAGTCGCAGCGGTGGGAGCCGCAGTGGAGCGAGGAGGAGCGGGAGAAGGGCTACGCCGGGTGGAAGAAGGCCGTGGAACGCAGCCTCGACTGGGTCGAGGTCGAATAGCCGGGACGGCGACCACATGCCTGTTCCGCTACGTCAAGGGGTAGGAGACGGGCATATCGGTTCGTGCGGAGTCTTGGCGAGGAGAACAAGCATGGCGAGTCTGATGAATCGGCTCAGGGCGTTCGGGCGCAGCCCGGAGGCACGCCGTCTGGTGGCCGAGGGCAGGCGGATGGCGTCCGACCCGAGGACGAGGGCTGAGGCCAAGCGGCTGTTCGCCAGGCTGCGCCGGCGGCCGCGGAACTGAACCGGGGTCGTCGCGTACCAGGTGAAACGCGGGTCCGCGGTCGTGAGCGTGGCCATCACCCCGATGCCGAACGCCCGCCCGGCCCCGGGCGAGTACGGCCTGGCCAGGGCCCACGGGCGTGTGCGGCCTGGCCAGGTGGCAGCGAGGTCAGCCGCCCTGGAGTGTCTCCTGCAGCCAGTCGAAGACGACCTCGCAGTGCTGCCTGGGAGCCATCGGTGAGCAGTGCAACTGCGCGCCGGTCGCCGCGGTGAGCTTCACGTATTCCTTGGGGGCCGTCAGCTTGTCGAACATCTGGCGTGGCTGGCCGGGGTAGAACTGCTCGAAGTCGTAGTCGAGGACCAGGGTGGGCGCCTTGATACGGCCCACGACGTTCGTGATGTTCATCGACGCGATGAGCGTGGCCGGGGTGTAGAAATCGGTGAACATCCTCCCCTGGCGGGCGGCGAGCATCGCCGGCACGGAGAAGGGCTCGAAGCGCTTCTTCACCGTCGCGGCCTCGGCAGGAGACAGTTGTGGCACGACTTCCTTGTTCCAGATGTCGTTGGTCTCCTCCTTGTTCGGGGTGAGAATCTTCCGAAGTTCCCCGAAGGCGAGCCACGGGTCCAGGCAGCCGGGCATCGCCACCAGTGCCGCGATCCGCTGTTCGAAGGCCGCGGCCCGGGGAGCCAGGTCGCCCCCCATGCTCAGCCCGGTGAGAGCGATTCTGTCGGCGTCCACGTCGGAACGGGCGGTCAGCCAGTCGACGAGCGGCGCGACCACGGTCTCCCAGCGGGGGCTGAACACCACCTGGTTCACGAAGATCATCTGCCCTTGGCCGGGCCCCTCGTAGACCAGGGCGTTCCAGCCCCGGTCCAGCGCGGCGGAGACACCGTACGTCCACATGTCGACGTTCTGTCCGTCGCTGCCGTTGGTGAGGATCACGGTGGGGCGGCGGCGTCCTGAGGCGTCCGGGCGGAAGAGCCATACGGGCACCGAGGTCTTCGCGTACGGGACCTTCGCCGTCACCGGTGCCGGGTCGCACAGCTTGCAGAACGTGTCCCATGCGCCGCGGCAGGCCTTGTACAGCTCCTCCTCGCTGCCCGGGTCGCGGGAGCCGAGGACGAAGAAGAGCGCCTGGGCGTAGTACTGCGATGCCCTCAGTGCCCGGAATCGCGTGGTCTCCCGGTCGGGACGGCCGCCCGTGGGTGCCTTCATCAGCTGGTCGCCGAGCTTCCTGAAGGTCTCGACGTACGTCTGTGCCGACAGACCTGCCTTGTTGATCGCGTTGACGGCGGTGAGCACCTCGCCCACATCAGCGCTGCCCTGATCGGACCCGCCGAGCGCCAGCAGCCCGCTGAAATTGAAGTCCGGGTTGCGGAAGAGCGTCATCACTCCGGGCGTGGGCCCGCCTGCGGAGGCGGAAGCCGTGCCCGGGGACGGGGCCTGCGCGGAGGAGGCCTCCGTGGTGGTGCAGCCCGCGGCCAGCAGGGTGGCCCCCGCCACGCCGACGATCCCGGACAGGGCGCTGCGCCGTCCTGGGCCGAGGAGCTGATCAGTCGGAACGTGTCTCATGGCGACCCAATGTATGACCGGGCTCTTCTCGCTTCGCCGCACGACGCCCGCCATTGCCCCGAACAGCCCGACGCCTCTGGCTCCCGTTCCGCCGGCAACCAGGTGGGTGCGGTCGGAGGGAACGGCATCAGCCTCCCCGCCGGCGGGCCAGGCGGTCCGCGAGCACGGACAGCGGCACCACAGCGGCCCATGAGTACATGGCGGCCATCGGTGAAAGCTGGGCGATGCCCACGGAGGCCAGGAACACCAACGCCTGAGAGGGCAATGGAACAGTGCCCGGCCGTTCGCCGGCGCGGAGCCGGACGCGCAGGGCGATGGCGTACAGGACCAAAGCCGTGACACCGACGACCCCTCCGTACAGCGCCGGACCGAGCGGCTGGTCCCCGTAGTCCTGAAGGGCGGAGGTGGGAAACGGGATCAGCGACAGCAGCGCCAGGAAGGTCACGTTGAGCCAGAACAGGCCGGTGTCGACTTGGACGACGCCACGCATGGCGGTGTGGTGGACCCTCCAGAAAAGAGCGATGACGGCGGCGCTGAGCGCCAAGGCACCCAGCTCGGCCCAGGTCTCGTCGAGCGCGTGGTCGAGCGCGGCGCCCCGCAGGCCCGAGGGCAGCTTGATCTCCAGGACGAGCAGCGTGAGGGCGATGGCCGCCACGCCGTCGGTCAGGGCGAACATTCGGCTGACGGAGACGTAATCGTCTTCCTTCCGGCGAACGTCCAGTGTGGCGGCGGGAGGGCTGCGATCCATCAACTCTTGTTAACACGGCACCTCGCGGCCGGACGACAGCGGGACGGCTCGTGGTGCGGGAGATCGCCCGGTTGCACGCTGCTACGAACGTCGCGCCCGGGTCATCGACTGACGTCACGGAAGTACGGCACGACCTGTCGCGGCCAGTCATCCCTCGCCGTGGTGAGGGCTGCATGACCGGGACCAGCGGCCCGTGGCGTCGCGGAACTCCACCACCTCACGTTTGAGCGAGTAGATCTGCTCGGTCAGGTCGTCGCGGGAGGGTGAGAACACGCACCCAGAAAGACCGGCTCGACGAGGCACGGCGCCCGCCGCGACGCCAATGGCGAGAGGTATTCCCCGATCACCAGGGCTGCGCTACCGCCGGGCCCCTGGCGCAGAAACCCGCCCACGCCCGAGCCCGGCCCCGGCGAACCCCTGGTCCCGGGTTGCCGACCCGCGCCACCGCGGTGTCTCAGTGAGGCGGTCGGGCCTCCTCCTGGGCGCGTCGCTGGGGCGGAGCGGAGAGGCGGCGAGCGCCTGAGTCACTCGGGTCCTCGTCGGTCTCCGGGCGCAGACACTCGATCAGATAGTCGCCGGTGTCGGGGTCGAGGGTCACTCCGTGGGTCTCGCTGCGGAAGCCGGGGAAACGGCGGTCGAAGGACTCCAGCGCGGTGAGGTAGCGCAACAGAGGCCCGTCCTTGTCGCCGACGCTCTCGCCGGGCATGAGCACGGGGATGCCGGGCGGGGTGACCGTGACCATGGCGGCCGCCACCCGGCCGGGGGCCTCGGCCAGCCGCACCCGCTCGGTGCCGCCGCGGATCAGGCGCTGGTAGCAGAATTGGGGCGGGGCGACCGGCTCCGGCAGTTGCTGGAAGGCGGTGTCCAGCAGCTCCACCAGGCGGACCGAGCGCAGATGGTCGTGCATCTCCTGGCACAGTTCGCGCAGAGTCCGGCCGGAGTAGCGCCTCGGGTATTCGGCGACCAGGGCGGGCAGGACTCGGTCGAGCGGGGCGTCACCGTCGTAGAGGGCCTTGAAGTCCATCAGGGCGTCCAGCAGTGTGCCCCACTTGCCCTTGGTGATGCCCATGGAGAACAGCACCAGCGTGGTGTAGCTGTCCGTCTTCTCCACGACGATGCCACGGGTGCCCAGGTAGGCGGTGAGCACGCGGGCCGGGACGCCCCAGTCGCCCATGTCGCCGGTGGCGGTCATTCCCGGACAGGTCAGGGTGACCTTGATCGGATCCAGCATGCAGTAGCCGTCGGTCAGCCCGGAGAAGCCGTGCCAGTCCGCGCCCGGCTCGAGGTGCCAGCAGGAGGGCTCGGTGCGCAGCAGGTCGACCGAGGCCTCGTCGAAGGGCAGGCGTGCGCCGCTTTCCGGTTCGGTCACCGTCTCGGGCTGCCACACCCCGAAGAACCAGGGCGGCCGGTCGCCGGCGGCCTCGATGCGCCGTCGGATGCGCACCATCTCCTGACGGAACCGGATCGCCTCGGTCACCGCCTCGTCGACCAGCCAGTGGCCCTGCGGCCCGTCCATCATGGCGGTGGCCACGTCCAGCGAGGCGATCATCGGATACAGTGGGGATGTGGTGCCGTGCATCATCAGCGCCTCGTTGAACCGGTCGTGTTCGACCGGGGCCCGGGGAGCCGGCCGGACGTGCACCATGGCGCTCTGCGACAGCGCGGCCAGCAGTTTGTGGGTGGACTGGGTCGCGAAGACGGTGGGGCGTTCGGGGCCGGGGAAGGTGTCCGGGCCCACCGACATGCCGTAGCGGCCGGCGTAGAGGGGGTGGAAGCGGGCGTAGGCGAACCACGCTTCGTCGAAGTGCAGCCGGGGCGTGCTGGAGGCGAACGCCCGGGCCGTCGCCAAGGCGTCGTAACACAGACCGTCGTAAGTGGAGTTGGTGAAGACGGCGTATTGGGCTCCGGTCGGGAGGGCATCCTGGGCCAGCGGGTTCGCGGCGATCCTTGCCGCCACCGCATCCGCCTCGATCTCGTCCGGGGGCAGCGGCCCGGCGAGGCCGTAGCCGTTGCGGGTGGGGATCAGGTACACCGGCCGGGCGCCGGAGACGACCAGGCCGTGCAGGACCGACTTGTGGCAGTTGCGGTCCACCAGCGCGATCTCGTCGCGCGTGACGCTGAAGTGGCCGACCAGGCGGTTGCAGGTGGAGTCGCCGTGCAGGACGAAGTAGGTGAGGTCGGAGCCGAAGACCCGGGCGGCGTTGCGCTCCGCCTCGCCGATCGGGCCGGTGTGCTCGAACAGCGACCCGAGTTCCCCGACCGAGATCGACAGGTCGCTGCGCATCAACCGCTCCCCGAAGTAGTCGTGGAACGCCTGGCCCACGGGCGACTTGAGGAAGGCGACACCGCCGGAGTGGGCGGGGGTGTGCCAGGAGTACTCGTGCGCGTCGTCGAAGCGGCGCAGCGCGCGGAAGAACGGCGGCAGGACGGATTCCCGGTACCCGCGGGCCGCGGTGGTGATCCGGCCCGCGATGAACGCCGGCGTGTCCTCCAGCGGCCAGACGTAGCCCACCACCGACTCCGACACCCACAGCGGCAGGTTCTGCATGTCCTCGTCCGCCATGACCAGGAACACCGGCAGGTCCTGGAAGCGGCGGCCGATCCGGCGCAGAACCGCCGCACCGCCCGGCTCGCTGTCCGCCCCGGAACCGGGCGGAAGGTCCCAGGCCACCAACGCGGCGGCCAGACCGGCCTCGGTGCGCAGCACCGCCTCGGCGTCGGCCGCGTTGACCGCCCAGCGGGTCCCGAACCCCTCGGACTCGATCGCCTCACGGATCTTCACCAGCTGCTCGGTGCCGGCGCCCTCGTCCTGCGGATGCTCGCGTACCGCGACCAGAATCCTGCTGTCGGCCATGGTGTCCCCTCCCCGGCGGCGTGTGCCGCCCAGGCCAGTGTCCGAACGGCACACCGGGACGACGGACGTCTACAGCGATAAACCACCCCGACGACGGAACGTGCCGCACCCGCCCTTGACCTGGGGAACCGGTCAGCGCCGGCCGCCGGCCGACCGGTCTCGGAGACCAGCACCTTCTCTGCAGCCCAGGGCTGACCGACACGCTGACGCTCACGCCTTGGGCGAGTCGACGGATGACCATGACCCGTGAAGTGACTGGTATGACTGGTGCATGCAGGAAGAAACCGCACAGTCGGCGATCGACACGTTCATCTCCGCGTTCAACGCCTCAGAGGACAGCTATGTGACGTCCCTGCTGTCCCAGGCGCTGGCCCCGGACGTCACCCTCTGGGGGCCGTTGGGGCGCAGTGAGGGGATTGAGGCAGTGGAGCGGTTCGTGCTGGACATTCGGCGCCACCCGGCGGGGGCGGGCACGATGGTCCGCTGTTCGGGAGTGGACATGCCCGACGAGTGGGCGCGGTACCAGTGGGTTTTCACGATGCCGGACGGAGGCCCGCGTCTGGCGGGAACGGACGTCGTCCACCTGAGGCGAAACCTCATCGATCAGATCATCGTTTTCGCGGGAGACATCAAGCCCTGCCCCTAGAGTCCGCAGGGCCCTTCTGTGCACGTGCCCGTGGGCGTGCAGACGGATGCGGTGTACGCGCGCGGCGGGGAGACGAAAGCCGGGGCTCCTACGGCGAGAGGCGGGTCAGAGCGAGCGCAGCGGGGTGGAGGGGAAAGCGGCACGCTCGGTTGTCATGCGACGGTGCGGCGGGCAGGACGCTCCCGCCTTCGGCGGCGGAGGACGACTGCCAGGTTCACGGCGGAGAACACCGCGAGGGCGCCACACGCCGCCGCGAGGCCCGCGAGTTGTGAGGCGGTTGGGGTGCTGCCTGCGTCGGAGCGCGTCGACCACACGGCGAACAGCACTGTCGCACCCACGAAGAGCGGCGTGAAGCAGACGGACAGCAACAGCCGTAGGCCGAGGGCACTGCGAGCTGTGACCGGTTCGGTGCCTGTTCGCTCGTAGCGGCGGCCGATGAAGCCGGAGCGTGATGGCGGCACCGGCCTGTGTGTGTCCGAAGGTGTGCCTTTGGGGTTCGGTCGGCGTGCATCGGGCATGACACCCCTCCTCGTGTGCGAAGCCGGTGGCGGCCGGATGGGTTGCGTCCAGGTGTTGTCGATGGCAGTGGCGTCTCATTGCGGGGTGGTGGGTTCGGTGGGTCGGTGTCTTGCCTGGTGCTGGGCGATCTCTGCGACGATCTGACGGAACTTGCTCTCGGTCAGTGGGTATGCCGCCATGACGGCGATCGCGGCGAGGCTGACGGCGGCGGGAACGGCGCCGGCCGCGATCCGGATCGAGGTGACGGCGGTTGCGCTCTGTGCGGCGGCGCCGGAGACATAGCCTCCGAGCCCGATGATGTAGGCCGCGGCGGCGGCCCCGATGGCCTGGCCCACTTTCCGGCTGAGGGAGAGGACCGAGTAGCTCGCGCCTTCGGCGCGTACACCGGTCTTCCATTCGCCGTATTCGACGGTGTCGGCCACGAGCGCCCAGATCAAGGTGTTGACGGCGCCGATGCCCAGCCCGAGGATGCCGAAGCCGACGATGGCGATCGTGGGGTTGGAGCCGGGTGCGAGGGCGGTGACGAGCCCGCCCAACGCGGTGATCGCGGCGCCCGCGATGTAGGACTTCCGCTTGCCGATCCTGCGTACCGCGGTGGGGATGAGCACGGTGGCGGTGAGCATGCCGACGACCTGCACAGCGACGAGGACGATGTAGAGATCGGCGTTGTCGAGCACGTCGCGGGCGTAGTAGACGGCGATGGTCTCCACCGCGAACATGCCGCACAGGAACAGCACGCTGGACAGGCTGAGCAGGAGCAGCGCCTTGTTCTGTCTCAGGGTGTCCCAGCTCTGGCGCAGGGTGACTTTCTCGACGTGGCGCTCCACCCGCTCCCTGGCGGTGGAGAAGCTGAACAGGTACAGCGGGATTCCGATCAGTACCAGCGCCGCGGTGGTGATCGTCAGGGAGCGCTGGAGATCGTCGGACGTGGCGATCTGCGGGGACACGACGACCGCCAGCAGGAGGATCACCAGGCTGGTGGCGAGTGCGCGGGCGCTGGCCAGCTTGGAGCGCTCGTCCGGATCCTGGGTCATGACGGTGGAGAGGGAGCCGTAGGGGATGTTGACCAGGCCGTAGGCGAAGGAGAACACCGCGTAGGAGAGGAAGGCGTACCCCAGCTTGCCGCTGTCGCCGAGTCCGTCGGGGACGGAGAAGAGCGCGACGAGCAGGAGCAGCAGGGGAAGGGAGGCGAAGAGGAGGTAGGGGCGGTATCTGCCCCAGCGGGTGGAGGTGCGGTCGACGATGCGGCCGACGATCACGTCGCCGATCCCGTCCCAGACCCGCACGAGCAGGAACAGCGTTCCCGCCGTGGAGGCGGCGATCCCGACGACGTCGGTGTAGTACAGCAGCAGGAACATCGACGCCATCGAGAACGCGAGGTTGTTCGCGAAGTCCCCGGCTCCGTAGCCGATGTACTGGACGGTGCGCAGCTTGAGGGCCGGCTCGCCCCGCGGGCTGGTCATCGGTGCTCTCGCCACCGTTCGCGCAGCAGCCAGGCGCTGGATTTGGGTCTGCGGTCGCGGGTGAAGACGCCCTTTTTGTTGCCGCCGACACGCAGCAGGCCCGGGGCTGTCTCGAAGTCGGCGAAGTTCCATATCTGCTCGCCGACGACCGCGTCGACGCGGTCGAAGACACGGTGGTACATCGCGAGCACGTCGGCCTGGTAGTCCTCGGTCCACGGGGTGGGCGTGACGGTGCGCAGGCCCATGACCGCGTCCGCGCCGTACTCGGTCATGATGATCGGTTTGTCATGCTTGCGTGTCCACGCCCCGAGCTCGGCCTCCAGATGACGCTCGGCGGCGGCGAGATCCGCCAGGTCCCTGTACCAGCCGTAGTAGCGATTGAGCATCAGGACGTCGAACAGGCCGGAGACGACGTCATGGGTCGGGGTCGCGCTCATGAAGTTGGCGAAGGCCACCGGACGGGTGGGATCGAGCCGTCGGGCTTCGGCGACCAGCGGCTCGAAGTACGAGAAGGAAGCGACCGTATGGGACTCCGGCTCGTTGGCGACGCTCCAGATCACCACACACGGATGGTTCTTGTCGCGGTCGATCATCTCGCGGATCGCCTGGCGGTGAACGTCCTGCGTGGCGGAATTGATGGTGTGCTCGGAGAACGTGGAGAACACCGCCTCCGCGAGCGTGGCGCCGAGCTCGGCGTTGAGCCCCACCGCGGGAGTTTCGCCGATGACCACGATGCCGTGCCGGTCCGCGTACTCCAGCACCTCCTCCGCGTAGGGGTAGTGCGAGGTGCGGAAGGAGTTCGCGCCGAGCCACTCCATGAGCGCGAAGTCATGCACCATGTAGGCGTCGTCATGCCCTTTGCCGCGAACTGGGCTGTCTTCGTGCTTGCCGAAGCCGGTGAAGTAGAACGGCTCTCCGTTGATCAGGAACCGGCTGCCCTCGACCGCCACGGTCCGCACCCCCACCGGCAGCGGATAGGTGTCGGCCGGCGGGTCGCCGGTGCCTCGCAGCTCGGCGTGGAGGTGGTAGAGGTAGCCCTCACCCGGCCGCCACGGGTGCACGCCCTCGATCGTCAACCCTCCCTCGCCGCCGGCGGCACGCGCGACCTCGGCACCGTCGGCGTCCCGCAGGACGACGCGGACCTCATGCTCCTCACCGCCGACCGCTTCGACCTGGTAGTCGACGATGCCGGTCGTTCCGGCCAACCTGGTGAAGACGGTGATGTCGCTGATGTACGCCCGGGGGGTGGTGTACAGCCGCACGCCGCGATGCAGGCCGGCGTAGTTGAAGAAGTCGTGGAAGTAGCGCTGCCGCAGGCCGTCGGGGGTTTCCTCGACGTGACCGGGCGGGATCGACTGCCAGGAGAGGGTGTTGTTCACGACCACGGTCACCCGGTGCTCGGCGCCCGGTTCGACCAGGTCGGTGATGTCGGCCTCGAACGGCGTGTAGCCGCCCTCGTGCGCCGTCACTTCGGTGTCGTCGACCCAGACGACGGCCCGGTGCGTCGCGGAGTCGAAACGCAGCACGATCCGCTGCCCTCGCCACCCTTTCGGGATCCGGATCGCCCTCTGGTACCAGACGTCGCCCACATGGTCGTGTACCGCCGCGTCGGGAAACAGATCGTTGAAGCTCGCCGGTACCGGCGCCTCCCTGGCGCCGGGCAACGCCTGGCGCCACCAGCCGTCAGCCCGGCCGGCCCCGTCGGTGTCGACGGCGAACCGCCACAGGCCGTTCAGTGAGACCAACTCGCGTGTGGCCGTCTCGCGGGGCCTGAGCATGGGCAACTCCTCAAGGCTCTGTATCCGTGCCGCGCGGCCGCGTCCGAAGCGAGGCCGCCGCGACGATCAGTTCGACGCACGCGTCCACACCGAAGGCGGTGGCGTCGATCATGAGGTGGTACAGCGCCGGGTCATCACCGTCGACGCCATAGGCGCCCCTGACGTACTCCCTGCGGGCCCAGTCATTGACCTTCACACGCCGCTCAGCGGTCTCCCGATCGACGCCTTCGGCCTCCATGACCTGTGCGATACGGGCCTGCCGCGAACCGCCCAGATACACGTGCAGGGCATGGGGCACCGAGCCCAGCACCACCGCCCCGGCGCGCCCCAGCACCACACCTCCGGACCGGCTGGCGTCAGCCATGAACCGGCGGATCTCCGCCTGCATCTGCCCCTGTTCCAGCAGCCACCGCTCCTGCTGCGGGCCGCCTGTCAAACTGGGCGCCCTGGCCAGCGCCGAGAACAACCGCTGCCTGCGGCTCAGCGGACGCTCCTCGGCAGCAGCCACGACCTCCTCGGGAACACCGCTCCGTGCGGCGACCGACGCGGGAATGGCGCGATCGAGGAAAACAACGCCGAGCTGCTCGGCCACCCGAGGCCCGATGACCACACCCCCCGTCCCGTGAAGCGCGGCAAGCGTGACCACCGGAGGCGACTGCTCGGGTTCTGAAGGAGACTGCCCGGGTTCTGAACGCGTGGACGCAAGATCACGCATACTCTCCATCCTCCCGTAGCCGTCACAAAGCGCAAATCACCGAAGAAGCCTGGTGCGTGGTGAGACCCGGGCTCACGGCCTGGAAGGCAGGGTTGGACCCGCTGGAGGAATACCTGGCCGGCTCTGCGGGCCCGCCCTGACCGTGACCTGGTGTGTCACCGTCGACGCCTGTGGCGGTCCAGTAGGCGACGGAACACCGGCGGGAAAGGCAGACGGGGGAGGCGGAGGTGCCTCGGCGGCGCCGCCGCCCGCGGCTCGCCGGCGCCCTGCTCGATCACGGTCTGGGCGTCCCGAGGGGCGACTCCGGCGAACACCATGATGTCGAAACAGACGAAGCGCACGCCGGTTGTCGCTGCCTGAAGCGCCATGTGCGGCCGGGCACCGTCGCCGGTGGCCCGGCGGGCGACGGCGACGGCGCGGTCCACCGCCCGCTGGCGGCTCTGGAGGTCACTCAGGCCGGTCGAAAGGTCACTGATCGCGTCGGCCAGTTCGCGCACCTCGCGTGCGAGGCTGCTGTCCCCGGGCAGGCCCGTGCCGGCAGTCGCGCGGATGAGCATCAAACAACTCACTCCGAGCAACTCGATACGGCCGGCCTCACCGCTCATCAGTACGGCCGTGGGGCGTTCGTACCACCAGACCAAGGAGTGGCTGGCGATCCGGGAACTGGCCGGGCCCGCCCGCCCGACCTCGTCGAGCTGCTCTCGCACGCCGTGCATCCGCTGGGTCAGTTCCTCCTGCGGATCCTCGGCCTGCGTGCCGCGTTCGACCGTGTCCGCTGCCAGCCGCAGGCCTTCGGCCATGTCGGCCAGTGCGGTCCTCTCGGCCCGGCGTACCAGTGCCACCGGCTCGGGGGAGAACAACACCTGCGTGAACACCAGGGCCACCCCGGCACCGATCAGCGCGTCGGTCAACCGGTCCGGGCCGGCCTCGCCGTCGGCCACGGCGATGGTGAGGATCGCCCCGGCGGCCGCCTGGACGCGGATCAGGCGATTGGCCCCCAGCGTCTGCGCGACGACCAGCGCGACGAACGTGGCCAGCGCCATGCAGCCCCAGCCGCCTCCCAGCAGCACGACCGTGAGTTCGCCGACCACGATGCCGACGCACGTGCCGAGCACCAGCCGCACCGCACTGCGGCCCCGCTCGCCCTGCGCGAAGTTGAGCGCGACGACAGCGGCGATCGGCGCGAAGAACGGGTCGGCGTGGCCCCCGATGCCGACCGCGATCACCCAGGCCACAGTGGCGGCTGCCGTCGCTTGCGCCAGCGGCCAGGTCTCGGCGAGCCACACACGTACCGCTGCGGCGCCCTGTGAACGAGCCATACGGAGTTCTCCCGGTTCGAGCACCATGTCAAGAGAACGGCCGAAACGGCAGCGCTGCCACACCGGCGGCTTGCCTGCGCTGGATCGACATGCTCGCCGGGCATCTCGTCGCCAGCCTTTTCACGGGCCACGGTGGGCCCGCACGCCCCGCACACCAGCCGTCCACTGCACCTGGCTCGGCGCGTCAGTGGTCCCGTCATGAAAGCGGCCGCCGAAGCACAGCGGCACCGCCCCCGACCCGTCTTCGGCGCCGTGGTGTTGAGCACCTCGACCTCCGATCGACCGCGGCGGACGGCGGTCCAGCCGGCGGTCGCGGGTTTCCACTGCGCTTGTGGTGCGGCAGAAGTGCGATGCTTCAGTGGTCCGCGGGTCCCGGTGCTGCCGACTGAGTGGTCTGGTCATCCTCTACAGTCCCGGTGTGTCGAGTACCCCGGTGCGGCTGTTGCGGTTGTTGTCCTTGCTGGCCACACGGCCGTCATGGACGAACCGTGAGCTTGCCGAACGCATGGAGGTCAACGAGCGCACCGTGCGGCGGGACGTGGCCCGGCTGCGGGACCTCGGGTACGGAGTCGAGGATGAGTGCGTCGGTGTCGGAGACGCTCTCGGCGGTCACCCCGGCAGCCAGCCAGCAGCAAGCCGAGGGTGTCGACACCGATATGACACTTGCGACCTGCGAGTCATGGACATGGTCGCCCACGACAACCCGTGCCACCATCGACCACGACAGTGTCGACTGGCAGCTCACCACCGCGCTGTGCCACCTCACGTGACGGAAGAGACCGCATGCCATCCGCCGACGAGCTCATCGGCCGCCACACCGTTCAGCGCCTCACACGCGCCATTCGGACCGCCGCTCCGGACGCCGACCTCACATCACTGCGCGCGGCTCCACAGCAGATCGCCCCGCTGTCCCTCAGGGAACGCGCCGACCTGCTGCGGGATGCCCTGCTTGCGGACCTGCCCGGCGACTACCTGGTGCTGGCCCGGACCGTACGCTCCGCCCGGGACAACGCCCCGGACTTCACCGGATGGCTGATCTGGCCGGTCACCAGTGCTCTTGCCACCCGCGCGGTTCAGGAAGGCAGCGCCGCCGCCTTCGACGATGCGATGGCGCTGCTCGCGGACCTCACCGGGCGTCTCACCTCGGAGTTCGCCATCAGGACAATGCTGCGGCACGACCTCGACCGGGCCCTCGGCATCATCAGCGGCTGGACCGGCTCCGCCGACGCCGACGTGCGCAGACTCGCCTCCGAAGGCACCCGCCCCTACCTTCCCTGGTCGGTACGGGTGCCGGACATCATGGCCCGCCCCGGAGCAACCGTGCCCCTCCTGGACGCCCTCTACCGGGACGAGAGCGCATACGTGCGCCGCTCGGTCGCCAACCATCTCAACGACCTCAGCCGGGACCACCCCGACCTCGTCATCGACACAGCACGCCGCTGGCTGGACGACCCCGACGCGGCCACCGAACGACTCGTGCGCCACGGACTGCGCACCCTCGTCAAACGCGGCCACCCCGGAGCACTGGAACTGCTCGGCTTCGCTCCCGCGACAGTGAAAGTCGACGGACCTCACCTGGACCAAAACACCGTCCCGGTCGGCGGCAGCGTCCGCTTCACCGCCTCGATCCACAACACCGGCGACGCCCAGGTGCGGCTCACCATCGACTACATCGTGCACCACCGCAAGGCCAACGGCGGCCAGAGCGGCAAGACCTTCAAACTCACCACCCGCACCCTCGCACCCGACGAACAGATCCAGGTAGCGCGCGAGCACTCCTTCCGGCCGATCACGACCCGCCGCTATTACCCCGGAAAGCACGCGATCTCCCTGCAGATCAACGGAGTCGAGTCAGCCCGCGCCGACTTCGAACTGACCGGCACGGACAGACCCTGACGCCGAGACCACAGGCCGGCTCCAGCCCTGCCGCCTGTCAGCCCGTGTTCTCCACCCCGGACCTGGTCGATGCCTCCGCACCGACGTCCCGTGAACCCGTCGCTCGACCAGCACTGTTCTCCCACCTCACTCCCGGGCATCGGCGTTCGCTGACACGCCGACGTGACCGGTGTGCCACGCCGCGCCCGCTGGATCGTCGCCCGTTGCGCCTGCTGGGGCCGGTAGCTTCCGGGACCGCCATCGCGTCCGACCTCCCGGCTGATCGTCGAGGTCGTCCGATCGAGCCGTCTGGCGATCTCGGCGTAGAGGCCGTCGGCGAGTCCGGCCGCGATGCGCTGGGGGTCCTGGTGGGGCAACCGTCCTCCTGGCATGCCACCAGCATTGCCCTCGCCGTCATTCATTGCAACGCAGCGTTGCATTCGTTCCCAGTGTCATTGCACCAATTTCCGGCCAGCTAGCTGGGAAAACTCCTTCCGATCGATTGACGTAACCATGAATGCAACGTAGCTTTCAAGCGGCGTCAAACACGTCATATCGCGAGACGAGGAATGGTCATGACTGAGTCCCTCCACACCGTCACGACGCTTCCGACGGCGCGTCAGCCCGGCTGCCCCTTCGACCCGCCGGCAGAGCTGATCGACGCCCGTCGGCACGGCCCCATCAGCCGCTACACCCACCCCGGCGGAAAACCCGGCTGGCTGATCACCGGATACGACCTGGTCAGATCGGTCCTGGCCGACTCGCGGTTCAGCTCGCGCAAGGAGCTCATGAACGTCGCAGACTTCGAGCTTCCTCCGGCGCCGCCCGGCGAGTTCCTCCTCATGGACGAGCCACAGCACAGCCGCTATCGGAAACCGCTGGTGGGCAAGTTCACCGTGCGGCGGATGCGACTGCTCACCGAGCGCATCGAGCAGATCACCTCCGACTGCCTGGACGCCATGGAGAAGACCGGGCCGCCGGCGGACCTGGTGACCGCGTTCGCCAAGCCCATCCCCACCATCGTGATCTGCGAGCTGCTGGGTGTGCCGTACCAGGACCGGGGCTCCTTCCAGGAGCAGATCGACACGTTCATGGGCGGGGAGACGGGCGACGAGGAGCTGATCGCGGCCTACACCGCGACCCAGGAGTACCTCGCAGGCCTGGTGGCCGCCAAGCGCACGAACCCGACCGACGACGTGCTCAGCGAACTCACCGACAGCGATCTGACCGATGAGGAGCTGAAGGGGATCAGCCTGATTCTGCTGGCGGCCGGGTTCGACACCACCGCGAACATGCTGTCTCTCGGCACCTTCGCGCTGCTGCGGAACCCGGCGCAACTGGCCGCGCTGCGCGCCGACCCCGCGCTCACCGACGGGGCCGTGGAGGAGCTGCTGCGGTATCTGAGCGTCGCCAAGACGTTCATGAGGACGGCGCTGGAGGACGTCGAGCTGGGCGGCCAGACCATCAAGGCCGGCACGACGGTCGTCCTGTCGTACAACACCGCCAACCGCGACCCCGAGCGCTTCACCGCCCCCGATGTGCTCGACTTCCGCAGGCCTGACGTGACCGGGCACCTGGCCTTCAGCCACGGCATCCACCAGTGCCTGGGTCAGCAGCTGGCCCGCGTCGAGATGCGGGTCGCGTTCCGCGCGCTGATCGACCGGTTCCCCACGCTGCGCCTGGCCGTACCGGCCGAAGAAGTCGGCCTGCGCCCGGAAACCGCGGACATCTACGGCGTGAAGAGCCTCCCGGTCACCTGGGACAAGGAGGAGTCATGAGGACGACCCGCCTGCACGTCGACCGTGAGCGCTGCATCGGCGCCGGGATGTGCGCTCTGACCGCCCCCGAGGTGTTCGACCAGGATCCCGACGACGGCCGCGTGCTCCTGCTGCACGCCGAGCCGCCCACCGTCCATCGCGCGAGCGCACAGATGGCCGCCGGGGTCTGCCCTTCCGGGGCGATCACGCTCCACGAGCCGGAATCCAGCGGCTCCTGACGCAGGGGCGCCTGAGGCGGACCGAGAACCCCGCGCCGCGTGGCGGTGGAGGGTTCTCGCGTACGGCATCGTGGGCCTGATGTCCTGGTGGCTCAGCAAGATCTGCAGAACGCCTACTGAGCTTCGCCGCATGATGTCGCTGGACGGCGTGCTCCGACCTGGAGCGAATGGCAACCGCGGCGCGACATCACTCGAAGATCATCAGTAACGGAAAGCCCCCGTGCCGTCGTCCGTTTCCTGGTGGCTCGGTCCGGCCGCGTACGCCAGCGGAGGTGCGATCGCTTGCGCATCCGCTCCCTCGCCGACCCACAACGCGATGAACAGCGCGGCCGTCGCTTCCAGGAGCCCCGCCCGTTCGAGTCCGCCGCCGGCCACGGGTTCACAACCGATGTCCTGCACCAACTCGCGTACCCGCGCGAGGGCCGTCTCGTCGTCCCCGCAGACCGGCACGGCCAGTGGCCGCCCGTCGAAGACGGGCGGCCGCATGCGCCACACGTCCTCGTGGCAGAGGTTGAAAGCCTTGACCACGTGGGCCCCCGGTGCCGCCGCGGCCAGTAGCTGCGCGGCTGAGGGGCCTCCTTCCGTCAGCAGCCGGAAGCCCGGCCCGACCGGGTTGGAGCAGTCGAGCAGCACCTTGCCCTCCAGGGCCGTGTGCAGTTCCCGTGCCACGTCTGCTCCCGCGCCGAAGGGCAGCGCGGCCAGCACCACCTGACCGGACTCGGCCGCCGCGCGCAGAGTGGCAGGCTTCACGCTGCCTCCGATGCGCGTCGCGAGCCGTTCCGTCTTGTGTGCGTCCCGTCCCCCGATGGTCACCTGGTGCCCGGCCCGCACCCAGTGGGTGGCGAGCGCGTCGGCCATGCTGCCCGTTCCCCATACGCCGATCTTCATCACGCGTTCCCCCTCCGTGCCTGCTTCGACGGTTCGTACCGACGCTAGAGGGCCGTTCGGGCACCATTTGGTACGTGACAACGACCGACGCCTTCCTCGCGGACTGCCGCGCCCGCCTCGCCTTCGACCTGCTTTCCAACACCTGGAACGCCGTGGTGCTCTGGGCACTGCGCGACGGCCCCAGACGCCCGGTCGAACTACGGGAGCGGATCGGCGGTATCAGCTCCAAGGTCCTCACCGAGACGTTGCGACGGCTGCAGTTCAACGGACTGGTCGACCGGCATCCTCAGCCCGACGCTCCATCACGGGTCGAGTACCAACTCACCGGTCTGGGACGGACCTTGCTGGTGCCCATCGACGCCGTGGGCGCATGGGCCTTCGAGCACGGCGACGAGGTCATGGCCGCCCAGGAAGCAGCATGTACTTCCGCCCCGTAATCCCCTCCTCCTATGTCGTGGACAGCCAACATCGTGAGCGCAGACGTCGTCGGCGGATGAGTGGACATCCCAGGCTGAGAAAGGCTTCGTGGTTGTCGTCGCGCATCTCCCAGCGGGCATTCGACCAGTCTTCTACGATTTCACTGGGGCTGGAGACGGACGGTCATCTCCACCGTCACGTCGTCCCCCGCCGAGAGGCCATGCGGCTTGCGCACAGCGGCCTTGAGCGGCAGCAGGTAGCCGCAGTCCTTGGGGAAGAGCGACGTCCGGAAGGCGACCTCGCCGATCCGAGCCTGGACCGGGATCACGCCCCATCCGTAGGTGGCCATGGCGGCCACCTCGCGGATGTCGGCGGACTCCTCGTCCGGCACGGGAACGAAGTAGTACGGCGACGGTCCGCGCCATTCGATCACCTGGCCCGAAAAGACGAACTCCATGACGTCAGCCTCTTTCCTCGAGGACGGCCAGGTCGCGCTCGGCGAACATGCGGTGCCACCACTCCTCGTTGAGGACGACCAGCAGGCACTCACGGACAGGGAAGCTCTCCCCCTCGTCCGGCCAGCCGGGACCCATGAGCGGCTCGGTCCGGCTGTCGAGCCGCTCGTCGGTCAGGCTGTCGACGACCCGCCGCGTCATCGCCATCGCCTCCAGCCGCAAGGCGAGCGCCTCGTCGAGCGACGGGCGCGCGTCACGGTCGTGCGGCACTCCCGGCCGGGGATCCATCTGGTCCCACGGCAGGGACAGCGGGTGCCAGGGACGGGGATCGCCCAGGATGCAGCGGCCGACCCACGACTCGGTCGCGAACGCGAGGTGGCGCAGGGTCTGGATGAAGGACCACTCGCCGTCCACCGACTCGTGCAGCGTCTCCGGTGGCAGTCGGCGCGCCCGCGCGACGGTCGACTCCCACAGCCGCTCGTCGAGGTCCCAGGCCTCCCGGAACGCGTCGGGAGTGGTCGGCCGGAACTTGGGGCGATCGGGGTGTCGGCGGTCCAACTCGGCCTCGACCAACGGCGCGACGTCGACCCCGTTGACGACGAGGCTCTCGATCTCGCCGTCGATCGTGGCGCCGGCCATCTCGACGCCGCGCATCACGACCTGGTGGAGCTCACAGCCCCGGAAGACCGCCCGGTTGAGGCTCACCGTGGTGAACCGCGCCCCCGCCATGTCCGCGCGCTGGAACTCCTTGCCGCGCAGGTCGGTGAAGTCACTGTCGCTCATGGCGGTCAGACTAGGAGCTCGTAGAAGATCAATACGCGGATTTGATGTCGTCGTTGGGTTTCCCGACGGCTGGGCCCGCTGTGCCGCCGTCGGTGAAGCTGCCGCTCGGAGCACGGCCCCTCCGCCCTGGCCGCGGTCCGAGTCGGCCGCTCCCGCGCCAGGGCCGGGTCGGGGCGCACCGCGATCGGCGCCCTCCCCCGGGTGTGAGGCTGCCGGGCTCGCCCAGATCCTGGTCGGTGCCACCGAGTCCCGCCGGCCGGGCGGGTGTCACTCCCGGCTGTCATCGCGAGGAGTGGCTCGCCGAGGCAGCTCCGGCGCTGCGTGCCCGGGTCGAGGCCGTCGGTCTGCCGGTGGAAGAACGTCCGCTGATGGCCCTCGACCCGCACCACCCGGTGCCTCCGCAGCCTTTGCCGGACGGCGTCGCGCTCCGCGTGCTGACAGCCGACGACCCGGCCCTGCCCAAGGCACTCGCTCTGCCGCGCCTGGCTTTCGCCGAGCCGGGCACCGCTGTTGGGCTCGCGGGTCCCGTGGAACTGTCGGCGGTGGCCGAGGAACTGGTCGCGGACGGCACGGTCGAGGCAGTCCGGCCCACCCTCCGCGCCGGGCACAAAACACTCATCGCTGCCTTTGCCCCAGACGGCACCCCCCTCGCCGTCGGCCACTACCACCCGGCAGGTGGCACCACCGAGATCGGCGGAGTCGGCGCCCTCCCCACCGCTCGCCGCCAGGGCCTGGCCGCGGCCGTCACGGCGGCCCTGGCCGTTCATGCCCGCAACCACGGGGTGCGGACCGTCTTCCTCGCCTATGCGGAGGACACCGTCGCCCGCATCTATGCCCGTCTGGGGTTCCGGCCCGCGAACGTCACCCTGTTGATCGCCAACCAACCCGCACGGTCGTAAGACCGCAGGTCAGAAGGAGAGCGAAGCCACCGAGGGCGGCAGTCGTGTCAGGTCACGGCGGTGTCTGCGTCGACCCCGTCTCGATTCGCGTGATCGACCGGCGTGACCTGCCCACCCGGTTCCTCATGGACTGGAACGCGGCGAAGCCGTGAGCGCCTGCTGCCGGTCCGCCTGAGCGGTTGACTTGCGCTGGAGTGCGCTCCAGGTCGTAGCGTCGCAGACACCACGGCGCACGAGGCCCGTTTCGCCCGGCGCCTCTCACAAAATGCCGGGCGGTGGAATCCGTCGTTGGATGGATGAGGGGCTTGGCGTCGTCCGAACGACGAACGAGTGTGCAGGGAAAGGCTGGGACACGGCAATGCAACAGCGCAACCTGAGGAACCTCCAGGTATCGGCCATCGGCCTGGGGTGTATGGGGATGTCCGCCTTCTATGGATCCGCCGACCAGGAGGAGGGGATCGCCACCATCCGGCGCGCCCTCGAACTCGGAACGAACTTCCTCGACACCGCGCAGATGTACGGGCCGCTCACCAACGAGTCGCTCGTCGGTGAGGCGATCCGGGGGCACCGCGACGAGTACGTGATCGCGACGAAGTTCAACTACCGGATGGACAACGCCGTACCCGGCGACATGAGCACGGTCGGCCCGCAGGACGGCTCGGCCGAGCACGTCCGCAGCTCGGTCCACGGCTCCCTGCAGCGTCTGGGGACCGACCACATCGACCTGTACTACCAGCACCGGGTCGACCCGAACGTGCCCATCGAGGAGACCGTCGGCGCGCTGGGCGAACTGGTCGCCGAGGGGAAGGTGCGGTACATCGGGCTGAGCGAGGCCAGTGCGGAGACCATCCGGCGCGCCCACGCCGTGCACCCGATCACCGCGGTGCAGAGCGAGTACTCGCTGTGGTCACGGGACGTGGAGGCCGAGGTGCTGCCCGCCTGCCGGGAGCTGGGCGTCGGCTTCGTGCCGTACTCGCCGCTCGGCCGTGGCTTCCTCGCCGGGCGGTTCAGCTCGCCGGACGAGCTGGACGCGAACGACTGGCGCCGGGAGAACCCGCGCTTCCAGGACGCCAACCTGGAGGCGAACCTGCGCCTGGCGGCAAAGGTGAAGGAGATCGCCGCCGAGAAGGACGTGACCCCGGCCCAGCTGGCCATCGCCTGGGTGCTGGCCCAGGGCGAGGACCTGGTGCCGATCCCGGGCACCAAGCGCCGCACCTACCTGGAACAGAACGTCGCCGCGGTCGACATCGTGCTGACCGAGGACGACCTGGCCCGCATCGACGCGCAGCTGCCCGAGGCCGCGGGTGAGCGGTATGACGAGGCAGGGATGCGATCCGTCAATCGATAGCCGGGGCGTGACAGCAGCCGCCGGGTTCTGCCGCTTCGCGGAGTCCACAGCCGCAGAGGTCGTTGCACCGACCACGCCGGCAAGGACCGCGAGGCGGTCGGCACACCCGACTCACTCGTCGTCGGCGCCGCCGACACCCTTCTGGAGCCCGGTGAGGAAGACACCACACTGTCCACCCACTCCGTTGTCCCACGGCGCCGACGGGCCCGGCAAGCACCCCGAAGCCGACTGACGCTCCCGAGCCCCTTCCACCCGTCCGACGGGACCCGGGCCTGCGTCATCGCTGCGCGGAGGCGCGCCTTCCCGTGCGATGGTCGTAGTACGCCCACACGGTGACCGCCGCCACGGCGGTGAGCCCGACCGTCAGGACCCGCACGGCGTCACTGGTCAGGAAGGCGACCAGGCCGGTGAGCCCCGCTCCGCACAGCATGATCACGCGGCTGATGAAGCGGTAGACGGGCGGCTGGGGATCCTCCCGGTCCTTGAGGTCGTGCAGGGCGTCATGAGCCGGATGGGCGGAACCGCGCCGGGCACGGGCGCGGTATGTCAGTCCGTAGCTGATCAGCGCGTACAGCGCGAGAGCGCCCAGGACCCAGAGCCAGACGTAGGGGTCATCACTCGATCCTCGTGCCAGGTACACGACACCCATCTCCTCCGAGGCTCGCTTCACCGGTGAGCAGAACTCAACTGCCGCTGCTGCGACGCCGGTCGATGCCGGCAGGGGTATCGGCATCGGTATCGGCGGGGCAGAAGCATGCCGTCACTGTCTTGCCGTGCCGCTGGCACGTCATCCCCCACTCATCGGCGAGCTTCTGCACGATCGCCACTCCGCGGCCGGAGACCTCCCCCGGCTCTGGTTCGCGCCGGCGCGGCAGCGTCGGGTCCTCGTCGTGCACGCTCACATGAAGGCAGTCGCCGTCCCACGTGAGGACCAGGTGCGCGTCGCTGTGCGCGTGGATGTGCGCATTGGTGATCAGTTCGGACACAGCCAGCACGATGGCGTCCACCGTGTCCGGCTCGGCAGCGGCCCAGGGCAGGGAATCGAGACGCCTGCGTGTCCACTCCCTCCCGGCGCGCACTCCCTTGGACATGGGGAACGAGTGCGCCCACCCCATCGCCTTCACCGCCACGGCCGTGCCCTCCTGTGCCTCGTCCACACACAAGCTCGTGCGGGACCGTGTACCCGGCACCCGCCTCAGCAGACATGAGGGCGCGGCGGGGACGCCGTTCCTGTCGGCTTCCCCGCCGCGGCCCGGCCTCGTGGTCCCGTCGGACCGGTGACGCGGGTTTCGTCTGCTGCGGCGGGCTGCCTCGCGCCGGCTCAGCGCTTGAGCGTGAAGGTGAAGTCGCCGGAGAGCTTGCCGCTCAGCCGGACTGCCGAAACGATTTGCCCTTCCGTGATCAGTCTCTCGACCTCGGCCCGTGAAAGACCGCAACCCTCGGCGATCAGTCGCACCGGCCGGACAGGAATCCGCGCCGCGAAGCGGACCGAGACGTCGATCACCTCGCGGTCCAGGTGATCCGATCCGCCGGTGTCGAGGCGCCAGGCGTTGTCCCAGTCGAGGGCGATGCGATTACGGCGCCGCACGACCGGATCCTGGAGCAGCTCAGCTGTCAGGCCAAGATCGTTGTCATGCAGCCGGTCCAGCAGCTCCGGTCGTACGCTGCGCACGTTCATCCGTTCCAGGACCGTGAGCTTTGCGGTGTCCCCGCAAGCGGTGCAGAGCACGAGGAGCCAGGCGTCGATGAGCTTGTGGTTTGCGTTGACGCGAAATTTACCGCTTGCCCGGAAGCGCTCGGACGCGCACGTGTGGCAACGACGGCGGACGAGCGGCAGGCAGGTGGGCATGACCACCCAGTTTTCGAGCACAGAAGTACACCGGTTTCAGTGAGAAGTCCGCAGCAGAAAGGAGCGCGGCGCACATGCGCGACGCGCGACGAATCAGCACTCGGGAGGTCTCACACGGTGTACAACGGCACGTCCTTGACTCGACGACTTGGTGCGACAGCACGGTAAAGGCGCACAGTTCCGCTGTTCCACTGGTTTTCGAGCGCCTCACCGTCAGGTCTGTCCGGCTGGAACGAGCTCCACGGCGGAGAGAGCAGCAGGCTGTGCCCGGCGGCCGGCAGGATCTGCGGCGAGGGCAACGCCGCGCGGACCGCTCCGAACTCGGCGGTAGCCGCACGTTTTCCACGCACAAAGATGCGTCATCTCGTCGTTGACCAGCGATTCGCGGCCGGGCCAGGCTGAGGGGGACATCGGACGCCGGTCACCTGTGTTCCGGGTCGCCGAACTGCGTGCGGGAGGCCGCGATGCTCCAGACAGAAACCCGCGAACACACCGAGTTCGCGCAAGCCCCCGAAGCGGCTGCCGCCGACACGACCCCGACGGGTCTGCCGGGCGCACCGGCGGGGTGCCGCGAACTGTTCTTCCAGCGCTGCCTGTGGTGCGGCACGCCGGCCTACCGGCGCTCGTTCTGCCGTGCCTGCGGGTCCATGGCCTTCAGCCGGGAACGCAGCGCGGGTGTCGGAGTCGTCGTTCGCCGCAACGGCCACGCCCAGCACAACACGTGGTTCGTCGCGATGGACGAGGGATTCAACCTGCTCTGCCAGGTCACTGGTACGGCACCGTTCGTGGTGGCGGTGGGCGCGCGGGTGACTGTCGTACGGGCCGTCGTCCCCCTCGGCCAGGGCCTTCCCGTCGTCGAACTCACCGAGTCGGCACAGCCTTTGCCGCGTTGGTGGTGACGGGGTCGGGCTCCGGCGTTGGTGGAGTCACGGCAGGCGGGACGATCAGAGAGGAGGGTGCGTGAGCACTCAGCACAGCATGCCGGACGGATGGGCCGGCGGTCTCGACGGAGCGGTGCGGGGCGCGCTGGACGGTCTGCGCATCGCTGACTTCTCCCGGGTTCTCGCGGGGCCGTACGCCACCATGCTCCTCGCCGACCTCGGCGCCGAGGTGGTCAAGGTCGAGCGGCCGGGTATCGGGGACGACACCCGGGCCTGGCACCCGCCGGCGGACCACGGCGGCACGTCGACCTACTTCCTGAGCGTCAACCGGAACAAGAGGTCCGTCGTCCTGGACCTCACGACCGAGACCGGCCTCGAACAGGCCCGTGCCCTGATCGCCGAGTCCGACGTGGTGGTGGAGAACTTCCGTCCCGGCACAATGGAAAGGCTGGGGCTCGGCCCCGAGGAACTGCGTGCGCGCCACCCGGGGTTGATCTACTGCTCGATCAGCGGTTTCGGCAGCGGCGCGGGCGCCGCGATCCCCGGATACGACCTGCTCGTGCAGGCTGTCGGCGGTCTGATGAGCGTGACCGGAACCGTGGACGGGGAGCCGGTGAAGGCGGGCGTGGCCCTGGTCGACGTGATCACCGGGCTGCACGCCTCGCTCGGCATCCTCGCGGCGCTCCGGCACCGGGACGCCACCGGCGAGGGGCAACTCGTGGAGGTGAACCTGCTCGGCTCGCTGCTGTCGGCCATGGTCAACCAAGCCTCGGCTTACGCTGTCGCCGGTCTCGTCCCGGGGCGTATGGGCAACGCACACCCGAGCATCGCTCCGTACGAGACGTTCCCGACCGCCGATCGCCCGATCGCCCTCGCGGTGGGCAACGACAAGCAGTTCGCCGCGCTCGCCGAGGTCGTCGGGGATCCCGGCCTCGCTTTCGACGACCGCTTCCGCACCAACACCGATCGCGTCGCCCACCGCACCGAGCTGCGGGAGCAGCTGACCCGGTTGCTGCAGACCGGAGGCGCGGACCACTGGTCGACCGCCTTGCTGGCCGCAGGGGTGCCGGCGGGCCCGGTCAACGGTCTCGACGAGGCGTTCGTCTTCGCCCAGCGACTCGGCCTGCCCGGCATCGTCGAGATCCCCGCCACGACGGCGGAAGGAGCAAACGGCGGTGCCGTCCGCCAAGTTGCGCATCCCATCACGCTGAGCGGAACGCCCGCACGGTACCTGCTGCCCCCGCCGAGGCTGGGCCAGCACACCGAGGAGATCCTCCACAGCCTCGCCGACCACACCTCCGCCTGACACGGACGGTCAACCGACCGCTCGCGGCGTCGACACCGGTTTACTGAACTGCCACTTGAATACCAACCAATGACCACAAGGAGCCCCAGATGAACGGCAAGCCGATGCAGGACCCCCTCGACCTGATCGATCTGTCCTCGACCCTCACGGACGAGGAACGCGAGATCCAGGCCACCGTCGCCCAGTTCCTGGCCGACCGGGTCCGCCCGCACATCGCCGAGTGGTTCGAGAACGCCCACTTCGCCCGTGAACTCGCCCCGGAACTAGGAAAGTTGGGCGTACTCGGCATGCACCTGGAGGGCTACGGGTGTGCCGGGACGAACGCCGTGTCCTACGGCCTGGCCTGTCTGGAGCTGGAGGCGGCGGACTCCGGCTTCCGCAGCTTCGTCTCGGTGCAGGGCTCGCTGTCGATGTTCTCCATCTGGAAGTGGGGTTCGGAGGAGCAGAAGCAGCAGTGGCTGCCGCGGCTCGCCGCCGGTGAGGCGATCGGCTGCTTCGGCCTGACCGAGCCCGACTTCGGCAGCAACCCCGCGGGGATGCGCACCCGGGCCGTCCGTGACGGCGGCGACTGGATCCTCAACGGTTCCAAGATGTGGATCACCAACGGCGGCATCGCGGACGTGGCCACCGTCTGGGCGCAGACCGAGGACGGCGTGCGCGGCTTCCTCGTCCCGCGTGGCACGCCCGGCTTCACCACGCAGGACATCAAGCAGAAGATGTCGCTGCGCGCGTCGATCACCTCGCAGCTGTACTTCGACGACGTCCGGCTGCCCGACTCGGCCAGGCTGCCGCTCGCCGAGGGCCTGCGCGGACCGCTGTCCTGCCTGAACGAAGCCCGCTTCGGCATCCTCTTCGGCGCGGTCGGCGCCGCCCGCGACTCCCTGCAGACGGCCCTCGAGTACGCCGACTCCCGTGTCCAGTTCGACAGGCCGATCAGCGGCTTCCAGCTCACCCAGAAGAAGCTCGCCGACATGACCGTGTCGCTGAGCTGCGCCGCCCTGCTCGCCGTGCACCTGGGCCGCCTGAAGGACGAACACCGCATCCGCCCCGAGCAGATCAGCGTCGGCAAGCTCAACAACGTTCGCGAGGCCCTCGCCATCGCCCGCGAATGCCGCACGATCCTCGGCGCCAACGGCATCTCCCTGGAGTACTCGCCCCTGCGCCACGCCAACAACCTGGAGTCCGTCCTCACCTACGAGGGCACCAGCGAGATGCACACCCTGGTCGTCGGCCAGGCGATCACCGGCCAGGCGGCGTTCCGCTGATCACGGAACCCTGCACGGGCTCCGCCACAGCGCCCTCACCCACGACGCCGAGGGCGGCACCTCCCCTCCGACGCTGCCGGCCGGCTCCCGTCACGCCTCAGCACGTCCCCGGAGCGGTACGCCGCCACGGCGTCGACGCGGTCGCCCGGCTGGTCGGGCAGCTCGCCGGCGGCGGCACGCACCGTAGCCGTGGCGGCCTCGAATACCGGCCCCCGCACCAACTCCCGTGCTGGAGCAGATAGATCAGCTCCAGCTCCCCGCCTTCCTCGGTGACTGTTCAGGCACGGGCTCCGCCACAGCGCCCGTGCTGCCGCCCGCGAGCTTTCGCTGCCCGATGCCCCCCACTGCCGTGGAAGTCCAGGGACTCCCGGTCGGGTTCGGCCTCGACGCCGTGCATCTCCCATGGGAGCTGTGCGGTCACCCGCGGGAGACTCCGCGTAGGTCGAGCGGTTCGCCAGTGAGCGGCGCCTTGCGTGTACGCGCCGCCGTTCTCTGCGGCCGCCCAGTCGTCCGCTCATCGACCGGCAGGCAGTGCCGGCCCCGTCAGCGGCGCGAGGCCGATGCGACCTGACGACGGTGGACGTAGCGGTGTCCCGACGTGCGGGACACCGCTGTGGCCGTTGCTCTCAGGCCGCCCGGTAGGTGAAGAATCCCTGTCCCGACTTCCGGCCCAGCAGGCCCGATTCGACCATGCGGCGCAGCAACGGGGGCGGTGCGTACAGCGGTTCGCGGTACTCCTCGTACAGGGCCTCGCCGATGGCCGCCACGGTGTCCAGGCCGATGAGGTCGGCGAGGCGCAGTGGGCCCATGGGGTGGGCGCAGCCGGCGGTCATCCCCGTGTCGATGTCCTCGGCCGACGCCGTGCCGGAGGCGACCATCCGCACCGCTGCCAACAGGTAGGGAATCAGCAGGGAGTTCACCACGAAGCCCGCGCGGTCCTGGGCCACCACCGTCTTCTTGCCCAGAACCTCGCCCGCGAAGGCGCGCACACGCAGTTCCGTGTCCTTCGAGGTGTGCAGCGAGGGGATGATCTCGACCAGGGGCATCACGGGAACGGGGTTGAAGAAGTGCAGGCCCACCACCGCCTCCGGTCGTCCGGTCGCGGCCGCGAGCCGGGCGATGGGGATCGAGGAGGTGTTGCTGGCCAGTACGGCTGCCGGGTCGGTGACCACCTTGTCCAGCTGCCGGAACAGCTCCGTCTTGGCCTGCTCGTCCTCGACGGCGGCCTCGATGACCAGGTCGGCGCCGGACAGGCGGGAGAGGTCGGCGGTGGCCGAGACCCCGGCCAGGGCGTGTGCGCGGTCCTCCGGGGTGATGGCGCCGCGCTGCTCCGCCTTGAGCAGGGAGTCCGCCAGGCCCGCGAGACCGGCGCGGGCCCGCTCCTCGGTCATGTCGCACAGCGTGACGTGCAGCCCGGCCAGGGCGCAGACCTCGGTGATACCCCGGCCCATCTGGCCGGCGCCGACGACGCCCACGTGTTTGATCGATGTCATGTGCTCCTCCGCCTGTCCCTCCGTCCGATGGCGGTCGACAGACGCCGCCACGGTCTGTGGTTCCGTGTTGAGCCTAGGTCGGGCACACCCCCTCTGACCTGCTCGGACAGTGCGTATTCCACGCACAAACATGCGTCGGTCCGTCCTTGACCGGCCATGCCGTCCGGGGCACGCTGATCATGACCGGGCGGGCCCGGCGGCCGGGCAGGGGAGTCGGAGGAGGCAGCCGCGGGCCTCCACGACGGCACGCGCTGACGATGGGTCAGGCGTCGCTTCCGGAGGCACCGTGGTCTGAGCCGGTCGTGACCGTGGCGGCGGCCGCCTCCCGCAGCCTGCGGATCACCCTGCGCACCGCGGGCGAGGTCTCGCTCCGGCGGTAGGCGCCCACCAGCCGGGTGGTCAGTGGTACGTCCGCCAGGGGGCGGTAGGCCACCCCGGGGATCTGGACGCGGCGCAGGGAGTCGGGGACCAGGGCCACCGCGAGACCACCGCCCACCAGGGTCAGAGCGGCGATGAAGTCCCGCACCGGGGGAGCGCATCGTGGGCTGAAACCCCCTTGCTCCGCCACTTCGAGGATCTGGTCGCGGCAGCCGTACTCCTCGTCGAAGTGCGGGGCCACGAAGCACTCGTCGCGCAGCTCCGCCGCCGGCACCGCCTCGTACGCCGCCAGCGGCGCATCGGCCGGCAGCGCCAGCACGACCCTCTCGGTGAGCAGACAGGTGGCGGTGACTTCGGGCGGGTACTCCGGCCGCCAGCGCAGAAAGCCGACGTCGATGTCCCCGCAGGCCAGCGCCTCCAGCTGGGCCGGGGTCTCCAACTCGCGGACCTGCACCGTCAGATCGGTGCCGGGGGCCGCGCAGCGGGTGAGGACGTCGGTCAGCACCCCGGAGAACGCGGCCGAGGCGACGTACGCGATCTGGGCGTGTCCCAGCTCGCCGCGTCCGGCACGCCGGCCCACCGCCACGGCCCGCGCGGCCTGGGCGAGGGTGAGCCGCGCTTCTTCGAGGAACAGTTGCCCGGCACCGGTCAGGGCCGGGCGGGTGCGCCGGCCGCGGTCGATCAGCCGTACGCCCAGGTGTGACTCCAGTGCTCTGATCTGGGCACTGAGTGCCGATGGCGCCAGGTGCAGACGGTCCGCGGCCCGAGCGAAGTGCAGCTCCTCCGCGACGGTCACGAACGATTCCAGCCAGCGCAGTTCCATCGGCTCCTCCGTCCGGCCGGGCCGGTGAGGTGGGCACCCCGCGGCGGTGTCAGGGCAGAACAGGACCGCCGCGGGGTGAGTATGGGTGATCCGAGCTTCAGGGGATCACGACATAGTTGCTGAACCCGCCGTCGAGGTCCGTCGCGCGCCCCGAGATCGCTTCGTTGACCTCGGACAGCGGGAAGGGCTTCGTGATCAGGTACGACAGGTCGAGGGCTCCGGTCGCCACCATGTCGGCGACCTCCTGGCCCTGCGCGGTGGTGAACCAGTTGGAGCCGATCAACTGGACCTGCTCGTCCATGAGCCACTTCACGTCCAGCGGCAGCCGGTCGGCCACGCCACCGACGTTGACCACCCTGCCGCCGCGGCGGACGCCCTGCATGGAGTCGAGCATGGTCTCCACCGGGGCCTTGGCGCCGAGGGCGCTGATGACGAAGTCCGCCCCCTCGCCGCCCGTACGGGACTTCGCCCACGCGCCCGTGGAGCCCTCGCCCAGCCGCATGACCTCGATCCGGTCCGGCGCCAGCTCCTGTACGCGCTTGAGCAACTCCTCGTTGCGGCCGGTCCCGAGGACCCTGGAGACGCCCGAGGCCAGCGCGAGGAGGGTGGAGGCGATGCCGAGGGTGCCGGTGACTCCGTCGATCAGCGCGACCTGGCCGGGGCCGGCAGCGGCGTACTTGAGGGCTCGGTAGGAGGTGCCGATGTAGCCGAGCTTGCCGGCCTGCTCGAACGTCATGTTGTCGGGGATGTCGACGATCGCGTGCTGCGGTGCCGTCATGTACTCGCAGAAGCCGCCGTAGGGGTAGAGGTCGAAAATGCGCTGGCCGTCGCGGGAGGTGCTGAAGTAGCCGTTCAGGGTGAAGTAGCGGCAGCGGCTGAGCTCGCCGCCGCGGCACATCTGACAGCTGCCGCAGGACCGCAGGGGGCTCACATAGACCCGGTCGCCGGGCTTGGTGTTGAGCACCGCCTCGCCGACCGCCTCGACGACGCCCGCGGGGTCCAGGCCGAAGATCGCGGGAAGCTCTGGCAGCGGCTGGTGCGGGTACCAGGTGGGCCAGTTGTTGATCACGTTGGCCATGTTCGGCACGATTCCGCACGCCTTGACCCGTACCAGCACGTCGGTCGCCCGCGGGGTGGGCACATCGACCGTGTCCACGGACATAGGCTCACCGAGCGCATGCAGTCGAGCAGCGAGCATTTTCGCCATTGAAATACTCCTTGAAAAAATGTTCCGTCCCGACGATCGGGGGCCGGAGACCTTCTGTTCGGCGACCGAGGCGGCGGAACGGCGGCTCGGTCATCACATCTCGCGTGTGTTGATGGGCCGTGGGGCGCCGAGAACTACGAATTCGGGAACGGGTTCGGGTAGTTGTCCTCGAGGTCGATGTCCAGCATGCCCATGATGCGGACGCCGGAGTTGTACCAGGCGATGGACAGCGCGAGCTCGACCATCTGCTTCCGAGGCAGGCGCTCGGCAGCGGCGGCCCATGTCTCCTCCGAGACGTCGACCCGGAGCGTGGACTCCTTGGCCAGCCGCATCACCGCCTTCTCCGTCTCGTCGAACAGCTCGGACGACTCGAAGTCGCCCACCGCGGCGATCTGTTCCTCCGTGAGCCCGGCCTTGAGCCCGTGTGAGTGGTGGTGGGCCACCTCGTACGCGGACCGGGTCACGTGCCCCACGGTCAGGATCGCCAGTTCGCGGAGGGCGGGACTGAGCTCACTGGCCCGCAGCGAGTTGGCGTAGGTCAGGAAGCCGTCCAACTGCTCGGGCGCGTGGGCGAGGGCGAGGAAGATGTTCGCCGTCGGTACCTTGCGTTCGGCTTCCAGCCGGTCGTACAGCGGCTTGTTCGCCTCGTCCGCCTGGTCGCGGTGCAGGTAGGGAACTCGTGCCATGGCGTCTCCTCGGGGGCAAAAGGGTCAGTGGGCGGACTGTTCGAGCAGGAACCGCTCGAGGGTCATCGGCTTCGGAAGCTCGGCCGGCGGCGTCTGCGCGACCCCCACGAAGGGCGACGCCTCGAAGTACCACTTCTCCAGCGCCGGGAACCCCCAGCGGACGTTCGTGCTGAGCGATCCCGCGTCCCAGCGCACGGGCTCCACCTCGGTGTCGATCGTCTGGTAGTGGGCGTTGAAGACCTCCACCCGGTGCCCGTCGGGGTCGCGGAGGTAGGTGAAGAGCATCCCGCCCGGACCGTGCCGCCCCGGGCCCCGCTCCACGCCTTCGCCGTAGCCGAGGAGGCCCGCCCAGTCGCAGGCGGTGAAGATGTCACGGCTCTCGGAGACGGTGTACGCGAAGTGGTGCAGGGCGGGACCGGTGTTCTCCACGAGCGCCAGGTCCAGTGTCGTGCCCTTGCGGTACATGAACGAACCGAGCAGCTTGTCGCCGTGCGCCAGGTACTCGGAGTTGCGGAAGCCGAGTTCGCCGTAGAACGCGGTCAGTTCGTACGTGTTCGGCGCGAAGGTCTGGAAGTGGTCCAGCCGCTGCGCGTGGGCGCCCTTGTAGTGCTCGAAGCTGATGTGCAGCCGTGGGCGCGTCTCCATGTGCGCGCACAGTTCGAGCGGCGTGCCGATGGGGTCGCTGACGTGCAGGGTGCGGCCCTGGTGGGGGAGGTCCACCCACTCCGCGGGGAGCCCCCGGTCGCGGAACCAGTCGTGGGCGATGTCGAGGTCCTCGTCGAGGAAGACACGGAAACCGATCCTCCGGCAGGCGCCGGCCCCCTCCGTGTCCAGTTCCAGCACGAGGCTGTGGTGGCACGCCTCGGCGAGGCCGCGGAGGTAGCAGGTGCGCTCGTCCTCGTCGCTGACGACGAGTCCGAGGGCGTTCACGTAGAAGTTCCGGCTCTCGGCGAGGTCGGCCACGGTGAGACGCACATGGCTGGTTCGGGTGATGTTGAAACTCGGGCGCAGATTGACGGGGGGCAGCATGCTGGTCTCCGTGCTCCGGTCGGCTCTGGATTTCGCTGACTTTAATGCTTCTGGGTTGTTACAGCCTGTTCGTGGAAGGTGCGGAATCGGCGAATGTGAAGGCGGACCAGCCGCTGAATTCCGCGGCATCGCCGAGGGACTCCTCGATGCGCAGAACCTCGTTCCACTTGGCCATGCGCTCGGAGCGGGTGAACGAGCCCACCTTCAGCTGGCCCGCGTCCCATCCGACGCTCAGGTGGGCGATGGTGACGTCCTCGGTCTCACCGGAGCGGGCCGAGACGATCGTGCCGAAGCCGGCGTCCTTTCCGGCGCGCAGGGCCTGGAACGCCTCCGTGACCGTGCCGGCCTGGTTCGGCTTGACGAGGACGGCGTTCGCCGCCCCGCTGGTGGCCGCCGCCTCCACCCGCTTGGCGTCGGTGACCAGGTAGTCGTCTCCGATGACCTGGCAGCGGTGGCCGTAGCGGCGGGTGAACTCGACCATGCCGTCGGTGTCGTCCTCGCCGACGGGGTCCTCGACGGACAGGATCGGGTACTGCTCGATCCAGCTGCCGAGCATGTCGATCAGGGCCGCCGTGTCCAGCGTGCGGTCGTCGAGCGCGAGCGTGTACCGCCCTGCGCTGCCGAACTGGGAGGCCGCGACATCCAGGGAGATGCCGACCTGGGCCGAGGGCGTGAAGCCGGCGGTCTCGATCGCCAGAGTCAGCGTCTCCAGCGCCTCCTCGTTGGAGTCGAACGCCGGCCAGAAGCCGCCCTCGTCGGCCACGCCCTGGGCCTTGCCCGCCGTGCGCATCAGGTTTCCGGCCGCCCGGTAGATCTCCGCGGTCCAGTCCAGGGCCTCGGAGAAGCTCCGTGCCGCGGGGCAGACGACCATGAAGTCCTGCACGTCGACGCGGCGGTCCGCGTGGGCGCCGCCGCCGAAGATCTGGATCTCCGGCAGGGGGATGCGGACCGGCCGGCCGCTCGACAGGTGCTGCCACAGCGGTACGCCCGCCGACGCGGCGGTGGCGTGCAGGGTCGCCATGGAGGTGGCCACGATCGCGTTGCCCCCGAGCCGGCTGCGGTCGGGGGTGCCGTCGAGGTCCACCAGGAGCCGGTCGACGGCTTCCTGATCGGTCGCGTCGAGATCCAGGAGGGCGGGGGCGATCTCGTCGTTCACCGAGCCGACCGCGCGATGGACGTCGAGCCCGCCGAAGCGGCTGCCGCCGTCGCGCAGGTCCAGCGCCTCGCCCTGACCCGTCGAGGCTCCCGCCGGTGCGATGGCCCGTCCGATCGCGCCGTCCGCGAGATGCGCCTCCACCTCGACGGTCGGCCGGCCCCGTGAGTCCCACACCCTGCGGCCGTAGAGCTTGGCGATCCGCGCGTCTGTCATTGCGGTGCAACCTTTCGGAGTTCGGACGATCGAGGTGGTGCGGGGCCGTGCCTGCCGTCGCGGTAGGGGAGTCATCGCCGCGAGGGGCGGGCAGAGCCCTCCGGAGGCGCGGCCGACCTCGCGGTACGGCACCCGGATCGGTGCGCCGGTAGGGCCGGGCGAGCGAAGCGTCGTACGGCTCTGTTCGTCGCCGTGCCTGGCCGGTGAGGGAGTGCGGGTGCGAAGGCGATGGCGAGGGTTGCTCCGCCTGTTGCACTCCGAATGCTAACGATAGCGCAATGGTGCGCAGCGACCGTTGTCGTGTCAAGGGGGGCGTCAGTCGCTCCTGGGGGCTACTGGCCGCGCGGGGTGCCCTCTTGGTGTGGCTGACCGCTGGTGCTATCGTTCGCACAACTGGTCCGCTCCGGTAAGGACTCCGGCGGGCCTGCTCTCTTCCTGGACGGACGGACAGCACAGGGGGCGTGGGCCCGCCGGGCCGGACCGTGGCCGAACCGAAAGCGAGCCCGACACGAGGACGGCGCTTTCCGGCCCGGCAAGATCCATGAAGCCGCGGCCGAGCAGGGGCTCGACGAGCCGGCGCGTACGGCCCGTGTCATGCGCCGGCTGCGCAGCGGAACGGGCTGACCCGCGCAGACGATGCGCAGGCGCCCGGAGCTTATCGCTCCGGGCGCCTTGGTGTGCGTGGCCGACGCCGCGCGCCGAGTGGGACGGCTGGGCGGTACAACTCGGCGTTCCACGGTCAGCCGGATGTGGACGGGGCCCCCTCGCCGGGTGGCGCGGTGCTGCCGCGCAGGATCAGCGATCCGGGGGAGAGGGACGTGTACGGGCCGTCGTTGCTCGGCTGGGTCTTGAGGCGGCGCAGCAGCCACAGCGCGCAGCCGGTGGCCATCTCCTGGATGGGCAGGCCGATCGTGGTGAGTCCGGGGCCCCACCAGGAGAACCCGGGCTCGTCCCCGAACCCGACCACGGACAGCTCACGGGGCACCTTCACGCCCTGCCGGGACAACTCCTCCAGGACCCCCAGCGTGAGCTGGATCGAGCCCAGCACCAGCGCGGTGGGCGCATCCGGCCCCTTCAGCAGCCGGCGCACCGTCTCGCGGCCGTGGTCCACGGACGACGGCGGTCCCAGCTCCGCGCGCCCGGCCTCGTCCGGCAGCCCGCCTTCGCTCAGAGCGCTGCGGAAGCCGCGCAGGCGCTCCGCACCCGTGGGCAGCTCTTCGGGGCCTCCCAGGTAGGCGATGCGGGTGTGGCCCTGGGCCACGAGGTGGGCCGTGGCCTGGCGCAGCGCCTCGTGGTCGTCGACGCCGAACCACTGGGACCCGAGCGAGGGGTGGCGGCGCAGCAGCTGCAGATGCGGCAGGGCGCGCAGGAGTTTGACGGACTCGCTGTGCGGGCGCGCGCTGGGCACGATGATGACGCCCGCGACGCGGTTGGCGGACAGCTCCCGAAGGTGGCGCAGCTCCACCATCCGGTCGTCGTCGGTCTCCGACAGCATCAGCTGGTAGCCCTCGGCCTCCATGTTCTTGGACAGTTCGTGGGCGATGGTCGAGTAGAAGCTGTTGCGGATGTCCGGGATCACCAGCGCGACCACGTTGCTGGAGGCACCCCGCATCATCCGCGCCGCACGGTTGCCGACGTACCCCATCTCGGAAGCGGCCTGGCGGACCCGGAACTTGGTCTCCTCGCTGATGCGCGGATCGTCGGCGAGTGCCCGGCCGACCGTCGAGACGGAGACGCCGAGGCGTTCGGCGATGTCCCTGGTGGTGATCACGTGGTGGGCCCCCTCGAACTGCCTGATTCTGGTGCGGTCACTTTCCGTGTGCCAACGATAGCCCTGATGTTGCGCTGCGTGGCCGGAAGAGCCGGCGCCGGGCTCGTCATCTCCCTTCGTGCTAACGTTAGCACTGCTGGATGGGCCGTGCAGCCGCCCCCGGCTGCCCAATTGCGGAGGTCTCCTTTGCGAATCGTCAGGTATGCCGTCGGCGGAGTGTGTCACTACGGAGAGCTTGAATCCGGTGGCACCCGGATCGCCAGATTCGAGGGCGATCCCTTTACCGGGCTGGCCTCCGCGGGGCGAGTCGACGATGTCGGCGACGTCGTCGTTCTCCCGCCGCTCGAGCGGCCCCGCGTCTTCGGGTTCGCCTACAACTACGCCTCGCACGTCGACGAGACCGAGCGTGAGATTCCGGAAGTTCCCGTTTGTTTCATGAAGCCGAGCACGGCTGTCATTGGCCCGGGGGACGCCATCGTCTATCCGGCGGACGGTGAACTGATCCATTTCGAAGGCGAGTTGGTCGTCGTCATCGGAAAGGAAGCCCGCCATGTGAAGCCCTCCGAGGCCCATGAACACATCCTCGGCTACACGTGCGGCAATGACGTCAGCGACCGCATCGTCCAGCGCAAGGAGAGCGCGTTCGGGACGCTGCTGATCGGGAAGGGGCAGGACACCTTCGCTCCCCTCGGGCCGGTCATCGCGACCGAACTCGACCCGTCCCGGCTGTCGCTGACCACTCGTGTGAACGGAACGGTCATGCAGTCGGCGAGCACGGCCGACCTGCTGCTCGGCGTGCCCGACATCGTCGCCTACCTGAGCCGGTACCTGACGCTGCTGCCCGGTGACGCGATCATGACCGGCACGCCGTCCGGTGTCGGGCCGATCCACCCCGGGGACGAGGTCGAGGTCGAGATCGAGGGCATCGGCGTGCTGCGCAACCCGGTTGTGGCCGAGAGCGTCTGACTCCGGCCCCGCCGTAGGCCGAGCCAGGGGGGCCGGCCCCCCCCCGCCCCGGGGGGGGGGCCCCCGGGGGGGGGGGGGGGGGCCGGGGGGCAGGCGGGCCGGGGGGGGGGCGGGGGGCCGCCCCCCCCCCCCCCCCGGCGGGGGGCGGCGCCCCCCCCCCCCGCCCCCCCCCCCCGCGGCGGTTCCGTGCACAGGGCGGAGCGCGGCTTCGCCGACGTACCGCCCGAGCGGATGACCCGCGGACCTCGCCGCACGGCGGCCCGGGCGCACCCAGGCGGATCCGGGCGCGCCGGTGGCCGCTCGCCTCAGGCCCGGATCCGTGTCGCGGTCTGCAGGGCTCTCGCCGGTCGCTGGGCAGGTGCGCCGGGGCCGGGCCGGCCCACCGCCGGGAGGCGGATCACCGCGTCCAGGCCGCCGCGTGGGGCCCGGCGCAGAACCGCCTCGCCGCCGCTCGCGTGGGCGAGGCGCTGGACCAGGGCGAGGCCGAGGCCGGTGCCGCCCTTGGGGGCGTCCGGGGCGCGCCAGAAGCGGTCGAAGGCGCGGCGGCGCTGCTCCTCGGTCATACCGGGGCCCTCGTCCATGACGTGCAGCTCGACCCAGGCCGGGCCGCTCGGGCGGTGGTGGAAGCGGCGTTCGTGGGGGGAATGCCGGCGCGGGTCGACGGAGACGGTGGAGCCGGGCGGTGACACGCGCAGGGCATTGGAGAGCAGGTTGTCGAGGATCTGCTCGACGGCCCCGGGCACGGCCAGCACCTCACCGGCGAAGTCCCCGGCCAGCGCGAGGTGGACGCCGTGCCGCTCGTACAGCGGCGTCCAGGCGCGGTGCCGTTCCGCGCACACCCCGGCGAGGTCGACCCGTTCCCGTTCGGCGGCGCTCTCGTCGAGCCGGGCCATCGCGAGCAGCCCCTCGACCATCCGGGCCAGCCGGTCGGTCTCGGTCAGCGCGGCGGTGAGGGAGCCCCGGGCGTTCAGGGCGATGTCGTTCTCGAGGTTCTCCAGCCGCAGCCGCAGCGCGGCGAGCGGGGTCTTCAGCTGGTGCGAGGCCTCGCCGGCGAAGGCGCGCTGGGAGGCCAGGAGGTGTTCCAGGCGTGCGGCCGTGCGGTTGAAGGTCGCGGCGAGGCTGCGCACCTCCGGCGGCCCCTTGGTGATCGGCACCGGTACGACGGTGCCGCCGACGGCCAACTCGTTCGTGGCGCGCTCCAGTTCACGGATGGGCCGACCGGTCCAGCGGGCGATGGCGAAGCCGACGACGGCGACGGCCGCGAGCACCGCGAGCCCCCCGAGGGCCAGCAACAGCCAGACGTGGTGGACACGTTCGTGCACCATCCGGGTCGGCACGGTGATCCGGACGGCGCCCTGGTCCTCGGCACCGTGCCGCACCGGGGTGGCCACCGCCAGATACTCCACGCCGCCGATGGTCGAGGTGCGCACGTCCGCCGTCGCGACCCCGCGCAGCGCGGCGGCGATGCCCGGCCGGGACGCGAGCTCGCGCTCCTCCCGCTCGGACAGCGGGTGCGAACTGGCCAGCAGCGCCCCGGACCGGTCCACGATCAGCACCATGCCGCCGATGCGTTCGGCGCAGTGGGCCGCTCGTTCGGGCAGGTCCCGCGCGGCAGTGCCCGCCGAGAGGGACAGGGAGGCGAACGCCGACACCGACTCCGCCTCGTCCTTCGCCGCGTTGGTCACCCGCTCCCGCTCGCCCCGCGAGTAGACGAAGCCCAGCGGGATCTCCAGACAGAGCAGCACCAGGGCGGCGAGCGTGAGGTAACTGAGCAGCAGCCGACGGGTCATCGACAGTCCGCCGGCTGCTGCTGTGACGGGTACGCGCCAGGGGACTCGAACGCCGCGTACGAGCCCGGCGCCGCGTACTTCGGCTGCGCGCCCGGCGCTGTGTACGCCGACTGCGCGCCCGGCGGAGCCGTCTGCACCGCCAGCCGGAATCCGACGCCGCGCAGCGTCTGGATCCACGCCGGGTCGCCCAACTTCCGCCGCAGCGTGGCGACGTGCACGTCCAGCGTCTTCGTCGGCCCCTGGTAGTGCGGGTCCCACACCCGGTCCAGGATCTGCTGCCGCGAGTACACGGCCCCGGGGTCCTCCGTGAGCAGCGCGAGCAGCTCGAACTCCTTCGGCGTCAGCACCACCGCCTCCTCCCCCACCCACACCTGCCGGGTCCGCCGGTCGACCACCAGAGGACCGACCACGGCACCCTCGGCGGCCTCGGGGGGCGGCGGCACGGGGTCGAAGGGGGCGGCGGATGCGGGGGGCGCGGGTGCGGCCGCCGCCGGTGCGGTGGTGAAGGGCGCCGGGGTGAAGGAGGGGGTGGTGGAGGGCGCGGGCGAGAAGGGCGCGGTGCTGGCGCCGCCGCCCGAGCCGCCGCCCGCGAAGGCCTCTCCGCCGGCCGGCTCACCTCCGCCGTACTCCCCTGCTCCCGCCCCCGCCCCGCGCTGCGTCCGCCGCGTCACCGCGCGCACCCGCGCCACCAGCTCCCGCATGCTGAACGGTTTCGCCAGGTAGTCGTCGGCACCCAGCTCCAGGCCCAGCACCCGGTCGGCCTCCTCACCCCGCGCGCTGAGGATGATGATCGGGACGTCCGAGGCCTGCCGGATGCCACGGCAGACGTCGATACCGTCCACGTCCGGCAACCCCAGGTCGAGCAGGACGACATCGCCGTACGGCCCTCTCAACCCCTCGTTGCCGGTGCGGACGTGATGCACCGCCAGCCCGAAGTGCCCGAGACCCTCGACGAGCGGTTCGGCGATCGTCTGGTCGTCCTCGATGAGCAGGACTCGTACGCCCATGCGTTCCCGTCTCTCCCATGAACCGAATTCGCGTCTTCCGTGGACCCGTCACGCTACAAGAACGGTCGAAAAACGTCGCCCGGATCCCGGCCAATGTGATCAGCGGCTCAGCGGCGGACGAAAACTGTCCCATTTCTGTCGGCGGTTTAGTGTTCCCCTAACCTTCGCTTGGCAGTCGCCCCTTTACGGTGATGAACACCCGGTCGGAACTCCCCGCCGACCGGGTTCACAACTGGTCTGACCTGCTCCGACCTGCCCTGACCTGCTCTGACTCTTGCCCTGGCCTGCCCTGATCCGGCCTGGAAACCCCCACCGGGAGGAACCGTGAAGGCATTGCTGGACCGCGCCCGCTCGTTCAAGCGACGCGTGGACTTCGAAAGCGGTGAATACCGGAAGCTGGCCGACGGACAATATCCCGAGGCATTGTTCATCACCTGCTCGGACTCACGGGTGATACCCGCCCTGATCACGGGCGCGCGGCCCGGTGAGATATTCGAGCTGCGCAATGCGGGCAATATCGTCACGCCGCACGGCCGGCAGGGCGCCTCGGGCGAGGCGGCCACCATCGAGTACGCACTGGAGGTGCTCGGCGTTCAGGACATCGTGGTGTGCGGTCACTCCCACTGCGGTGCGATGGGCGCCCTGAAGTCGGGTGACGACCTGTCCGGCCTGCCCGGCGTGAACGCCTGGCTGCAACTGGCCCGCCCGAGGCTGGCCCCCGTCCTGGACGGCGTGATCGAGGACCCGCGCCTGCCGGACATCGCCCAGCTGAACGTCGTCAACCAGCTCGCCGTGCTGCGGAACTACCCGGCGGCACAGCGCCGGCTCCGCGAGGGACGGCTCCGTCTGCACGGCTGGTACTACGAGGTGGACACCGGCCAGGTGCACGAGCTGGACCAGGACGGCCACTTCCGGGTGCACGCGGCATGAGCGGCGCACACGCCCGGCACGCCCGGGGCCGGGGCGGCTCGGCACCGGGTCCGCAGCCGTCGGGCCCCACCTTCCGGGAGGCCGGCGGGATACCGTTCCGGCCCCCGCAGGCTCCCGCGGTCCCGCGGAACCACCCCGGATCCGACTTCACCTCGGACTTCGCCACCTCCGACGTCCCCGCACCGGAGTTCCGCACAACGGACTTCGCCCCATCTGGCTTCCCCGAACCGGACTTCGCCCCATCTGGCTTCCCCGAACCGGACTTCGCCCCATCTGGCTTCCCCGAACCGGACTTTCCCCGGTCCGACTTCCTCTCACCGGAGTTCGACACCGCGCAGTCCCCCACCGCACCGCCCCACGCCACGGAAGCCCCCGCCTCGACCACCCCGAGAGGTCCGAGGATCCCCGGGCTTCCGAAGATCCCGAGGGCCGGTCAGGGTCCGGAGGACACGAAGGCCCCGAAGGGCGACCTGGCCACCGAGATCACCGCGTCCCTCGTCGTCTTCCTGGTCGCGCTCCCCCTGTGCATCGGCGTGGCCGTCGCCTCCGGCGTCCCCGCCGAACTGGGCATCATCTCGGGCGTCATCGGCGGACTGGTGGTGGGCGCGGCCCGCGGCAGCACCCTCCAGGTCAGCGGCCCGGCCGCCGGTCTCGCCGCGCTGGTCGCGGAGACCGTACTGGAGCACGGCGTGGCCATGCTCGGCGTGATCGTGCTCTTCTCCGGCCTCCTCCAGATCGTCCTCGGCCTGGTGAAGCTGGGCCAGTTCTTCCAGGCGATCTCCCTGGCCGTCGTCCAGGGCATGCTCGCCGGCATCGGACTGCCGCTGATGTTCAGCCAGGCGTACCCGGCGATGGACGCGAAGGCCCCCGGCACCCCGATCGAGAACATGGCCGGCATCCCCGGCCTGCTCGCGGACACGTTCAGCGATCCGCAGGCGATGATCGCGGCCGGCCTCGGCATCGCCACGGTCGTCCTGAGCTTCCTGTGGAAGAAGGTGCCCGGCCCGGTCAACAAGGTCCCGGCGGCCCTGGTCGCCGTGGGCATCGGCATCGCGGTCGCCGCGCTGCCCGGCGTGGAGGTGAAGACCCTCCAGGTCGGCAACCTGATCGCCTCCGTCGACGTACCCGGCGCGGAGCAGTTCGCGGGTCTGGCGGACGCCGGCGTCATCACCGCGATCCTGACCTTCACCGTGATCGCCTCCGCGGAGTCCCTGTTCACCGCGGCCGCCGTGGACCGTATGCACGACGGCCCGCGCACCCGCTACAACCCCGAACTCATCGCGCAGGGCGCCGGAAACACCGTCGCGGGCCTCCTGGGCGCGCTGCCCATCACGGCGGTCGTGGCCCGCAGCTCGGCCAACGTCCAGGCGGGCGCCAGGACCCGCCTCTCCCGCACCCTGCACGGCCTGTGGCTGCTGGCCTTCGCGCTGTTGCTCCCGCAGGTGCTGGCCCTGATCCCGATCTCGGTCCTCGCGGGTGTGCTGATCCACAGCGGCTGGAAGCTGTTCGCTCCGGCGGAGTTCCCGAAGATGTGGCGGCAGGACCGGGGCGAGTTCGTGGTCATGGCGCTGACCACGCTGGTCATCGTGGCGACGGCCCTCCTGGAGGGCGTCCTGATCGGCCTCGCGGCGGGCATCGTGCTGGCCGCGGTGCGCATGTCGCAGACCGTCATCCGGCAGCACATCGAGGACGACACCGCGAAGGTGGTCATGGCCGGGAACGCCACGTTCCTGCGCCTGCCCCAGGTGATCGAGGCCCTGGAGGCCGCCGCCGAGGCCGGCAAGCCCCGCATCCGTCTCGACCTCACCGGCGTGACCCACCTCGACCACGCCTGCCGCAGCCAGGTGGAGGAGTTCACCGCCCAGCAACGCGGCAAGGGCCTACGGGTGGAACTGCTGATGCCGGGCCCGGCGAAACAGCAGCTTCAGGACGCGGATCAGGCGCCCCGGCACACGGAACCGACGTCCGACATCCCCCGCCCGACCTCCACCGCCCTCCCCCGCCGCCCGGCCACCCCGGCCCCCACCGCCACTCCCGGCCCCACCGCCGAGTGGTTCTACCTGGACACCACACCGATGCCGGAGGACTTCGCGGAGAGGTACGCGGCGGAGTACGCCCCCCATCACCCGCAGGGACACGCCTCCCGCTGAGACACCCGAGCACCCGAGCACCCGAGCACCCGAGACACCGAAGGCCGACACGGTTCAGGGCCGGTTCGTCCCATGGCCGGTACTTCCTGAGGCCCTCGTAGGTCACGCGCCCGTCGGTCACCCCGACGGGCGCGCGGCGTAGGTGCGCAGTCCCGCACCGCCCGCTCCCCCGCGCGGCACGGCCCCGCGAGCGGTCAGGACTTGAGGGCCTCGTAGGAGACGCCGGTCAACCGCTCGGAGGCGGCCCAGAGCCGTTCCCCGGCCCGGTCGTCGAGGGTCCACGGCGCCCGCCAGGAGGGGGTGGGCGCCCCGCGCCACATCGCGAAGGACGGTCCGGTGAAGGAGTCGGGCCGTACGTCCGGCGCGGTCGCGGCGTACAGCACGGGCAGCGCGCCGGCCTCGGCGGACTGCGCGAAGAAGCGGTTGCCGATCTCCATGAACCGCTCGGCGCCCCGGCGCCCCTCGGCGCGCGGCCCGGCCGTCTGCAGGTTGGTGGCCGCGTACCCCGGGTGGGCGGCCGCCGCGACCACGTCGGCCCCGGCCGCCGCCAGCCGCCGCGCGAGTTCGTGCGTGAAGAGCAGGTTGGCCGTCTTGGAACGGCCGTAGGCGGTCCAACGACGGTATCGTCGCTCGGAGTTGAGGTCCCGAGGGTCGATGTTCCCGAGCAGGTGGGCCATGCTGGAGACGTTCACCACCCGCGCGCCGGGCGTGGCGAGCAGCGCGGGCAGCAGCAGTCCGGTGAGGGCGAAGTGCCCGAGGTGGTTCACCCCGAACTGCGTCTCGAACCCGTCGGCGGTCGTGCCGTACGGCAACGCCATCACGCCCGCGTTGTTGACGAGGAGATCGAGCCGCTCGTACGACAGCGCGAACTCCCGTACGGAGGCGAGGTCCCCGAGATCCAGCCGACGCAACTCCACGTCGGCGCCCGGCACTTCACCGCCCAGTCGCTCGACGGCGGCCCGCCCACGAGCCTCGCTGCGGCAGGCGAGGACGACCCGCGCACCCTTGCGGGCCAGCTCCCGCGCGGTGACGTACCCCAGGCCGCTGTTGGCCCCGGTGACGACGGCGGTACGACCGCTCTGCTCGGGGATGTCGGACGTACTCCAGCCGGACGCTCTCGAGGACATGGCGGTACTCCCTCCGCTGCTGCCCCTCAGCCTAGGCCGCCCGGCCGTCCGGCACCTGGCCACCTGGCCCGCACTCCCCCGTCATGACGCGGCCACGACACGGCCACCCGGTGCTCCTAGCCTCCCTGACCGCACGAACCCCGCGGCCGACCGGCGGCGGGGCGGTCACGACACCCCCTGGGAGTGAGCGTGGAACGTCGTACCCTCCTGCGTGCGGCCGTCGTCGGCGGGTCCTCCGCCGTGCTCGGCGGAACCCTGTGGCGCGGCGCCGCGTACGCCGCGCCGGCACAGCCCGGCACCGGCCCGTACGGGGCACTCGGCGCACCCGACGCCAACGGCATCCGTCTCCCGAGCGGCTTCACCAGCCGGGTGATCGCGCGCTCCGGGCAGACGGTGCCCGGCACGTCGTACACCTGGCACAACGCCCCCGACGGAGGCGCCTGTTACGCGGACGGCACGGGCTGGATCTACGTCTCCAACTCGGAGATCAACCCGTCGGGCGGCGCGAGCGCGGTCAGGTTCTCGTCGACCGGAACGGTCACGGGCGCCTACCGCGTCCTGTCCGGCACCCGGCAGAACTGCGCGGGCGGGAAGACGCCGTGGAACACCTGGCTGTCCTGCGAGGAAGTGTCCCTGGGCTACGTGTACGAGACGGACCCCTGGGGCGTGCAGGCGGCGGTGCGCCGCGACGCCATGGGCCGCTTCAAGCACGAGGCGGCCGCCGCCGACCCGGTGCGCAAGGTGATCTATCTGACCGAGGACGAGACGAACGGCCGTTTCTACCGCTTCGTGCCGACGACCTGGGGCGACCTGTCCTCCGGCACCCTCCAGGTCATGGTCGCCGGCACCGCCGCCTCCGGCTCCTTCACCTGGGCGAACGTCCCCGACCCGGACGGCTCACCGACGACCACCCGCACCCAGGTCTCGGGCTCGAAGTCGTTCAACGGCGGCGAGGGCTGCCACTACGCCGACGACACGGTCTGGTTCACGACGAAGGGCGACAACCGGGTCTGGCAGCTCAACCTCACGAACAACACCTACGAGCTGGCGTACGACGACTCCCTGGTCACCTCCGGCACGGCCCCCCTCACGGGAGTCGACAACATCACCGGCTCCTCCTCCGGCGACCTGTTCGTGGCGGAGGACGGCGGCAACATGGAGATCTGCGTGATCACTCCGGACGACGTGATCGCCCCGTTCCTCCGCGTCGACGGCCAGTCGGGCTCGGAGATCACCGGCCCGGCCTTCTCCCCCGACGGCACCCGCCTGTACTTCTCCAGCCAGCGCGGCACGTCGGGCAGCTCCTCGGGCGGGATCACGTACGAGGTGAAGGGGCCGTTCCGGGCGTAGGGACGTCGGCAGCCAGGGCGCCGGCGGACTGACAGGAACCCGACGGCCGGATTGAAAGGAACCTGACAGGTAAACGGAGGAACACGGTCGGACGGCGGCTCGTTACTCGCCAAGGAAGTACAAAATGGAAGCAAAGTCGAGCATGACGAGTCCGCCGCCCGACCCCACCTCCGGAGGCACCGACATGACCCCCGACCCGTCCCGCCGAACCGTCCTCGGCGGCGCCCTGGCCGGCCTGACCCTGGCCGCGACGGCGGCCCCCGCCGAGGCCAGGTCCCAGCCCACCCCCACGGCGACCTGGCCGACGGTGTTCCCCCTCCCCGACGGCTGGCTGCCCGAGGGCATCACCATCGGCAGCAGGCCGTACGCCTACATGGGCTCCCGCGCCAACGGCGGCATCTACCGCACCGACCTGCGCACCGGCGAGGGCGAGGTGCTCCACGAGGGCGGCACCGGCCTCGCCTCCATAGGCCTGAAGCTGGACGACGACGGCCTGCTCTACGTCTGCGGCGGCGCCGGCGGGACCGCGAAGATCATCGACTCCCGCTCGGGCAAGCTGCTCACCACCTACCGGCTCACCGAGAACCCCGCCCCGTTCATCAACGACGTCGTCCTGCACCAGGACCGGGCCTGGTTCACCGACTCCCGCGACGACGTCCTGTACGGCGTCCCGCGCGGCCGCGCCGGCGACGTCCGCGCCCTCCCCCTCACCGGCGAGTGGGTACAGGCGCCCGCCGGCACCAACAGCGCCAACGGCCTGGTCGCCACCCCCGACGGCCGGGGCCTGATCGTCGTCAACGCGGGCCGGCTGTACAACGTGAGCCTCAGGACCGGCCACGCCACCGGGATCACGCTGACCGGGGCGGCCGACGTGACCAACGGCGACGGTCTGCTCCGCATCGGCCGCACCCTGTACGTCGTCCAGAACCGCCTGAACAAGGTCACCGTCTGGCACCTCGACCGCACGGCGACCACCGCCGCCCTCACCCGCACCATCACCTCCCCCCACTTCGACGTCCCCACCACGGCAGCCCGCTACGGCAACCGCCTCTACCTGGTCAACGCCCGCTTCACCAGCCCGCAGACACCGGAGACGACCTTCACGGGGGTGGCGGTACCGCTCTGAGGCAAGGGAGGGAGCGGTACCGCTCCGAGGCAGGGAAGGGCGGGGCGGGGCGGCACCTGTTCTCGACGGAAGTCCGCTCCGCCCCTCTCCCGCGGCTGGCATCATGACCTCATGCTGATGAAGATCACCCGCCGAAAGGCCCATGCCGCGTAACCGGCCCGGCGCCCTGCGCGCCCACCCCCCTCTCGCACCGCGCCCCCGCTCCACTCCCCCGCCGCCCCGCATCCCCGGCCTGTCCGCCCGCACCAGCCTCGCGATCCACCGCGTCGAGCACGACCGGCACGGCCACCACCTCTTCCCCGGCGCCACGGAAAGCGCCCTGCGCCGCTACCGCGACTTCCTGTCGCACCCCGGCCACCGCACCCTCTACCCCCGCGCGTCGGTATGCCCCGCCTGCCCCGGCTGCGGCCTGGACGACGTACGCACCGCCAGAGACGCCCTGGCGGAAACCCTGTCCCACCTCCCCCCACCCGCCCGCACCGAGCTGACCCGCGCGCTCCGCCCCCTGGACCACCGCTACCGCCTCCGCACCCTGCCCGACCCCAGAGCGGACGGCACGGAACCGTGGTGGCACCGGCGGCTGGCGGAGGGGGCGGAGGGCTGGTGAGGTTCTCACCGACGGTGACAACGACGCCGTCGTCCGTCGTCCTCACTCAGCCACTCCCGCTCGGCGTCGTCGGCTCGTCGGCACCGCCGTACAGATCGGCCCGGAGGCGCTCCTTGGCCGCTTCGAGTCGTGGGCCGTAGTCGGGCATGAAGATCTCGCTCAGCGTCTTGTCCAGCGTTCCGGAGATCGCGTAGATCGGAGACCAGACGGCTCGGTCACGCACGATCTGCTCAAGATCGTCGGATTCGAACATCACTTGGTACAGCCAGTCCGACAGCACGAACGCCTGATCGCGCGTGAGCCTTACAGTGATCGCTTCCTCGTCCACGGGGTCAACCTAAATGCCCCCGGCGCGCTTTCCCACGGTGTTGCTCGGCGGTCGTTGTCGGGACAGCCTCGGACTGGGCCGTACGCGGCTGTTTGGCCACGAAGCGAGACGCCGTGCCGGGCGTCGCGAGCCTCGGAGGCCTCCAACCTGTGATCATGAGGCGTTCTGTGAAAGTGATCGACGAGGAGCTCCAGGTCGCAAAGGGCGATGTGTCGCCGCCGTGGGGCGCTCACGGGAACGCGCTGTAGGTGATGTGGTGATCTGGTTGACCTCGCTGCCGGCGTGGGTGCTGGTCGTGGGCGGGCTCTTGGTCGCGTTACTGGTCGCTGCCGTGGCACGGGTCGGCGTCCGGGCGCTCGTACCGGTCGGGGAACAGGACCGGGTGCCGCAGATCGCCACGCCCCTGATGCCGACACTCGGCGCCGCCTTCGCGATCTTCGCGGCACTCTCACTGGCCAGCGAGGCCGGCTACCTGCGCGCAGCGGAGGGGTTGGTGAGCGACGAGGCGGCCGCGGCCTCCCGCCTGGCATGGGCGGCGACAAGTCCGCGAGTCCGGTCGGAGCCGATCCACGCGGCGCTGCTGGGCTACTTGCACACCACGCGTGCCAGGGAATGGGAGGGTGCGGCAGCGGCGTCCGGTGACGACCCGGCCACCGCTCGCGCGATCGCACGGCTGGAGCGAACCGTGCGCGCCGAGGCGGCCCGGCCCGAGGTGGGAACCACGACAGGCACGGAGCTGGTGGTTTCCCTGGACGGTGTCACCAGTAGTCGTCGCGCCCGCATCGCGGCCGCCTCACGCGAAGTCCCCGTGCTCTACATCGTCACCCTCGTGGTCAGCGGACTGGCCCTGATCGTGAACTCCGGCGCACTGGTCTTCCGCAGCAGCCTGCGAACGTCCCTGCTCATCGTGGGTGTCGCGAGCGTGGTCGGGCTGAGCCTGGCGCTGCTCTTCGCCCTCAGCGCGTCCTGGAGCGGACCGTTCATCGTCAGTGGACATCCACTCGACACCATCGTCGAGGACCTGAAGTCCGGCTTCTTCGCAGGTAGGCCGTAGGCGGGCGCGATCTCTAAGAGGGCGGCACCCCCGCACAGGGTGCCGCCCTCCTCTTGCGTGCCGGAGCCGCCGCGATCGGTGCTGAGGGTCGGGGACCGCGGCGGCTCCGGGGTCAAAGGGGGATCAGGGGTGACCGTCGGCCGGGTGAAGGTCCGCGGTCACCGCTGATCAGTGAGGTTCAGCGGTGGTCGCTGCCCTCCGACTGTGTGGCCGCCCGCCCCGCCTCCAGCCGCGCCACCGGGATCCGGAACGGCGAGCAGGAGATGTAGTCCAGGCCGACCTCGTGGAAGAAGTGGACCGACTCGGGGTCGCCGCCGTGCTCGCCGCAGACGCCGAGCTTCAGGTCGGGGCGGGTCGCGCGGCCGGCCTCGGCCGCTGCCTTCACCAGCGAGCCGACACCGTCCTTGTCGATGGTCTCGAACGGGGAGACGCCGAAGATGCCCTTCTCCAGGTACGCGGTGAAGAAGGAGGCCTCCACGTCGTCCCGGCTGAAGCCCCAGACCGTCTGCGTGAGGTCGTTCGTGCCGAAGGAGAAGAACTCCGCCGCCTCCGCGATCTGGCCCGCCGTCAGCGCGGCCCGCGGCAGCTCGATCATCGTGCCGATCGCCAGCTTCAGCTCCGTACCCGTCGCCGCCTCGACCTCCGCGACGACCTGGTCGGCCTCCTCGCGGACGATCTCCAGCTCCTGGACCGTGCCGACGAGCGGGATCATGATCTCCGCGCGCGGGTCGCCCTTGGCGTTCCTGCGCTCGGCCGCCGCCTCGGCGATGGCGCGGACCTGCATCGTGAACAGGCCCGGGATGACGAGGCCGAGGCGTACGCCGCGCAGACCCAGCATCGGGTTCTGCTCGTGCAGCCGGTGCACCGCCTGGAGGAGGCGCAGTTCGTTCTCGTGCGGTTCCTGGCGGGACTCGGCGAGGGCCACGCGGACCGACAGTTCGGTGATGTCGGGGAGGAACTCGTGCAGGGGCGGGTCCAGGAGACGGATCGTCACCGGCAGGCCGTCCATCGCCGAGAACAGCTCCACGAAGTCCTGCTTCTGGAGCGGGAGCAGCTCCTTCAGGGACTCCTCGCGCTCGGCCTCGGTGTCCGCGAGGATCAGGCGCTCGACCAGTTCGCGGCGGTCTCCGAGGAACATGTGTTCCGTGCGGCACAGGCCGATGCCCTGGGCGCCGAAGCGACGGGCGCGCAGCGCGTCCTCGGCGTTGTCCGCGTTGGCGCGGACCCGCAGCCGGCGCTTGCGGTCGGCGAACGCCATGATCCGGTGCACGGCCTCGACCAGTTCGTCGGCGTCCTGGGCACCGGCGTGCATCCGGCCCTCGAAGTACTCCACCACGGGGGACGGGACCACCGGGACCTCGCCCAGGTAGACCTTGCCGGAGGAGCCGTCGATGGAGATGAGGTCGCCCTCCTCCACCACGTGGCCGCCCGGGACCGTCATCCGGCGGCGCTTGGTGTCGACCTCGAGTTCCTCGGCGCCGCAGACACAGGTCTTGCCCATGCCGCGCGCGACCACCGCGGCGTGCGAGGTCTTGCCGCCGCGGCTGGTCAGGATGCCCTCCGCCGCGATCATGCCGTCGAGGTCGTCGGGGTTGGTCTCCCGGCGGACGAGGATGACCTTCTCGCCCGAGCGGGACCACTTCACGGCCGTGTACGAGTCGAAGACCGCCTTGCCGACGGCGGCGCCCGGAGAGGCGGCGATGCCGCGGCCCACCTGCTGGACCTTGGCGTGCTCGTCGAACTTGGGGAACATCAGCTGGGCGAGCTGGGCGCCGTTCACCCGCTGGAGGGCTTCCGTCTCGTCGATCAGGCCCTGGTCGACGAGCTGGGTGGCGATGCGGAAGGCGGCGCCGGCCGTCCGCTTGCCGACGCGCGTCTGGAGCATCCACAGCTGACCGCGCTCGATGGTGAACTCGATGTCGCAGAGGTCCTTGTAGTGGTTCTCCAGCGTCTCCATGATCTGCATCAGCTGGTCGTACGACTTCTTGTCGATCTGCTCCAGCTCCGCCAGCGGGACGGTGTTGCGGATGCCGGCCACCACGTCCTCGCCCTGGGCGTTCTGGAGGTAGTCGCCGTAGACGCCCTGGTGGCCGGAGGCGGGGTCGCGGGTGAAGGCGACGCCGGTGCCCGAGTCGGGGCCGAGGTTGCCGAAGACCATGGAGCAGACGTTGACCGCCGTGCCCAGGTCGTGCGGGATGCGTTCCTGTCGCCGGTACAGCTTGGCGCGGTCGCCGTTCCAGGAGTCGAAGACGGCCTTGATCGCGAGGTCCATCTGCTCGCGCGGGTCCTGCGGGAAGTCCCGGCCGGCCTCGACCTTGACGATCTTCTTGAACTTGGTGACGAGCTTCTTGAGGTCGGCCGCCTCCAGCTCCGTGTCGACCGTGACCTTCTTGGCCGTCTTCGCCGACTCCAGCGCCTCCTCGAAGAGGTCGCCGTCGACGCCGAGGACCGTCTTGCCGAACATCTGGATGAGGCGGCGGTAGGAGTCCCAGGCGAAGCGGTCGTCGCCGGCCTGCTTGGCGAGGCCCTGGACCGACTTGTCGGACAGGCCGATGTTGAGGACCGTGTCCATCATGCCGGGCATCGAGAACTTCGCGCCGGAGCGGACGGAGACGAGCAGGGGGTTGTCGGCCTGGCCGAGCTTCTTGCCCATCTTCTCCTCGAGGGCGACGAGGTGCGCACTCACCTCGTCACGCAGTGCCACCGGCTCTTCGCCGCTGTCGAGGTAGACCTTGCAGGCCTCGGTGGTGATGGTGAAGCCGGGAGGGACCGGGAGGCCGAGGTTGGTCATCTCGGCGAGGTTCGCGCCCTTGCCGCCGAGGAGGTCCTTGAGGTCCTTGTTGCCCTCGGTGAAGTCGTAGACGAACTTCACGCCCTCAACGCTCGTGGCCGGCTGAGCTACGTGGGGATCTTTGTTTTCCGACACGGGTCTCGACTCCTCGAGGACGCGGTGGCTGCCCTGACGGCGAGGAACATACCCAGATCGAAGGCTCCTGGGTACGTCCACTTGCGCGTCATGCGCCCGTAACCCGTCGTCCGCCACCGGATCGAAAGTCAAGGCTTGGCAAGCGCTGAGCAGCCGATGTTTTCACTTCTTGAATGCGGGCCGGTTCATGACCCACACTTTACGCTCACATGAGCGGCTCGTGGCCCGTCTGAGTTCGATCGATGAACGATCAAGGGGTGGCACTCAGTGCCACCCCTTGGAGAAGTGCAGCCGGGCATGATCCGCTCATGTGAGCGCTACCCCTATCAAGGGTGGCGAGAATCACGCTTCCACAGACCGCCCGATTTCACCATGCGGACGCGCCCCCGGGACGGAAACACCCTGGACACACAGCGGGTCACACGCTCACACGCCGAGCGCCAGCAGCCTCTCCTCCACCCGCTCCGGGGCGTACAGGTACTCCACGACCAGCGCCCCGGCCCCGACCAGCCCCGCGCGCTCCCCCAGCCGTGAGGTCACCACCTCCAGGCGGGCGGTGGAGCGCGGCAGCGCCCGCTGGTAGAGCAGCTCGCGCACTCCGGTGACGAAGGGGGTCCCGGCCAGGTCCCCCGCGATCATCAGCACCCCGGGGTTGAGCAGTGTCACCACCGTCGCCAGGACGTCCCCCACCTGGCGTCCGGCCTCCCGGGCCAGCGCGGCCGCCTCCGGGTGTCCGGCGGCCAGCAGGTCCCGCACATCCGAGCCCGAGGCCGCGGGAACCCCGCTCCCGGCCAGCTTCCGGGCCACGGCGCCACCACTGGCGACGGCCGCGAGACAGCCGTGGGAGCCGCAGCGGCACAGCGCCTCCGTGCCCACACGGATGTGGCCGATGTCGCCGGCGCCGCCGTCCGTGCCCCGGTAGATCGAGCCGTCGACGACGACACCCGCGCCGATGCCCGTCGACACCTTCACCAGCACGAACGCCGAACAGTCCGGGTACCTGGTGCGCTGTTCGCCGTACGCCATGAGGTTGGCGTCGTTGTCGACGAGGACCGGGACCCCCGGCGCGCCGGTGTGTTCCGTGAACGCCCTGGCCAGGCGGCCGCGTATGTCGTAGCCGTCCCAGCCCGGCATCATCGGCGGCTGGACGACCCGGCCGGTCTCGCTGTCGACCGGGCCGGGGACGGCGAGGCCGATGCCGCAGACCTCGTCCGCGCGACGGCCGGCCTTCTCCAGCAGCTCGGCGAACCAGCGGCCCAGCTCGCCGAGGACGGCGTCCGGGCCGTCCTCGACCACCAGCGTGCCGCTGTGCTCGGCCAGGAGCTCGCCGGTCAGGGACAGCACGGCCGCACGCGCGTGCCGCGTGTCGAGATCGGCCGCGAGGACCACCGCGTGGGCGTCGTCGAACTCCAGGGTGATCGAGGGGCGTCCGCCGAGCGGGGAGTCGACCGGGCCGCCGGCGCCCTCGCGCAGCCAGCCCGCACGGAAGAGACGGTCCAGGCGCTGGCCGACGGTGGCCCGGGAGAGGCCGGTCGCCTGTTGCAGGGCACCACGTGTCGTCGCCCGCCCGGTGCGCACCAGCGCGAGCAGTTCCCCGGCGCCGGCCTGACCGCCACCCCTGCCCGTCCGTCCCGGCCGTCCGGTCATGCGCACCCCCTTGTGCTTTCCAAGCCTGCATTACATATTGAGTTTTGCGTGTTAAATAGACGTAACCCTACGGTAGCCACTGCCGAACCCGGTCGGCAGAACGTCTTCGGGGAGCCCCGAGTGGATCGCACCGCCCAGCTCGTCGCCCGCCCAGCGGAGTACCCCGCTGTATACGATCCCGCCACACCGGCCGGGTCGCTGCACCTCAGAGCGGTGGAGGTGCTGGAGGGCAACTGGTCGGGGACGTCGACGGTGCCCTCGCGCGGGCTGTACCCGCACCAGTGGTCCTGGGACTCGGCGTTCGTCGCCATCGGGCTGCGGCACGTCTCGCCGCGCCGGGCGCAGACGGAGCTGGAGACGCTGTTCGACGCGCAGTGGGGCGACGGGCGGATCCCGCACATCGTCTTCAACCCCTCCGTGCCGTTCGACGCGTACTTCCCGAGCCCCGACTTCTGGCGCTCCTCGACCGCGGGGCGCGCTGCGGGCGCCCCGCGCACCGTACAGACCTCCGGCATCGTGCAGCCACCGGTGCACGCGCTGGCGGCCTGGCTGGTGCACTGCGCCGACCCGGGACTGTCGCGGGCGCGCGGCTTCCTCGCCCGGGTGTATCCCCGGCTGGCCGCCTGGCACCGCTATCTGCTGCACCGGCGGGATCTGGGCGGGGGCGGGCTGGTGTCCGTGGTCCACCCCTGGGAGCAGGGCATGGACAACGCCCCCTCGTGGGACGCCCCGCTCTCCCGGATCACCCCGGCCCCGGCCCGTTCCTTCCGACGCGCCGACCTCGACCACGGGGCCGCGGGCGACCGGCCGACGGATCTGGACTACGGACGGTACGTGCGGCTGGCGACGGACTACCGGGACGGGGGGTACCGGGACGGGCTGGGCGGGGGATACAGGGACGGGCTGGGCGGGGGATACAGGGACGGGTCGGGCGGGGGATACAGGGATGGGTCGGGCGGGGGGCACCGGAACGGGTCGGGTGAGGGCCACGGGGACGGAGCGGGTGGGGGCCACGGCGTCGGGCACAGTGAGTTCGCCGTCGAGGATCCCTCCTTCAACGCCCTGCTCATCGCCTCCGAGCACGCGCTCGCGCGCATCGCGCACGAGCTGGGAGCCACGGGTACGGCCCGGCACGCGCGCGCGGCTCGGCTGACGGCGGCGCTCGTCGAGCGGCTGTGGGACCCGGCGGAGGGCCTGTTCTTCTGCCGGGACGTGCGGGGCGGGGGGCTCATCCGCGAGCGGGGCGTCTCCGGCCTGGTCCCGCTGCTCCTGCCCGGTCTGCCGCCCGAGGTGGCCGCCGCGCTCGTACGGACCCTGCGCGGGCCGCACTTCGGGCTGGGCACGGCCACCCGCCTCGTCCCCAGCTACGACCTGCTCGGCGAGGCCTTCGACCCGCACCGTTACTGGCGGGGTCCGGCCTGGTTCAACACGAGCTGGCTGCTGGAGCGGGGGCTGCGGGCGCACGGCGAGCGGGCGGGGGCGGACGCGCTGCGCGAGGCCGTGCTGGAGATCGCGGGCACGTCGGAGTTCGCCGAGTACGTCGACCCGTACACGGGCGAGGCCTGCGGGGCGACGGGCTTCAGCTGGACCGCCGCGCTCACGCTCGACCTGCTGCACGACACGGACGGCGACACAAGTCGCCCGCACGGCAAGGACCACCCGCGCGGCAAGAAGCACTCGCCCGACACCAACGGACCGCACGACCGGAACGACCCGAACGTCCTGCACGATCCAAACGATCTGCGTGTCACGAACAACCCGCACGTCACGAACGACCTGCACGGCACGGACGACCCGAACAACCTGCACGACACGGACCGCACCGCACTCAAGGGAGGGGACCGGGGATGACGGACCGGCATCATCTGCTCGTGTACGGCGGGACGTTCGCCGCCGTCGGCGACCGCGGGGACATCAGTGGCGTGCGGGGCGCCGGCTCCCCCGACGGCTTGTTCGTCAGGGACGCACGGCACCTCAGCCGCTGGCAGCTCACGGTCGACGGGGCCGTACCGGAGGTGCTCGCGCCGGTCGCGGACGGGGACGTCGCGCGCTGTGTGCTCGTCCCGCGCGGTGGCCGTACCGAGCCGCCGTCCTGCACGCTCTTCCGTGAACAGGCCGTCGGCGACAGTTCGTTCGTGGAGTCGCTGCGGGTCGTCAGCAACCGCCCGGTGCCGCTGACGGTCCGTCTGGCGCTCACCGTCGACGCCGACTTCACCGACCAGTTCGAGCTCCGCTCCGACCACCGCACCTACACCAAGACCGGCGCCGTCCGCCGCCGTCAGGTCCTCGGCCACGGCGTCGAGTTCACCTACCGGCGCGGCGAGTGGCGGTCCGTCACGACGGTGACCGCCGAGCCCGCCCCGGACGCCGTCGAGGAGACCGGCACCGGCGCCCGCCGCCTGGTGTGGAAGCTGGAGCTGGAGCCGCACGGCTCGGCCGAGCTGATCCTGCGCGTGATGGCCCGGCCGCACGGCGAGAAGCGGGCGCTGCGGGTGCCCCGTTCCCCGGCCGCGCTGACCGAGAAGTTGCTGGCGCAGGAGGGCGAGTTCGTGGAGGGCGTGGCCTTCCCGACGGGCTGGCCCGAGCTGGCCGCCGCCTGCGCGCGCGGCCTCGCCGACCTGGCCGCGCTCCAGATCCCGGCGACCGGCCCGGACGGCGAGGAGCTGCGCGTCCCGGCGGCCGGCGCGCCCTGGTTCCTGACGCTGCTCGGCCGCGACGCCCTGCTCACCTCGCTCTTCGCCCTCCCGTACCGCCCCCGCCTGGCCGCCGCCACGCTCCCGGCGCTGGCCGCCACCCAGGCGACCGAGACCGGACCGGAGTCGGTCGCCCAGCCCGGCAAGATCGTCCACGAGGTGCGGCACGGCGAGCTCGCCCACTTCGGTCAGGTCCCCTACGGCCGCTACTACGGCTCGGTGGACGCCACCCCGCTGTTCCTCGTCCTGCTGGGCGCGTACGTCGAACAGACCGGCGACACGGCCCTGGCCCGCCGACTGGAGCCCCACGCCCGCGCGGCCGTCGGCTGGATGCTCGACCACGGCGGCCTCACCTCGCGGGGCTACCTCGTCTACCGCGCCGACCAGGGCGGCCTCGCCAACCAGAACTGGAAGGACTCCCCCGGCGCCATCTGTTCGGCCGACGGCACCCGCCCGACCGGCCCGGTGACGGCGGCGGGGGCCCAGGGCTACGCGTACGACGCGCTGCGCCGCACGGCGTGGGTGGCGCGCGCGGTGTGGGAGGACGAGACGTACGCGGCCCTGCTGGAGCAGGCCGCCGCCGATCTGCGCGACCGCTTCCAGCGGGACTTCTGGATGCCGGAGCGCTCCTTCCCGGCGCTCGCCCTGGACGGCGACGGCCGCCAGGTCGACGCGCTCGCCTCGGACGCCGGCCATCTGCTCTGGTCCGGGCTGCTGGACAAGGAGTACGGGGAGCTGGTCGGCCGGCGGCTCCTCCAGCCGGACTTCTTCTCCGGCTGGGGCGTGCGCACGCTGGCGGCCGGGCAGCCGGCGTACCACCCGCTGTCGTACCACCGCGGTTCGGTCTGGCCGCACGACAACGCGCTGATCACGCTGGGCCTGGCCCGCTACGGGCTGCACGACGAGGCCCGCACGGTCGCGCACGGCCTGGTCGCCGCCGCGACCGCGACCGGTCACCGCCTCCCCGAGGTCCTCGCGGGCTACGGCCGTGACACCCACGCGGAGCCGGTGCCGTACCCTCACGCGTGCGTACGGGAATCCCGCGCCGCGGCGGCCCCGTTGGCGCTGCTCACGGCGGTGGGCGGAGCCTAGCGGGGTACTTGGCCGGGCGTTTGCCCGGTGTTTGCCCACCCCACGCCGAGCGGGGTGAACACCGGCCGGGAGCAAGCCGTACGAAATGGTGGCGGATTCGATTCCCCACATCGGATCCGCCGGATCCACCCGGCTTCGTACGGAAGGACCCTCGGGTGCCTGTCTTCACTCGCTCTCGTCACCTGCCCGACTCGCCCGACGAGACCCCTGCGACCGGCGAGGACGCCGTGGAAGCGGAGGAAGCCGTCGAGGCGACGGAAACCGGTGAGGGGACGGAGGCCGTCGAGGCGACGGAGTCCGACGAAGCCGCGGAGAAGAAGGCCCAGGCCGAAGAGGCTGAGGAGGCCGAAGAGGCCAAGGCGGAGGGGGCCGACGAGGCCCAGGAGGCCAAGTCGAAGAAGGCCGACGAGGCTCAGGGGGCCAAAGGGGCGAAGGACGCCCCCCGCCCCGCCCCACGCTCCTTCAGGGCCCGTCTCACGCACTGGCGTGCCTGGCGGAGCCGGTATCCCGTGGCCGCACGGGTGCTGTGGTGGACGGCGACCGTGGTGTCGGTCGTGCTGGTGCTCGGGGCGATGCTGCTGCCGAACCGGCTGTTCGCGCTGGAGCTCAGGCAGTTCGCGCGGCTGCCCGGGGAGGCGATCATCGCGGCGGTCGTCCTGCTGGCGCTGCCCCGCCGGCCTCGGGTGGTCGTGGCGGTGCTGACCGGCGTGTTCCTCGGCCTGCTGACCGTACTGAACATGCTCGACATGGGGTTCGTCGAGTATCTGGGCCGGGACTTCAACCTCGTCCTGGACTGGGGCCTGCTCGACGACGCCCAGTCCTACGTCGCCGACTCGATGGGCCGCACGACGGCCCTCGCCGCCACGGTCGGCGTCTTCCTCCTCGTCGCCCTGCTGTGCACCGTGATGGCGCTGGCGATGGTCCGGCTGGCCGGTCTGCTGGCGCGCAACACCCAGTTGGCGACCCGGGGCACGTTGATCTCCGGCACGGTCTGGATCACCTGCTCCGTCCTCGGTCTGCAGTACGCGGGGCAGCCCGTCGCCTCCGACCGGGTCGTCCACACGCTCGGCTCCGAGACCAGGCGGGTGCAGGACACCCTGCGGGACGAGGCCGCGTTCGCGAAGGAGGCCCGCACCGACGCCTTCGGCAACACCCCGCCCGCGCAGCTCGTGCCGGACCTGCGCGGCAAGGACGTGATCTTCGCCTTCATCGAGAGCTACGGCCGCAGCGCCGTCGAGGACCCCGGCATCGCGCCCGGCGTCGACAAGACCCTCGACGTGAGCACGCAGGCCCTGACCAAGGCCGGTTTCCAGGCCCGGAGCGGCTGGCTGACCTCGGCGACCTTCGGTGGCAGCAGCTGGCTCGGCCACTCCACCACGTTGTCCGGCCTGTGGGTCGACACCCAGCAGCGCTACCGGACCGTCATGGCCAGCGACCACCTCTCCCTCACCAAGGCCTTCCAGAAGACCGGCGCCTGGGACACCGTCGGCGTCATGCCGGGCGTGCAGAAGGGCTGGCCGGAGCAGAAGTTCTACGGCCTCGACAAGGTCTACAACGCCTTCAAGATGGGCTACCAGGGGCCGAAGTTCAGCTGGTCGACCATGCCCGACCAGTACGCCCTGGAGGCGTTCCAGCGGCTGGAGCACGGCAAGCAGCGTGACAAGCCGCTGATGACGGAGATCATCCTGACCTCCAGTCACCAGCCGTGGGCGCCGATCCCGAAGATGGTCGGCTGGGACCAACTGGGCGACGGCTCCGTCTTCGACGGCATCCAGAAGGCCGGGAAGAAGGCGTCGGACGTCATCAACGACTCCGACAAGTCCAAGGAGGAGTACGGCAAGTCGATCCAGTACTCGGTGACCGCGCTCACCCAGTGGCTGGAGCGCTACGGCACCGAGGACACCGTCCTGGTCTTCCTCGGCGACCACCAGCCCATCGCCCGCGTCAGCGGCGACAATGCCAGCCGTGACGTCCCGGTCTCCATCGTCGCCAAGGACCCGAAGGTCCTCGACAAGATCGCCGACTGGAACTGGACGGAGGGGCTGAAGCCCGCGCACGACGCCCCGGTCTGGAAGATGAGCTCCTTCCGCGACCGCTTCCTGAAGGCGTACGGCTCCACCCCGCACCCGTCGAAGGGATGACCCGGCGACCACACCGGCAGACCTCGCCCCCGCCGCCCCTACCCGTCCCATCCCCCAGGGGCCCCGCCCCTTCAACCCCGCCCAGGGGGCTGCCGCCCCCGGCACCCCCGCTCGGCCCTGAACGGGCCTCGTCCTCAAACGCCGGACGGGCTGAAACGCCGTGACCGGCGTTGGGAGGTGAGCGAGGGGCGCAGGGGGCGAAGCCCCCGCCGGGGTCCGGGGCGAAGCCCCAGGGGCGCAGGGAGCGAAGCCCCCGGGGGCGGTCACTTCCTGGCCGACCGAGTCGGGTGGGCGGGTGGGCAAACGCCCCTCGGGGTCTGGGGCGGAGCCCCAGGGACGGCCACCCCCCGGCCAACCGAGTCGGGCGGGCGGGTGGGCAAACCCGCCCCGGGGTCTGGGGCGGAGCTCCAGGGACGGCCACCCCCCGGCCAACCGAGTCGGGCGGGCGGGTGGGCAAACCCGCCCCGGGGTCTGGGGCGAAGCCCCAGGGACGGCCGCCCCCCGGCCGACCGAGTCGGGCGGGTGGGTGGGCGAACCCGTACGTCGGCTCAACCGCCGGAGGTATCCAGCTCGGCCTCTTCCCCCACACCCGCACAGTCGTACGGATCCTTCAGCCACCCGTCCGGCAACACCACCCGGTTGTTGCCGGAGGTGCGGCCACGGGGCCCGTCGGCGCCGGCCGGCCAGGGCTGGTCGAGGTCCAGCTCGTCCAGCCCGGACCGGAGTTCCGCCAGCGAGGACGTGATCGCGAGCCGCTTGCGCATCTCGGAGCCGACCGCGAAGCCCTTCAGGTACCAGGCGACGTGCTTGCGGAAGTCGACGACGCCCTTCGACTCGTCGCCGATCCACTCGCCGAGCAGGGTGGCGTGCCGGACCATGACGTCGGCGACCTCGCGGAGGGACGGGCGGGCGATGTCCTCCGTACGGCCTTCGAAAGCCGCCACCAGGTCCGCGAACAGCCACGGCCGGCCGAGGCAGCCGCGGCCGACGACGACCCCGTCGCAGCCGGTCTGCCGGACCATCCGCAGCGCGTCCTGCGCGGACCAGATGTCGCCGTTGCCGAGCACGGGGATCTCCGGGACGTGCTCCTTCAGGCGGGCGATGGCGTCCCAGTCGGCGGTGCCGCCGTAGTGCTGGGCGGCGGTGCGGCCGTGCAGGGCGATCGCGGTGACGCCCTCCTCGACGGCGATGCGGCCCGCGTCGAGGTAGGTGATGTGGTCGTCGTCGATGCCCTTGCGCATCTTCATGGTGACGGGGAGGTCGCCCGCCCCGCTGACGGCCTCGCGCAGAATCGCCCGCAACAGGTTCCGCTTGTACGGCAGCGCGGAGCCCCCGCCCTTCCTGGTCACCTTCGGCACCGGGCAGCCGAAGTTCAGGTCGATGTGGTCGGCGAGGTCCTCCTCCGCGATCATGCGGACGGCCTTGCCGACGGTGGCGGGGTCGACGCCGTACAGCTGGATGGAGCGAGGCTTCTCACTCTCGTCGAAGTGGATCAGCTGCATGGTCTTCTCGTTGCGCTCGACCAGCGCCCGGGTCGTGATCATCTCGCTCACGAACAGGCCCTTGCCACCGCTGAACTCCCGACACAGCGTGCGGAAGGGCGCGTTGGTGATCCCGGCCATGGGGGCGAGGACGACGGGCGGCTGGACGGTGTGCGGGCCGATCTGCAGGGTCGCCCTCTTCGTGGGCGCGGTCGTGGGCATCCCCCCATTGTCACGTACGGGACGGCGTACGGCGAGATTCATTAGTTAGCCGTACTATTGACGCATGCCCGAGCTCAGCCAGCGCCGCCGTCTGCTCGTCCTCGCGATCTGCTGCATGAGTCTGCTGATCGTGAGCCTCGACAACACCGTCCTCAACGTGGCCCTGCCCGCGATGGGGCGCGACCTGCACGCCACCACCGCCGGCCTGCAGTGGACGATCGACGCCTACACGCTGGTGCTGGCCGCGCTGCTGATGCTCGCGGGCTCCACGGCCGACCGGATCGGCCGCAAGAAGGTCTTCATGGCGGGCCTGGTCGTGTTCTCGCTCGGCTCCCTGCTGTGTTCCCTCGCGCCGAGCCTCGACCTGCTGGTCGCGGCCCGGATGGTGCAGGCGGTCGGCGGCTCCATGCTGAACCCCGTCGCCATGTCGATCATCACCAACACCTTCACCGACCCTCGCGAGCGCGCCCGCGCGATCGGCGTCTGGGGCGCGGTCGTCGGCATCTCGATGGCCGCCGGTCCGCTGGTGGGCGGTCTGCTGGTGGAGTCGGTCGGCTGGCGCGCGATCTTCTGGGTCAACCTGCCGGTCGGCCTCGCCGCCCTCCTGCTGACCCTGCGCTACGTCCCCGAGTCCCGCGCGCCCAGGGCCCGCCGCCCCGACCCGATCGGCCAGCTGCTGGTCATGGCCCTGTTCGGCTCCCTGACGTACGCGATCATCGAGGCGCCGGAGTCCGGGCCCGCGGTCAGCGGGCCCTTCGGGGCGGTCGCGCTGGCCGCGCTGCTCGGTCTGCTGTGGTACGAGCCGCGCCGGGAGGAGCCCCTCATCGACCTGCGGTTCTTCCGGTCGGCGCCGTTCAGCGGGGCCACCGTGATCGCGATCAGCGCGTTCGCGGCGCTCGGCGGCTTCCTGTTCCTGTCCACGCTGTACCTGCAGAACGTCCGCGGCCTGGACGCCCTCCACGCCGGCCTGTGGATGCTCCCGATGGCCGTACCGACCTTCCTGTGCGCCCCGCTGTCCGGGCGGCTCGTGGGGAGCCGGGGGCCGCGGCTGCCGGTGGTCGTCGCGGGTGTGACGATGACGGCGAGCGGGGCGCTGTTCGCGCTCTTCGACGCGGAGACCTCCGACCTCACGCTGTTCCTCGGGTACGCGCTGTTCGGGCTGGGCTTCGGTTTCGTCAACGCGCCGATCACGAACACGGCGGTGTCCGGCATGCCCCGCAGCCAGGCCGGGGTCGCGGCGGCCGTCGCCTCCACCAGCCGCCAGCTCGGCCAGACCCTCGGTGTCGCGGTGGTGGGGGCGGTCCTGGCGGCGGGTGTGAGCACCTCGTCGTACCGGGACACTTTCGTCTCCGCCGCCGTGCCCGGCTGGTGGATCCTCGCCGGCTGCGGGCTCGCGGTCCTCGTGCTGGGCGCCGTGACCACCGGGCCGTGGGCGCGGCGGACGGCCGAGCGGACCGCGGAGCGGCTGGAGGCGAAGGACGTCCGGGAGGCGGCGGGTGTCAGCGCCTGACCGGCACACTTCGCTCCGCGCGTGCGGTCCGGGCGTCGTCGGAGAAGTCGAACAGGGCGAGGACGGCCACCCCGATGCCGGTCAGCGCCACGGTCGCGCCCCCGCCGGCGGAGACGGACTCGAGAGGGGACGCGCCGAGCGCGGCCACCGTCAGTCCCGAGGCGAAGCCCAGGACGAGCGAGGTCAGGACAGAGAACGCGAACGCGATGAGCCTCTTCTGGTTGGCGCTCACCGATGCTCCTTCTTGATGAGGGCGACCGGCGAGCGGGCGACAGCCTCGACCACCAGCCACCTGCGCAGGCAGATGACGTGCACACCGTGTGCACTCCCCCGTCCCACCCCCGCGCCGCACGGGCGCAGTCAGCAGCAGTTGGCAGAGGAATCGGTCGAGTCTGTCTGACACCAGACTCACAGGCGACGGTAGCACAGCCCCGAGCACCGCAGTAGAGGCCAAAGTCCCCTCAACGTCCGGCAGTTGAGGGGCCCCGCGTGCGTCCGGCTAGGCGGCTGCCCGTTCCACGGCGATCGCGTGCAGCTTCTCCAGCCGCTCCCTCGACTCCTGGTCCGCCGGGGTGTACGTCACCAACCGGGCCCCGCGTTCGGGGCTGAGCCACAGGTCGGTGTGGTGCAGGGTCAGGAGGCCGACGTGGGCGTTGCGGAACTGCTTGATCTTGCTGCGAGTGGCGACGATCTCGTAGCGCTCCCAGTTCCGGCGGAACTCCGGGGACTCGGTCCGCAGGCGCTTGACCAGCATCTTCCAGGCCGGTTCGGAGAGGTGGCCGGCCATGGAGGCGCGCAGTTTCGCGGCCATCAGCCGCATGACCTCGTCGAGGTCGACGATCGCCGCGCGCCAGTTGGGGTCGGTGTGGACGAGGAGCATGCAGTTGCGGTCCTCGGGCGGGATGGCGTCGAGGTCGCCCAAGAGGCGGGCGTAGGTGCGGTTGTAGGCGAGGATGTCGTAGCGGCTGTTCTGGACGCAGGCCGGGAGGGGTTCGAGCTGGCGCAGGGTCTCGCGCAGGGCGTCGGTGACCCCCTCGCAGGCCGCGGCAGGGGTGGGGTCGGTGGCGGCGGCCAGCTGGAAGAGATGGGCGCGTTCCGTCCCGTCCAGCATCAGGGTGCGGGCGAGGGCGTCGAGGACCTGCACGGAGACCTGGATGTCCCGGGCCTGTTCGAGCCAGGTGTACCAGGTGACGCCGACCGCGGAGAGCTGGGCGACCTCCTCGCGCCGCAGGCCGGGGGTGCGGCGGCGCGCGCCGCGCGGCAGGCCCACCTGTTCCGGGGTGATCCGCTCGCGGCGGCTGCGCAGGAAGGCCGCCAGTTCATGGCGTCGGATCTCCGCGCTGCCCGCCGGGCCCGCGGCCGGCTCCTGGACCATCGTCGTCATACCTCCAGCCTGCCGCCGCCCGGATCCTGTTGCCAGGTGCTCCTTCTACCAGGATAAGAACACTCTGGTACCCCTTTGAGGCCCGGAGCAGGCTCGTCGGTGTGACTGACACCGTGACCTCGACCGCCCGGCGAACCGCCGCGGCTCCCCCTGCACTCGGTCCGCTCGGCCTCTTCACCGTGCTGTTGGGTGCGGCCCTGCCCCTCATCGACTTCTTCATCGTCAACGTCGCCCTGCCCACCCTCGCCGAGGACCTCGCCGCGAGCGAGGCCGTCCTCGAACTCGTCGTCGCCGGATACGGGCTGGCGTACGCCGTTCTCCTCGTCCTCGGCGGCAGGCTCGGCGACCTGTTCGGCCGGCGTCGGCTCTTCCTCGGCGGCATGGCCGCCTTCGGCCTGAGCTCGCTGGCCTGCGGGCTCGCTCCCGACGCCTGGTGGCTGGTGGCCGCGCGGGTCGCGCAGGGCGCGTCAGCCGCCGTGATGGTGCCGCAGGTGCTCGCCACCATCCAGGCGGCCACCGAAGGTCCCCGCCGCGCCAGGGCGATGAGCCTGTACGGCGCGACCGCCGGCCTGTCCATGGTGGCGGGTCAGATCCTGGGTGGCGTCCTGGTCGCGGCCGACGTCGCCGGCACCGGCTGGCGCTCGGTGTTCCTGGTGAACGTGCCCGTCGTGGTCGTCGGCCTGGTCCTGGCCGTCCGCAGCGTCCCGGAGACCCGCTCGCAGCGACCGGAGCCGGTGGACGGCCCCGGCACGGTGCTGCTGGCCCTGGCCCTGCTGACGCTGCTCGCGCCGCTCACCGAGGGCCGGGCGGCGGGCTGGCCGCTGTGGACGTGGCTGTCGCTGGCCGCGTTCCCGCTCGCGGCGGTCGCGTTCCACCTGGTGGAGCGCCGGGCCGACCGGCGCGGCCGGACGCCGCTGGTGCCGCCGAGCCTGCTCGCGATCACCACGCTGCGCCGCGGGCTGACCATCATGGCGCCGCTCGCCGTCGGATTCAGCGGGTTCATGTTCGTCGTCGCGGTGGCCCTCCAGCAGGGCGCGGGTCTGGGCCCGGTGGCGGCCGGGCTGGCGCTCGCCCCGATGGCCCTCGCGTTCTTCGCCGCCTCGCTCGCCGGACCGAGGCTGGTGGCCCGGTACGGCGCGCGTGTGGTGACGGCGGGCGCGGTGCTGCAGGGCGTGGGGGTCGCCCTGGTCGTGCTGGCCGTGTGGCACGACTGGCCGGGCCTCGGCTTCGTCGAGCTGCTGCCGGGCGCGGCCGTGGCCGGCGCGGGCCAGGCGCTCCAACTGCCCGTCGTGATGCGGATCGTGTTGTCCGAGGTGCCGCCGACCCGCGCGGGCGTCGGCGGCGGTGTGATGGTGACCACCCAGCAGGCCTCCCTGGCGCTGGGCGTGGCCACGCTGGGCAGCCTGTTCCTGTCCCTGGTACCGGAGATGGGCATGCGCGACGCGCTGATGACGACCCTGTTCGTCCAACTCGCCGGGGTCGTCCTGACCGGACTGCTGAGCCTGCGGCTGCCGCGCAGGGTCGGGTGAGGCGGGACGCAGCACGGTCACCGCGTTCCTGCCGGGGCTGCCGCTGCCCGCCGCGCGACGTGGCGCGGTCGAACGCGCCGAGCGCGCGCCCTCCGGCGGGAGGGGCACAGGACGGGACAGCACCGGCTGCGCGGGCCGCGCAGGCGTCGGTCGGCTCACCGTCCGGCGCCCTGCGCCGACTCCTGCGTCCGGCAACGCCCGGCGATCGGCGCGGGGGCGCGCCACGAGAGCGCACGCGCCGGGCGGGACCACGGCGGGGAGACCGACGTGAATGTGATGATGCGGCCGCCACCAGCAGCGGGAGTGCCTGCGCCCGTGACGGACGAGGCCGGCCCCGGCGGGATCCTCCCGCCGGGGCCGGCCTCGTGCGTACTTCGCGAGCGGCAGTCGCCTAGCAGCCGACGAGCCGCCCGGCCAGGTACCCCTCGATCTGGTCCAGCGACACGCGCTCCTGCTTCATGGAGTCACGCTCACGCACCGTCACCGCGTTGTCCTCGAGCGTGTCGAAGTCGACCGTGACGCAGTACGGCGTACCGATCTCGTCCTGGCGCCGGTAGCGGCGGCCGATCGCGCCGGCGTCGTCGAACTCGATGTTCCAGTGCTGGCGCAGCGCCTGGGCGAGGCCCTTGGCCTTGGGGGACAGCTCGGGGTTGCGGGAGAGCGGGAGCACCGCGACCTTCACGGGCGCCAGGCGATGATCGAGGCGCAGCACCGTGCGCTTCTCCATCTTGCCCTTGGCGTTGGGGGCCTCGTCCTCGACGTAGGCGTCGAGCAGGAACGCCAGCATCGCGCGGCCGACTCCGGCCGCGGGCTCGATGACGTACGGCGTCCAGCGCTCCTGGGCCTCCTGGTCGTAGTAGACGAGGTCCTGGCCGGAGGCCTTGGAGTGGGCGGTGAGGTCGTAGTCGGTGCGGTTGGCGACGCCCTCCAGCTCGCCCCACTCGTTGCCGCCGAACTGGAAGCGGTACTCGATGTCAGCGGTGCGCTTGGAGTAGTGGGAGAGCTTCTCCTTGGGGTGCTCGTACCACCGCATGTTCTCCTCGCGCAGGCCCAGGCCGGTGTACCAGTTCCAGCGCTGCTCCATCCAGTACTCCTGCCACTTCTCGTCCTCGCCCGGCTTGACGAAGAACTCCATCTCCATCTGCTCGAACTCGCGGGTGCGGAAGATGAAGTTGCCGGGCGTGATCTCGTTGCGGAAGGACTTGCCCATCTGCGCGATGCCGAACGGCGGCTTCTTGCGCGAAGCGACATGCACCTGGGCGAAGTTGGTGAAGATGCCCTGGGCGGTCTCGGGACGCAGGTACGCGATGGAGCCGGAGTCCTGCGTCGGGCCGAGGTGGGTGGAGAGCAGACCCGAGAACTGCTTGGGCTCGGTGAACTGGCCCTTGTTGCCGCAGTTGGGGCAGTTGACGTCCGCGAGGCCGTTCTCCGGGAGGCGGTTGTGCTTGGCCTCGTAGGCCTCCTCCAGGTGGTCCGCGCGGAACCGCTTGTGGCAGGAGGTGCACTCGGTGAGCGGGTCGGTGAAGGTGGCGACGTGACCGGAGGCGACCCAGACCTCGGGGGCCAGGATGACGGACGAGTCGATACCGACCACGTCCTCGCGCGACGTCACCATGTAGCGCCACCACTGGCGCTTCAGGTTCTCCTTGAGCTCGACACCCAGCGGTCCGTAGTCCCAGGCGGCCTTCTGGCCTCCGTAGATCTCACTACAGGGGAATACGAAGCCACGGCGCTTGCTCAGGCTGACGATGGTGTCGATCTTGTCGGCGGCCACGGTGCTCTCTTCATTACGACGACGGGCGACGAAGCGAGATGCTTCCAGCGAATGCTTCAGGGTACCGGCGGGGGCTCCCCCTCAACCAAATCGGTGGGCCGGTCAGGCCGCACAGAAGGTTTGTTGACAACGGTTTCCATATTTGTTGAAAATGACTGTCATGAACGTACGACGACTCATAACGGGCACAGCGGTCGCGGCCGCCACCGCACTCGGCCTCGTGACCCTCTCGGCCTGCTCCGGTGAGAGCGCCGCCGCCGGCAACACGGACAAGTTCGACGTCGTCGCGTCGTTCTACCCGATGGCCTTCCTCGCCGAGCAGATAGGCGGGAACCACGTGCACGTCACCAGTCTCACCCAGCCCGGCCAGGAACCGCACGACCTGGAGCTCAGCGCCCAGCAGCGCGTGCAGGTCGAGGAGTCCGACGCGGTGCTGTACCTCAAGAACCTCCAGCCCTCCGTCGACGACACGGTGGCCCAGTCCGAGGTGAAGACGAAGATCGACGCCGCGCGGCTCACCACGCTGGAGGAGCACGGCAGCGAGGTCGGCGGCCACGCGGCCGAGCACGACGACGGGCACGACCACGAGGAAGAGGGCGGCAAGGACCCCCACATCTGGCTCGACCCGGTCAAGTACGCAGAGGTCGCCGAAGGCGTCGGCAAGGCCTTCGAGAAGGCCGACCCGGACCACGCGGCCGACTACAAGAAGAACACCGCCGCCCTGGTCGCCAAGCTCGAAGCCCTCGACACCGAGTTCAGAAACGGCCTCGCCGGCACGAAGACCAAGGTCTTCATCACCACCCACGCCGCCTTCGGCTACCTCGCCGAGCGCTACGGCCTGACCGAGGAGGCCATCAGCGGCCTCGACCCCGAGTCGGAGCCGAGCGCCGCGCGCGTCAAGGAGCTTGAGAAGATGGCCAAGGCCGACGGTGTCACGACCGTGTTCTACGAGACGCTCGTCAGCGACAAGACCGCCAAGACCATCGCCCAGGACTCCGGACTGAAGACGGACGTCCTCGACCCGATCGAGGGCATCACCAAGAAGTCCCGCGGCACGGACTACTTCGCGGTCCAGAAGGCGAACCTCAAGGCGCTGCAGACGGCCCTGGGAACCAAGTGATCGTTACGGAGGGCGTCATGGACACCAAGGGCGAGCCCGTCATCTCCCTGCGCGGCGTCCGCGCCGAGCTGGGCTCGCGCCCGGTCCTGCGCGGCATCGACCTCAGCGTGCACCGCGGTGAGGTCGTCGCGCTGCTCGGCGCGAACGGCTCCGGCAAGTCGACGGCCGTGCGCTCCGTCATCGGGCAGGTGTCGGTCACCGCCGGGCGGATCGAGCTGTTCGGCACGGACCGGCGGCGCTTCAAGGAGTGGCGGCGCGTGGGCTACGTCCCGCAGCGCACCACCGCGTCCGGCGGCGTCCCCGCGACCGTCACCGAGATCGTCTCCTCCGGACGCCTGTCCCGGGCCCGCTTCGGCATGCTCCGCAAGGCCGACCACGAGGCCGTACGGCACGCGCTGGAGCTCGTCGGCATGGCCGACCGGGCGAAGGACTCGGTGAACGCCCTCTCCGGCGGCCAGCACCAGCGCGTGCTCATCGCCCGCGCCCTCGCCGCCGAACCCGAGCTGCTGATCATGGACGAGCCGATGGCGGGAGTCGACCTGGCCAGCCAGGAGGTCCTCGCGCGGACCCTGCGGGAGCAGGTCGCGCTGGGCGCCACGGTCCTGCTCGTCCTGCACGAACTGGGCCCGCTGGAGCCCCTGATCGACCGGGCGGTCGTCCTGCGCGACGGCTGTGTGACGCACGACGGCCCGCCCCCGCACGCGGTCGGCCAGCACGCGCTGCCCGGCCACGACCACGTACACCCGCACGCACCGGCGGGCGCCGAACCGATCCGCACGGGACTGCTGAGCTGATGGACTTCCTGAACTACGCCTTCATGCAGCGGGCGCTGCTCGCCGCCGTCCTGGTCGGCATCACCGCCCCCGCCGTCGGCATCTACCTCGTCCAGCGCCGCCAGGCCCTCATGGGCGACGGCATCGGCCATGTCGCGATGACCGGCGTCGGCCTCGGCTTCCTGCTGTCGTGGTCCCCCGTGTGGATGGCCACGGCCGTCTCGGTCCTCGGCGCGGTCCTCATGGAACTGATCCGCTGGTACGGCCGCACCCGCGGCGACATCGCCCTCGCGATGCTCTTCTACGGCGGCATGGCCGGCGGCGTGATGTTCATCAACCTCGCGCCGACGGGTTCCAACGCCAACCTGAGCTCGTACCTGTTCGGCTCGCTGTCGACGGTGTCGGAGTCGGACGTGACGGCGATCTGTGTCCTCGCGGCCTTCGTGGTGCTGGTCACCCTGGGTCTGCGCCGCCAGTTGTTCGCGGTCAGCCAGGACGAGGAGTTCGCGCGCGTGACCGGGCTGCCGGTGCGCGCCCTGAACCTGCTGACGGCGGTCACCGCGGCGGTCACGGTGACGGTCGCGATGCGGGTGGTCGGCCTGCTGCTCGTCTCGGCCCTCATGGTCGTCCCGGTCGCGGCGGCCCAGCAGCTCAGCCGCAGCTTCGCGGCGACCTTCGCGATCGCGGTGGCCATCGGCATCACCGTGACCATCGGTGGCACGGTGACCTCGTACTACCAGGACGTCCCGCCCGGCGCGACGATCGTGCTGCTGACCATCGCCGCGTTCGTCGCGCTGACCGCACTGGCGGCGCCGCTGGCCCGGCGGCGCGCCCGCGCGCTCGCCGCCGCGCAGCCCGCCGGGGATCCCACGGAGTGCGCGATTCCGGCCACCCGGGAGGCCGACCGAGGAGTCGAGGTCTGACCGCGCACAGCCCGGGCTGGCACAATGGCCCGGCAACGCGCAGACGTGAGGAGGCAACGGTGACGTCCGCTGGATCGCCCGTGAAGGGCCGCGCCACCCGGCAGCGTGCCGCCGTGGCGGCGGCGCTCGACGAGGTCGAGGAGTTCCGCAGCGCGCAGGAACTCCACGACATGCTCAAGCACAAGGGCGATTCCGTCGGACTGACCACGGTCTACCGCACGCTCCAGTCCCTCGCCGACGCCGGTGAGGTCGACGTCCTGCGCACCTCCGACGGCGAGTCCGTCTACCGCCGCTGTTCCACCGGCGAACACCACCACCACCTCGTCTGCCGCACCTGCGGCAAGGCGGTCGAGGTCGAGGGCCCGGCGGTGGAGAAGTGGGCCGAGGCGATCGCCGCGGAGCACGGCTTTGTGAACGTGGCGCACACGGTGGAGATCTTCGGCACCTGCGCGGACTGCGCCGCGGGTTGAACCGGGTCTGCGACGGTGAGCCGCCGGTCCCGTCCGGGGGCTGCCCCCCCGGACCCCGCTTCGGCCCTGAACGGGCCTGATCTCGAACTCCCCAGAGGGGCGCCCCGCGCGGGCCGGTCTACTCCTGCTTGCCTTCCATGGCCAGGAGTTCCTCGTTGGGGATGGCGCCGCCGAAGCGGCGGTCCCGGGAGGCGAACTCGACGCAGGCCCGCCACAGGTCGCGCCGGTCGAAGTCCGGCCACAGGACGTCCTGGAAGACCATCTCGGCGTAGGCGCTCTGCCAGAGCAGGTAGTTGGAGGTGCGCTGCTCGCCGCTGGGGCGCAGGAACAGGTCGACGTCCGGCATGTCCGGGTAGTAGAGGTACTTCGCGAAGGTCTTCTCGGTGACCTTGGCCGGGTCGAGGCGACCGGCCCTGACGTCCTCGGCGAGGGCCATCGCCGCGTCGGCGATCTCGGCCCGGCCGCCGTAGTTCATGCAGAAGTACAGGGTCAGCCGGTCGTTGTCCTTGGTCTGCTCCTGAGCGATCTGGAGCTCCTTGGCGACCGACTTCCACAGCTTGGGCATACGGCCCACCCAGCGCACCCGGATGCCCAGCTCGTCGAGCTGGTCGCGGGTCTTGCGGATGAAGTCGCGGTTGAAGTTCATCAGGAAGCGCACCTCGTCGGGCGAGCGCTTCCAGTTCTCGGTGGAGAAGGCGTACAGGGAGATGTTGCGCACGCCGATCTCGACCGCGCCCTGGAGCACGTCGAGGACGCGCTCGGCGCCGACCTTGTGCCCCTCGGTGCGGGGCAGCCCGCGCTCCTTGGCCCAGCGGCCGTTGCCGTCCATGACGATCGCCACGTGGTCGGGGACCAGTTCGCCGGGGAGCTTCGGCGCGCGGGCGCCGGACGGGTGCGGCTCCGGCGCCCTGTACTCCCGACGCTGCCGTCCCAGGAACCCGCGTACGACCATGTGCTTCTCGTCTCCTCTACTGCTTACTTTTCCACGTACCGAAGGGAGCGCAGTCCGCGCTCCAGATGCCAGTGCAGGTAGGCGGACACCAGCCCGCTGCCCTCGCGCACGTACCGCGCCTCGCACGCGTCCGCGGTCTCCCAGTCTCCCGTGAGCAGCGCGCCGAGGAGCTCCAGGGTCTGCGGTGAGGGTACGACGCTGCCGGGGACCCGGCAGTCGACGCAGACGGAGCCGCCGGAGGCCACCGAGAAGAACCGGTTCGGCCCGGGCATGCCGCACTTCGCGCAGTCGCTGAAGCTCGGGGCGTACCCGTTGACGGCGAGGGAGCGCAGCAGGAAGGCGTCGAGGACCAGGTGGGGCGCGTGCTCGCCGCGGGCGAGGGTCCTGAGCGCCCCGACGAGCAGCAGGTACTGCTGCACCGCCGGCTCGCCCTCGTGGTCGGTGAAGCGCTCGGCGGTCTCCAGCATGGCCGTTCCCGCGGTGTAGCGGGCGTAGTCGCTGACGATCCCCCCGCCGTACGGCGCGATGGTCTCGCTCTGCGTGCACAGCGGCAGCCCACGCCCCACCAGCTCACTCCCCCGCGCGAAGAACTGCACGTCGACGTGGGAGAAGGGTTCAAGCCGGGCGCCGAACTTCGACTTGGTCCGCCGCACGCCCCGGGCGACGGCCCGCACCCGTCCGTGGCCCCGGGTGAGCAGCGTGATGATGCGATCGGCTTCACCGAGCTTCTGGGTGCGCAGCACGACGCCGTCGTCGCGGAACAGACTCATCGCACACCACCGCAACCCTGCTGGGGGTGCGGCCCGCGGCGCAGCCGCCATCGGATGCCGTCGTCGCGGAACAGGCTCATGGGGTCCATTCTCGCCTACGCCGGGGCGGTGGTGTGCCTCCCCCAGTAGGATCCGCCGGGTGGTGCGGCGGGCGCTGGGGCGCGGGTTCGGGTGGTTGTGGGCCGCGTATGCCGTGAGCAGCTTGGGGACGTGGCTGGCGTTCAGCGCGTTTCCGATGATCGCCGTACTGGAGCTGCACGCCGGGGCGTCCGAGGTGGCCGCGCTGGCGGCCGTGGGGCCGGCGGTGGGGGCCGTGCTGGCGGTGCCGCTCGGGCCGTGGGTGGAGTTCCGGCGCAAGCGGCCGGTGATGATCGCGGCCGACCTCGTGCGGTGCGGGGCTCTGCTGAGCGTCCCGGCCGCCTTCGCGTTCGGCGGGCTCGGCCTCGGGCAGCTGCTGCTGGTGTCGGTGGTCGTCGCCGCGGCCGACATCTCGTTCACGGCGGCCAGCGGGGCCTTCCTGAAGACGCTGGTGGCGCCTGAGGACCTGCTCGTCGCGAACGGGCGGTTCGAGTCGACGACCTGGACGGCCACCATGCTCGGGCCGCCGCTCGGCGGGCTGGTGATGGGGCTGTTCGGGCCGGTGGTGACCGTGGCGGCGGACGCGGTCAGCTATCTGCTGTCGGCGCTGGGGCTGCGCGCCATCGGCGGGGGCGAGCCGGATCCCGTGGGCAAGAAGAGCTCTGCGGATCGGCCCGGACAGGACGGAGCGTCGCGCCGGCTGACCGCCGGCGACCTGCTCGCGGGCTGGCGGCACCTGCTCGCCCACCCCACGCTGCGCCCGCTGTTCCTCAACGCGGCTCTGGTGAACGGTCTGATCATGGCCGGTTCGCCGCTGCTGGCCGTACTGATGCTCGGGCCGCTCGGTTTCGCGCCCTGGCAGTACACGCTCGCCTTCGCCGTGCCCTGCGCCGGCGGTCTGGTCGGCTCGCGGCTGGCCCCGCGCCTGGTCGCCCGGTACGGGCGGCGCCGGGTCCTGCTCACCTCCGGGACGCTGCGGGCCTGCTGGCCGCTGGGGCTGGCCTTCGTGCGGCCCGGCCCGGGCGGGCTGGCGCTCGTCATGGCCGTCGAGCTCGGGCTGATCACCTGTTGCGCCGTCTTCAACCCCGTCCTCGCCACGTCCCGGCTGGAGCTGACGCCCGCGGACCGGGTGGCCCGTACGTTGTCGGCGTGGTCGGTCGGCACCAAGGCGGGCATCGCCACGCTGACCGCCCTGTGGGGCGTCCTGGCGAGCCTCACCAGCGCGCGTACCGCCCTCGCTCTCGCGGGGACGGTGCTTCTGGCGACGCCGCTGCTGCTCGCAACCCCGCGGCGCCCGGAGACGTCCGTGACTAGGGCCTGTGTGATGTCGTGATCAATCTTGGGATCCGGATCCGCCGGTCAGGCGGATCCGGTAGGAAGACGATCGTGACGCGTAGCCAACTCACCGACGACCAGTGGAAGTTGATCGAGCCGTTCCTGCCGATAGGCGAGTACGGCCCGTACCCCGGACGGCTGCGGGAGCAGTTCGAAGGGGTGATCTGGCGGTTCCGCACCAGCAGTCAGTGGCGGGAGATGCCCGGCGAGTTCGGCCCGTGGCCGACGGTCTACGGTCGCTTCCGGGTGTGGAGGGACGCCGGTGTCTTCACCGCGCTGCTGGAAGGTGTGATCGCTGAGGCCGCTCGCCAGGGGAAGACGGACTTGTCCCTGGTCAGCGTGGACTCCACCACCGCCCGCGCCCATCACGACGCCGCCGGGATGCGCATCGGCAAGGAGGTCATGGACGCCCTGGAGGAAGCCGCCGCCGAGCAGGAGCGGGCCCGGCAAAAGGGGGCGGCCCGCCGGAACAGAACGGGCAGGACGGCAGTGACGACCCCGAACGGGAAGAGCGGTGGCGCGTCAGACGACGGCGCAAGCTCCGCTTGAAGCAAGCCCTGCTGGGCAGATCCCGTGGTGGGCTGACGAGCAAGATTCATCTCGCCGCCGACCGCAAGTGCCGTCCGCTATGCCTCGTGCTGACCGCAGGACAGGCCGCCGACAGCCCGCAGTTCGTGCCCGTGCTGCACAAGGTGCGGGTTCGTCTGCCTGTCGGCCGTCCCCGAACCCGGCCTGACGCTGTCGCCGCGGACAAGGCCTACTCGTCCCGCGCCAACCGCTCTTACCTGCGCAAACGCAACATCAAGGCAGTCATCCCGGAGAAGAAGGACCAAGCCGCCAACCGGAAGAAGAAAGGCAGCCGGGGCGGCCGGCCCACACGCCATGACGTCGATCTCTACAAGGAACGGAACACCGTCGAGCGCCTGATCAACAAGCTGAAGGCCTGGCGGGGAATCGCGACTCGATACGACAAGACGCCCGAGAGCTACCTCGCCGGCCTCCATCTCCGCGCCTCGATGATCTGGATCAACGACCTCCTGAAGCCAACTGGTTGATCACAACATCACACAGGCCCTAG
>NZ_JBNCAQ010000011.1:168294-273766 GCF_049808595.1 Streptomyces aurantiaciflavus | reverse complement strand
GGGGGGGCCCCCCCGCCCCCCCCCCCCGCGCCCGCGTCGTCAGGTCCCTGGGACGACCTCGAACGGCGACTCAGTCAGAGGTGATGTGGACCGTGACCGTGCCGTACGCGTAGGCGTGCCGCGCGTCGCCGTAGTACTGGACGGTGTACTGGACGTCGCCCTTGGCCCTCGGACGGTCGGTGTAGCTGAACGTGCCGTCCGCGGCGACGTTCGCGGAGCCGATCATCGTTCCCTCGCCCGTCGAGGGGTCGTCGATCCGCCAGATGTCGACGGTGGTTCCCGCGCCGAATCCCACGGGCGCTTCGAGCTTGCCGGTGAGGGTGAGGTTCTGGTTCCGGGGTGACGAGGCGGGTGCCTGCACGGTGACGGTGGTGGCGAGCTGCGGGAAGTCCAGGACCTGCAGCGACAGGGACGAAGAGCTGCTGTCCTGGGTGACGGCGAAGATCCGGCTGCCGTCCGGGGACCAGGCCAGACCGCCGGACTGGAGTGTGTTGCTGGTGTAGGGGGACGCCGCCGGGAAGTCCCAGCTCTTGAAGGCCGTGGAGTCGCCCGGCGTGAACAGGTAGACGTCGGGCGAGGTGGCGCCGTTGATGCCCGCGGCGATCGTGCCGTCGGGGGCGACGGCCACCGCGTCGGGGTAGTGGCTGGTGGTGTAGGTGCCGTCGTCCGACAGGTCGGCGGTGCGGAACGCCTGGTGGTAGTAGGGCGAGGCGCAGGCGACGACGACCCGCTCGGCGTCCGGCGTCAGGGCGAGGTCCTGAAGGCTCGAGCACCCCTCCGCTCCCGGATCGACGCGCCGGGCCTGTGCGTTCGCCTGGCCGGTGCTCACGTCATACACCGCCAGGGTGGCGGCGTTGCCGTCGGACTCGGCGGCGACGAGGGTGTCCGGATGCTGCGGTGTGGCGGCCAGGCGGGGCGAGCCGCGGAACGTGTCGAGGCCCTGGCCCAGGGTCACGACGGGCTGCGCGCCGCTGAGGTCCAGGGAGCCGAGGGCGCCGTGCCAGGTGTCGGTGCTGTAGCCGAACCAGAGCTTTCCGCCGGCCGGCGCGAGGGAGGTCGGGCCGGCGTAGACGCCCGCGCCGGTGCCGGTGTCGTACCGGGCGGTCTCCTGCAGGGTGGCGGTGTCGATCGCGGCGATCGCGCCGGCGTCGCGGAGTGCGACGTACAGCGTCTTGGAGTCGCTGGAGAGCGTGAGTCCCCAGGCGCCGGCCTCACCGCTGATCTGCTTCACGACCTGGCCCGTGTAGTCCGTCACCACGACGCTGCCACCGAACGGGTCGCTGAGGAACACCTGCTGGTGAGCCGCGTCGACAGCGATGTCACGGTACGAGCTGATCGGCAGGGGGGTACTGGTGTCCGCGGCGGCCGTGGTCGCTCCGAAGCCGAGGAGCGAGAGGCCCAGGGCCGCGGAGAGTGCCGCTCTTTCTGCGAACTGTCTTATGCGCACGTGTTCGATCGCTTCCTTCGGTGAGGACGTCTGCAGGTGAGCTCCGCGCAAGGCGGCGGCGAGCAGGGCGGTTCGGCGCCTCGCTCGTCGCCGCCACTGTCTTGATCGACAGGCGCCACTTACCCAGCGCAGAGGTCCGGCGGGACGTCACACGGGGGCCAGGGTGATCGCTGTCGCCGTCCCCAGGGCGCCGTCCGTGGGGATCGTGCGCACGGTGGTGTCGCGGTCGGCGACGAGGCGGGCCAGGGCGGCGGCGTCCGGTTGCAGGCGGCCGTGTTCGAAGAGGACCAGGGTGACGCGGGTTCCCGGGGGCGGGGCCATGCCGCGGTACTGGGCGTAGGTGACGGCGTCGCAGCCCGAGTACCAGCCCATCTCCGGTTCGTAGCCGGTGACCAGCAGGCAGGGGCCGTCCGTCGCGAGCCGCTCGGCCACCGGGACGGTGGAGCGGCTGAGGTGGTGGGGGCCGGGCATGGCCTGGTGAGCCACCACCTGGGCCGTGCCCGCGGTGGTCAGGCCGGCCAGTCCGGCGACTGCGGCGAGCAGGCCCCTGTTCCTTCGCCCGGTCAGTTCCGTCAGGGCCTCGACTCCCAGGACGGTGAGCAGGATGACCGGGAGGTAGACGAACCGCGGTTCTCCGTCCGTCACCAGACCGAGGACGACGAAGACGAGGACGGACGTCGAGCCGAGGAACACACGGCGTCTCGCGCGCGCCCCTCCGTCTCCGCCGCGCAGGGCGCGTACCGCCAGGAGCAGCCCGCCGGTCATGACCACCGCTCCCAGGTCTCCGGCCAGGCGGTAGGGGAAGATCGCCAGGTAGTAGACGAGACCGTCGCCCACGTAGACGCGATTGGCCTGGGAACCCGCCCACAGGATCAGGCCGAGCGGCGATCCGGTGACCCACGTGGCGTGGACGAAGTGCGGCAGCAGGCCGAGCGCGAGGACGGCCAGCGCGGCGGCGAGGCGACGGCCCTGGGCGAGCCAGGCGCGCGGGCCGTAGGCGAACAGCGCGGCCAGGGCTGTCGCGAGGAGGTTGCCCGCGCTGCCGTAGCGCAGGTGAAAGGCGACCACCGCCACGGCGGCGGCCAGGGGCAGGGCGTGGGAGTGCCGGACTTCCTGGGCTCGCGTGAGGAGGAAGACGACGAGCAGCAGCAGGCCGGTGGTGCCGATGTCGTTGAGGAACTCCGGTACGCGGCGCAGGAATCCGAGGCCGGACAGCAGGAGAAGGACGACGACCACGGCACGGCGGGGCGTGGTCCAGTGGGCGGCGACGAGATAGGTCGTGGTGAGGGTGAGGAGGGTGAGCAGCAGGGCCACCGCGCGCAGGCTGCCCACGTCGTCGTGGACGGCGAGCGCCAGGCGCCCCAGCGCGGGGAGGCCGAGGGGGCGGTAGGAGCCCCAGCCCGCGTCGGGAGTGCCGTCGGCCCAGGAGCGGGCCTTGTTCGCGTACACGGCCTCCTCGTGTCCCAGGTACGGCTCGTGGTCCTGGAGCACGGCCCAGATTCCGGCCGTCATTGTCAGCGCGGCCACGAGGTACGCGGGGCCCGGTATGCGGCGCAGCACGCGGGTCGCCCGTCGCAGCGGCCGGGGAGGGTCGGCCTGCCGCCACCTCGGGCGCGCGAGCCACCAGGCCGGGGCCGCGCCCAGCAGGAAGGGCCAGGGCTGCCGGCCGGGCAGCGGGCCGCCCAGGCCGGCGATCAACAGGAGCTGCTGGCCCACCGCGGCGAGAGTCAGCGCGATCGCGACGACGAGGGCCGCTCGGGTAGTGCTCCTGATTGACATCCCTGCCACGCCTCCACCATGCTTGTACTAATTAATTAATACAAGCACACTGAGATCGTGGAAGGTGACGTGGTCGAGTACCGGATCGACCGTGGCAGCGGCGTACCGGCCTACGTGCAGATCGTCGAGCAGACCGAACGGGCGCTCCGGATGGGCACGTTGAAGGTCGGGGACAAGCTGCCCACGGCCAAGGAGGTGGTGGCGGCGACCGCCGTGAACCCCAACACCGTGCTCCGGGCCTATCGCGACATGGAGCAGGCCGGCCTGGTCGAACTCCGCCGGGGGCTGGGCACTTTCGTGACGCGGTCGCTCGCGCGGCCCGGCGCGCAGGACGACTCACCGCTGCGCGCGGAGCTCACCGACTGGACGGCACGCGCGAGGGCGGCGGGCTTGGAACGGGCCGACATCCTGGCCATGGTCACAGCCGCCCTGGACACCTACGACACCGAGCGACACAGCCACACCCCGGGCGACCGGGAGCAGAAAGAGGAGGACGCATGACCGGGCCTGACGCGCCGGCCGCACTGCGCGCCACGGGACTCGGATTCCGGCACCGGGCGCGCGGCGGCTGGGCCCTGCGGGACTGCGGGTTCACCGTGCCCAGCGGACGTGTCACCGCTCTCGTCGGACGCAACGGCGCCGGCAAGAGCACCCTGCTGCACCTGGCCGGCGGCCTGCTGCGCGCCGACGCCGGAGAGCTGCGGGTACTCGACGCCGTGCCGGGCACACCCGAGGCCCGCGCCCGGGTCGCCCTGCTCACCCAGGACAAGCCGCTCTACCCCCGCTTCACCGTGGCGGACACCCTGCGGATGGGCGAGAAGCTCAACTCCACGTGGGACCGGGCGGCCGCCGAGCGGACCGTCCGCGAGGGCGGCATCCCGCTCACCGCCCGCGTCGGCGAGCTGTCCCCCGGGCTGCGCACCCGCGTCGCGCTCGCCCTGGCGCTCGGCAAGCGGCCCGAACTGCTGCTGCTCGACGAGCCGATGGCCGACCTCGACCCCGTGGCACGGGGCGAGATCATGGCGGCGCTGATGACCGAGGCCGCCGAGCGCGGCACGAGCATCGTGCTGTCCTCGCACGTCCTGCCCGAACTGGAGCAGACCTGCGACTGGGTACTGGTGCTGCGGGAGGGCCGCGTCGAGCTGAGCGAGGACGCCGACGCGGTGCGCGAGAGCCACGCCGTGCTGACCGGGCACGCCGACCGGGCCGACACCCTGGCCGAACCGCACACCGTCGTACAGCGCCGAACCAGCGGCAGACAGCTGACCGCCCTGATACGGCGGCGCGGACCGCTGCGCGGCGACTGGCACGTCCAGCAGCCCCGGCTGGAGGACATCCTGATCGGCTACCTCCGGGCCGGTGACACGGTGCGCCCGGCCGACGCCGAGCGGACGGAGGCAGCGGCGTGAAGGGCTCCCTCTGGCTCGCCTGGCGTCAGCAGCGGCTGCTGGTCGGCGTCGGCGCCGTCGTACTGGCCACCGTCGCGGCGATCGCCGCGTACTCCCGCTCGGACATGCTGGACGCGCTGCGCAGCGGGCTGTTCGACCACTGCGGCACCGGGCCGCTGTACTGCACGCAGTCCGGCACCGGCCTGCCCCTGCTGCTGGACGTGGAGCCGCTGAAGTACCTCGGCGCGCTGAACATCGCCCTGCCCGTCGTCATCGGCGTCTTCTGGGGCGCCCCCCTGCTGGGCCGCGACCGGGAACTGGGCACGCACCGCATGGTCCTCGCCCAGGGCGTGAGCCGCGGCCAGTGGTTCGCCTCCCGGATGGCGCTCGCCGCGGTGACCACGGTGGCCGTCTCCGGCGTGCTCGCCGGGTTGTTCGCGTGGTGGTGGCGCCCGGCCGCGGACCGGAGCTACGGCCTGTTCTGGTACGAGAACACCGCCCTGAGCGGCTCGGGCCCACGCGTCGTGGCCGCGGCCCTGTTCGGCCTGGCGGCCGGCACGCTGCTGGGCCTGGTGGCCCGCCGGGTTCTGGCCGCCATGGGCCTTACCCTCCTGGTGACCGGGGCGACGACCCTCCTGCTGGAGTGGACGCACCGCACCCGCCTGCTGGTCCCGCCGCACACCTACACCAGCGCCGGCAGCACCCCCAAGCCGCCCATGGGCGAGAAGTGGTCGACCGGCCACTACGGCCTGGTCACCGCCTCCGGCCGCCGCGACGACGTGATGAACTGCCCCTTCCCCTCGGGCGCCCAGCTCAGGGAGTGCATGGACCGGCACGGTTACGTCGCCCGCTTCTACGAGGCCAACCCGGCCGGCGACTACTGGATGCTCCAGTGGGCCGACACCGCCGTCCTCGGCGGCCTCGCCCTCCTGCTCACGGCCCTCACCGTGGTGCTCCTGCGCCGCCGCGTCTGACCGCGCCGCCCCACCGCACCTGTCATCCCCTTCACCCGCTGACCCCGGGACCCCCTTCGTCAGGGTCCCTTGTCCTCGATCCCTTCTCCGGGGTCGCCCATGCACGGAGGTCGCTTCGCCATGCCCGCAGACGCCAAGTCACCGAAGAAACTGCGCAACAACCGCGCCGCCCTCACCCACAAGGCCGGCTACGCCCTGCGCCACCCCGGCCGTGTCGGCCCGTACCTGCGCCGGGCCGGCCGGGACGCCTGGCTGCGCCTGAAGCACCCCGACCACGTCGGCTACTACCGGGCCGTGATGGCCTCGGACACCCGCCGCAACCCGGAGGCCGCGGTCGGCAGCCAGACCCACGACCGCTGGCTGGCGCTCGGGCAGATGCAGTTCGACTACCTCGTCGAGCACGGGCTGCGCCCCGGACACCGCATGCTCGACATCGGCTGCGGCAACCTGCGCGGCGGCTGGCGGTTCATCGACCACCTCGACACCGGCGACTACTACGGCATCGACATCTCGCCCGACATCCTCATCGCCGCCAAGCGGACCCTCTCCGAGCGCCGGCTCCAGGACAAGCTGCCGCACCTGACCATCACCGGTGACCTCACCCTGGACTTCCTGCCCGGCGACCACTTCGACGTCGTCCACGCGCACAGCGTCTTCTCGCACTCGCCGTTGGACGTCATCGAGGAATGCCTCGCCCACGTCGGACGCGTGCTGACCGACACCGGGTTCTTCGACTTCACCTTCGACCGCACCGAGGGCACCGAACACCAGGTGCTGCGCGAGGACTTCTACTACCGCACCGAAACCCTTCTGGCCCTGGCCCGCAAACACGGTCTGCACGCCCGCTTCATGGAGGACTGGGAGGAACGCCCGCACGGTCAGTCGAAGATACGCGTCAGCCGAGGCGCCGCGTCTCGCTGATCAGCGGCGGAGGGCTGCGCCGAGCCGGTGGTGGAGCGCGTCCGGCCGACTACGACCGGGGCCGCGGGCCGGGATCCGACCTCACGGTCACCTTGCCCACCCGCACCTCATGCCGGTCCGGCGTGGACGCCCCTCCTGCCGCCGGCCGGGATGCCGCGGTCGGGCGTGGTCAGCCGAGGCACAGGACGAGTACGCAGAGCTCCGACGGTGCGGTGGAGGCGGGTGCCGGGTTCGCCTGAGACGTTCCCGGGGTCGTGGTTCCCGGGTCGGTGGCGTCGGTGGCGGTGGCGGCGGACCCCTGCGAAGTCGTCGTGTCCGCCGCGCCGCTGCCGCTGTTGCTGCTGCCGCCGCTGTAGCTGTCGGTGCCGTCGTACGCCGTTCCGCCGGAGGAGCCGGCGGTGGACTGCGACTGTGACTTCGACACGGTCACCGTACGAGGAGCGGCGGCGGCGTCCGCCTGGGCGTGCGACGGCGTGGTGGGGAGCGGGGCGCTCGCGTGCTGCCGGCGCGGTGTGTCGTCGGATATGGGTGTCTGGGGGGCAGACGCGGGCGAGGAGCGCTGCGCGTCGGGCTGTGCCGCCGTCGGGAGGTAGTCCTGCGCCGACTGTTCCTCGAGTGCGCCGTTGCCGGGGTCCTTCGGCGCCGTGGCCGCCTGGGTGTGGTCGCCGGACTGCCGGTCCATCGAGGCCAGGGTCAGACCGCCGCCGACGAGCGCGACGGCGGTCGCGACCACGGCCCGGCGCTGGCTCTTCTTCCAGCGGGCGCGCTGCCGACGCCGAGCGGCCCGCCCCTGCGGCGCGACCGGCACATCCTCCAGATCGCCGGACGGGTCGCTCGGCGGGGCCGCCTCCTCGACGCCGGACCGGAGCGCCGCCGCGTCCACCTCGTCACCGGGCCGGTCGTCGAGCCACGTGTCCCAGGCCGTGGGCTCCGGTGCGGCCGTCGTACGCAGCGACACGGTGGAGACCGGGGCCGGGACGATACGGCCGCCGGTGGTGGCCGGGGCGATGTCGGGGGCGTAGGCGCCGCACCCGGGACACACCAGGGCGCCGTTGAGATGCCGGTGACACGAGGAGCAGTAGTCCATCTGTGGTCTTCCTGAGTTGACGTGCCGTCGACCCGCCAGGCCACGGCCCGGTCACGTTCGTACGTGGGATCGAGCGGCTCGTAACACTAACGACGCCTTCGGAAAGCCATGTGCAGTCCGTGTGAGGCTCCTGCACGGATTCTCGGCGGCACCTCGCGGTGTCAGGAGAACGGCCGCTGCACCCCCCTTTTCCTGAAAGAAAGTCAATTCCCGCTCGGTAGGCTGGCAACTCCTGTGCACAACCCAGGAGTTGAAGGATCGGTGGACCGCTGTTCATTCCTCACCGCGGTCATCGATCCGGACTCCGCGACCCAGAGGGAACTCATGCGTAAATTGACGTCGGTCGTCGCCGGCGCCGTGCTGGCGTTCGCCGCGATGGCCGGGACGATCAGCACGCCCGCGCAGGCGGCGACGGAGCTGGAATACGTGGCTCTCGGTGATTCGTACGCGTCCGGGGTCGGCGCGGGGCACTACGACAGCTCCAGCGGTGACTGCAAGCGCAGCCTGCTCAACTACCCGTCCCAGTGGGCGGCCGCGCACCCGCAGTACAAGCTGAAGGACGTCTCCTGCAGCGGTGCGACCATCGCGGACGTGCGGAACAACCAGCTGTCCGCCCTGAGCGCCGGCACCAACTTCGTCACCCTCACGGTGGGCGGCAACGACGCCCAGTTCTCCTCCGTGGTCCAGGCGTGCCTCACCCAGAGCGACAGCTACTGCAGGACGGCCACGGACTGGATGTCGTCCTACGCGAAGAACCAACTGGTGACGGAGCTCGCGGGCCTCTACAAGGACATCAAGGCCCGCGCACCGAAGGCCCTGATCCTCGTCCTCGGCTATCCGCAGACGGTCTCCTCGTCCGGGGTCTGCCCCGTGATCGACCTCAGCCCGGCCAAGCGCACCGCCATGAACGGTCTGGCCGACGCGCTGGCCGAGGGCACCAGGGCCGCGTCGGTCAAGGAGCCGGTCTACTTCCTCGACATGCGTGAGCCGTTCAAGGGTCACGGGGCGTGCGGCGCCGACCCGTGGATCAACGACCTGACCGACCCGGCCTCGGTCTTCCACCCCAACCTGGCGGGTTACATGGCGGGCTACGCCGCGAAGCTCAACGCCACCTGGGGCTGATCCCCCGGCCGCCCGGGACGGACGGGACCGTCCCGGGCAGCCGCGCGGTCGCGGCCCACGGCGTACCGTGAGAGTCGGAATACTCGGACAAATGGCGCGACTCCGAAGGGACCCGGAGTGTGATGCCATGCTTCACCGCCGCACCGCCCCGCCCGGTGGCACCGGAGACATCCTGCGGACGCTCGCGGAACTGACCAGCCGGATACTGGACCGGATCAAGTTCCAGCAGGCCCGCGTGGAGCTCGCTGCCGCGCTGCAGCGCCAGGTCCTCGCCGCCGAGCTGCCGGTCCTGCCCGGTCTGCAGGCGGCGGGACGGTACGTGCCCGCGCGGACCGGGCTCGACATCGGAGGCGACTGGTACGACGGCTTCCTCATGGTGGACGGCTCGGTGGGTTTCGCGATCGGGGACGTGCAGGGCCACGATGTCGAGGCCGCGGCGCTCATGGGGCAGGTCCGCGCCTGCCTCAGGGCCGTCGCGACGGCTGCCACGGACCCGGCGGAGGTGCTCCGGCGCACCAACGACGTGCTCGTCGCCATGGACTCCGGGCTCTTCGTCACCTGTACGTTCCTGCGCTTCGACCCGGCCACGGGCGAGCTCGCCGAAGCTCGCGCCGGGCACGTGCCCGCCGTCTGGGCCAGGGCCGACGGCCGCTGCGACATCGTGCTGAACGACGGCGGTCTGCCGCTGGGCATCCACGCGGGCGAGAGCTACCCGTCGACCCGCCGTTCACTGACCGACGTGGGCGCCTTCGTGCTGATCACCGACGGCGTGGTGGAAGGCCCCGGCTACCCGATCGACGAGGGGCTCGAGCGGGTGGCGGCACTGGCCGGCAGCGCCTGTCGCACCGACCCCGACGAGCTGGCCGCGCGGATAATCGAGGTGGCGGACTTCACCCGCCACAGCGACGATGCCGCGGTCCTCGTCCTTCGCTACGGAGGGCTTCCGGAGCAGCGGCAGGGCGAAGGGTGAGCGGCATGCGCGGCCTGAACGACGTGTCCGACGCCGGTCCGGCACGCCCGCCCCGGCGCACCGGGGGCAGGCGGGCATGACCGGTGCGGCACGCGGTGCGCGGCTGCGGCCGTACGCCGTCGAGGGCCTGCGACTGGCCGCCGTGGCGGGCGCCTACTACGTCAGCGCCAGAATCGGGCTGCAGCAGCAACTGGTGCGGGGGCAGGTCACGCCGTTCTGGCCGCCCACCGGCATCGCCCTGGTCGCCCTGATGCTGTGGGGCCTTCGTGTGTGGCCGGCCGTCGCGCTCGGGGCGTTCCTGGTGAACGTGACGCTCGGGCCGTCGATCCTCCCCGTGCTCGCCATCACGGTCGGCGACACGCTCTCGCCGGTGTGCGCCTTCCTGCTCCTGCGGCGCGTGGGATTCCGTACCGCTCTGGACCGGCTGCAGGACGCTCTGGCGCTGGTCTTCCTCGGGGCCCTGACCGGGATGCTGCTCAGCGCGACCGTCGGCACGGGGGTACTGGTGGCCTCCGGTGCGCTGACGTCCCAGGACTTCTGGCCGGCCTGGTCGGTGTGGTGGACGGGCGACGCGATGGGTGTCCTGGTGGTCGCGCCGCTGCTGCTGGTCGCGCGCAACGCCTGGTGGCCGAGGGGGGTGCCCGTGCTGCGCTGGGCCGAGGCGGTGGCCCTGCTGGGCGGTACGGCAGCGGTCACCCTGGTGGCCACCAACAGCTCGGTCAACCTGCTCTTCCTCGTCGGCCCCTTCCTGATCTGGGCGGCCTTCCGTTTCCAGCTGGCCGGCGCGGCGCCCTGCGTGCTGTTCACCTCCGTGATCGCGATCCACGCGGGGGCCGAAGGCTCGGGCCCCTTCTCCGGTCACGATCTCCTCGCCCAGATGGTCATCCTGCAGGCCTTCAACGGCACCGTGTCGCTGACCGCGCTTCTGCTCTCGGCGGTCATCACCGAGCGGGACCGCACGCTCCGGGAGATCGAAGAGGCATGCGACCGCCTGACGGAGGCGCTGGCCCGGCTCGCGCCGGACGAGGCACTCGACCAGTGGCCGTCCTCCCGGCCGGAGGAACGGGATCACCGCAAGCGGAACCGCCCTTGACGCGCCAGGGCCCGACGTCACCGGCGTTCCGCTCGAGTGTCGGCTGAGCCAGGAGCCGCCCTAGACTCGAGGGAACGGTTCGGGGACGCGGGGCGCGGGCTGGGAGCCGGCCAGCCGGAGCGGGAACCGAGGGGGCGGCCACCCCAGGAGGACGCGATGTTGCGGCACACCAGACTGGCCGGGGAATCGGCGGAGTACCTCGAAGCCCGCGAAGAGCTCCGCACGGCCGAGATCGACCTCATGCGCCACCGCGAGAAGGTCGCGGCCCTACGACGGGCCCTCCCACAAGGCCCGCCCGTGGACGACTACGTCTTCCTGGAGGGCCCCGCCGACCTCGACGCGGGCGACACACCGGTCCGTGAGGTCACCCTGAGCGGGCTGTTCACCGCCCCCGACCGGCCACTGATCGTGTACCACTTCATGTACGGCAAGCTGCAGACCAGCCCCTGCCCGATGTGCACCCTGTGGATCGACGGCTTCAACGGCATCGCCCGCCACCTCGCCCGCACAGCGGACTTCGCCGTCGCCGCGGCCGCCGACCCACCCACCCTGCGGGAGCACGCCCGCGACCGCGGCTGGCAGCGGCTGCGTCTGCTGAGCTGCGGCGACAGTACGTTCAAGTACGACCTGGGCAGCGAGGACAAGGACGGCGAACAGGACTCCACGGTGTCCGTCTTCACCCGTGACGGCGACGGCACGATCCGCCACTTCTACTCCGCCCACCCCCGTATGGCCGACGACATCGACCAGCGCGGCATCGACCTCCTGACCCCCGTCTGGCACCTCCTCGACCTGACCCCACGGGGGCGTGGGGACTGGTACGCGGGCCTCGACTACTGACCGTCTTGTGCCTTCTCGGACGGCGAGGGGGGTCGAGCAGTGGGGAGCCGGTCACCACCCGGTGAACAGCAGGTGGTTCAGGAGCAGCGCGAGCAGCGCCTGGGCCGTCAGCCAGGCACGCGGACGAGTGAGGAACGCACAGGCCGGGAGCAGCCACATCGCGAAGGGGAGCCAGATGCGTTCCGTCTCCGCCTTGCTCATGCCGGACAGGTCGGCGACCAGCAGGGCGAGGAGGGCGGCGGACACGAGGAGCGCGAGGCGAACCTCGGCGGTCCGGTCGGGGAGGTCGCCGCGGTGCCGGACGATCACCGCGCCGGCCCGCCGCAGCCCCGCCGCCGTCGCCAGGCCCGTGATGAGCACCGTGCAGGCCAGGTTGGCCCACACCCAGTAGCCGTAGGGACGGATGCCGCCCACCCCCTGGTGGTAGCGCGTGACCAGCAGGCGGTACGCCTCCCACCAGTCGAACCCGGCGAGCGTGAACGCCGTCGGGACCACGGCCGGCCCGGCGAGCAGCGGCACCAGCAGGGCCGGGCGTCCCCGGATCCCGTGCCGGCCGAGCGTCAGCACCGCCGCCGCGATCAGTGCGACGAGCGTGAGGCCGTACGACAGGTAGCAGGTCAGGCCGAGCAGCAGACCGGACGCCCCCATCCACAGCAGGGACCGTCCGGTGACCGCCAGCGCCAGCAGCGCCACCGCCCACGCCGCCACCGCCGCGAAGTAGGCGTCGGCCGAGGTGCCCATCCACACGGCGGCCGGGGCCAGGACGAGGTAGGGCGCCGCCCTGCGCGCGAGTGCCTCGCCGGCCAGGGCCCGGATGGTGACCAGCACGGCCAGGCAGGCCGTCGCCCCGACGGTGATGCACCACACCCCGGCCCAGCCCCCGCCCCCCAGCCCGATCCGGTCGAGCAGGACGAAGGTGAGGGTGGCGGCGGGCGGGTGTCCGGCGATGTGGGCGGGCCAGTTGTCGGGGGAGTGCAGAAGGATGTGCTGGGAGAAGTCCCGCAGGGCTGCCGGGATGTCGTGGAAGCGGTCGACGACCTGGAGGTACTCGTGGCGGGTGGTGAGCCTGCCCGCGACGCCCCGGTGCCAGCCGTCGACCAGGGCCAGGGAGAAGATCCACGCCGTGGCCGCCCCCCATGTCGCCGGCAGCAGGGCCCGCCAGGGGAGACGGGCCGCGAGGGTGGGGCCGTACGCCACGGTGGCGATCGCCACGAGGACGGCCGCCGGAGTGCCGGGGCCCAGGTGGGGTTCCCAGGACGCCAGCAGCGGGGGCCAGTGGACGAACAGCGTACGGCTGGTCCCCTGGATGTGGCGGCCGACCAGCACGGCCGCCGTCACGAGCAGCACGGCGGCACCGGCGGTGTACAGATCACGGCGGAGGCCGCGGGGCACTCGGGAGTGCGTGGCGTCCGGCTCGGCGGAGGGCAGGGTGCGGATCACATCGGCACGCTAGGCCGCGCGGACGGTCACGGACCGCCGTCCGGGCCCGATGTCAGCGTTTCGTCATGGGTCGAGCGCCCTTTCCCGGGGTGGTCCCGGCCTACGGTCGGCTCATGCGAGACGATCCACGCGATCCGCGGCTCCCCACGTCCCCCGGTTTCTGGCGCAGCCCCCTGCGCGGCCCCTGGTTCACCTCTGTGCTGGGCCTCGTCCTGCTCGTCGGCATCACCGTGCTCTTCGTGACGGGCCTGGTCTCGTACGCCGCCTACAACCCGGACCTGTCGCCGGTGAACGACAAGACCCCGGACAAGGGGATCCTCGGCTTCTACCTCTTCGCCTGGCCGACGAACCCGCACTGGCTGTACCGGCTCAACCAGGGCGTCCACGTCACCCTCGGCATCACCCTGATCCCCGTCCTGCTCGCCAAGCTGTGGTCCGTGGTGCCGAGGCTGTTCGCGCTGCCCCCGGCCCGCTCGCTCACGCACGCCCTGGAGCGGATCTCACTGCTGCTGTTGGTCGGCGGCGGGCTGTTCGAGTTCGTGACGGGTGTGCTCAACGTCCAGCTCGACTACGTCTTCCCCGGCTCCTTCTATCCGCTGCACTTCTACGGGGCGTGGGTGTTCTTCGCCGCGTTCGTCGCCCACGCGCTCCTGAAGATGCCCACGGCGCTGCGCAACCTGCGGCGCCTGCGGGAGGAGAAGAACGACCTGGTGTCCCCGCGCCCCGCCGAGCCGACCGTCTCCCGGCGGGGTGCCCTGTGGTTCGTGGGGGGCGGCGCGCTGCTGCTGTTCGTGACGACGGTGGGGCAGAACTTCGGCGGCCCGCTCCGGCGCACCGCCCTCCTCGCCCCGCACGGCGGCGGCGATCCCGGCAGCGGCCCGAACGGCTTCCAGATCAACAAGACCGCCGGGTACGCCGGGATCGTCGCCGCGGAGACGCGTGAGGACGCGTGGCGGCTCGTCGTGACGGGGCGCACGGGCACGGTCCGCCTCCGCCGGGACGAACTGCTCCGACTCCCCCTGCACAGCGCGGCCCTGCCCATCGCCTGCGTGGAAGGCTGGTCGACGTCGGACCAGTGGTGGCGCGGGGTGCGGCTGCGCGACCTCGCGGCGCTCGTCGGGTACGACGAGGGCAACCTGCCGGACGTGTTCGTCGAGTCCCTCCAGCGGCACGGCGCCTTCCGGCGCGCCGCCCTGCGCGCGAACCAGGTGGCCGACCCGCGTTCCCTGCTCGCCCTGTACGTCAACGGCGAGGAGCTGTCCCCCGACCACGGCTACCCGGCGCGGATCATCGTGCCCGCGGCGCCCGGTGTGCTCAACACCAAGTGGGTGGCCCGGATGACGTTCGGAGACCTGTGATGCGCCGGCTGCGGATCCCTGTCGGGAGTCCCTTCCACCTTCTCCTCCTCGTCTGCTCGTTCGCGCTCGCCGCCTACGCGGGCGTGCGCCTCCTCGCCGACGACTGGTTCGGCGTGGTGCTCTGGCTCGTGGGGGCGGCACTGCTGCACGACCTCGTGCTGCTGCCGTTGTACGCGGCCGTGGACCGGGCGGTCGTACGAGGCCTGGGAGCGGCCCGGCGGCGGGAGTGGGTGCCGTACGTGCGCGTGCCGGCGGCCCTGTCCGGGCTGCTCCTGCTCGTGTGGTTCCCGTTGATCAGCGGCATGGTGGAGCGGCGCTACCGGTTCGGCACCGGGTTGCCGGCGGACGTGTTCCTCGCCCGCTGGCTGCTGATCACCGCCGTCCTGTTCGGTGGCTCGGCGCTGCTGCTGGCGCTGCGACTGCTGCGGTTGCGCAGGGCGGCGAAGCGCCGTCCGCCGGCCGTCCACTGATCGTCCTGCTTCCAGCCCCGTGCGTACCGGAGCAGGGCCCGCGTGCCGAGCCGTGCCCAGGGGAAGGGGGCGGCGGTCGCACCGCCGTCGGTGAGGTCGACGACCCGCACCTCGGAGCGCTCGTCGACGTCCACCGGGGCGGTCTCGGCGATCAGCAGGCCGCCGGGGCGCAGGAGCCCGGCCACCCGGTCCAGCAGGGCGCGTGGATCGCCGCCGATGCCGACGTTGCCGTCCATGAGCAGGACGGTGTCCCAGCGGCCCTCGCCGGGCAGCGGCTCGAAGACCGAGCGCCTCAGCGCCTGACCCCCGAGCCGCACGGTGTGGTCGACGGCGGCCTCGCTGACGTCGATGCCGAGGACGGCCCGGCCCCGGGCGGCGAGTTCCGCCACCAGCCGCCCGGGCCCGCACCCCACGTCCAGCACGGTTCCCTCGCACCGGTCCAGCACGTCCCGGTCGACCACGTCGGCGCCGGCGCACCAGCGCTCCACCTCCAGCGGCAGCAGCCAGCCGTCGGCGCGGCGCAGGAACAGCGGGCCGTGGCCGGCGCGCAGGGCGGCGGCGTAGGGGTCGGCGGCCGCCCAGGCGAGGGCGGTGGCGGGCGCGCGGCTCACCGGGGGAAGACCGGGCGCGGGGTCGGCTCCGCGGCGACAGGCCGGGATACCCGAGGAGAGCCCGGCCGCGCGTCGGGTGGAGCGTCCCCTCGCGTGTCGGGTGGGGAGTGCGGTGCGGCGGCCGGTGGGCGGTTTCGTCGCGCGTCTTGGGGGGAGTCCGGTGCGCCGGCTGTTGGGCGATTTCGTCGCGCGTCCTGGGGGGAGTCCGGTCCGCCGTCCCGTGGGGAGTTCGGTTTGGAGTCCGGCCCCGTGGCCGACTGCGGGTCCGGTCGGGTGTCCGGCCCCGTTCCCGGTTGCGGGTACGGTTCCCTGATCGGCCGTGCGTGCGGCCCGGCCGCCCGCAGCGAGTACGGCCGCGTGTCCGGCCCGGTGACCGGCCGCGACTTTGGCCCCGGCACCGCCGTACACCGGGCAAGCCGCGCCGCGAAGCCTCCCTGTGGGGCCAGGGCGGCGACGGCGTGGGCGTCGGCGGCGGTGTCGACGTCGCGCAGGCACGGCAGATCGCGCACCCGCAGACCGGCGGCGGTGAGCCGGCCTCGTTGGACCGCTCCCGTCGTGGAGGTCGACATGGGCACGCCCCGCAGCAGGGCGGGATCGGGCTCGGCCAGGCCGAGGGCCCAGAAGCCACCGTCCTCGGCCGGGCCGAACCACGCGTCGCAGTCGGTGAAGTCCACGGTGAGCAGTTCCGGTGTCACCTGGGGGGTGTCCATGCCGATGAGCAGGGCCGGGCCGTCGCAGCGCGCGAAGGCGTCCGCCAGCCGCTCGTCCAGCCCGCCCGCGCACTGCGGTACGACGTCGAAGCCGGGCGGAAGCCAGGGGCCGGGGGCGCCGTCGAGGACGAGGACGCGCCGGGAGGCGGGCGTGGCCGCCACGGCGTGCAGCGTGTCCGCGAGGGCCGCCTCGGCAAGCTCCGCCGCTTCCCCGGGCGTGAAGGGCGGGGTGAGCCGGGTCTTCACCCGTCCCGGCCGTGGCTCCTTGGCGATGACGAGGAGCGCGGGCAACGGACTGGAGGGACTCAGGGGGCTCAACGGACGGTTCCTCCTCCGTGCGCGGGTGTCTCGCTCAGCACGCGGCTCATGTCCCGTACGGCCTGCCAGGTGCCGCGCCAGGTGCCCGTCACCTTCGAGGCTCCGGCGCGCGGCAGGTACGGCACGTCGTGCTCGGCGATCCGCCAGCCGGCGTCGGCCGCGCGGACGACCATCTGGAGCGGATAGCCGCTGCGCCGGTCGGTGAGGCCGAGAGCGAGCAACGGCTCGCGGCGGGCGGCGCGCAGGGGACCGAGGTCGTGCAGGCGCAGCCCGGTGCGGCGGCGCAGCATCCGCGCGAGCGCGAGGTTGCCGGCCCGGGCGTGCGCGGGCCACGCGCCCCGGCCCTGCGGACGCCGCCGGCCGAGCACCAGGTCGGCCTCGCCGCCCCGCACTTCGCGGACGAAGGGGACGAGGAGCGACGGGTCGAGGGTGGCGTCGCAGTCGCAGAAGCACACCACGTCGGCGGTGGCGGCGGTCAACCCGGCGTGGCAGGCGGCGCCGAAGCCCCGGCGCGGCTCGGTCACGACGGTCGCGCCGTACGCGCGGGCGACCGCGGCAGAGCCGTCGGTGGAACCGTTGTCGACGACGAGGGCGCGCCAGCCCGGCGGGATCCGTTCGAGGACCCAGGGCAGGGCCTGGGCCTCGTCGAGACAGGGCAGCACCACGTCGACGTCTGAGGATGTCGTCGTCACGGTCCTCACCCTACGAATGCAAACCGGGCATATCGGACTCCTGGTCCTTACGAAACGCGGACGTCAGAGGCCAGGGCGGTGCTCGGGCGAGGCACCGGCGGCCGCGCGGTGCCAGGCTGGGGGGCATGCAGCAGCAGCCGTACGAGCCCCTGCGGGCACAAGCCGCCGGCGGGTCCCCCCGGATCCTGGTCGTCGACGACGATCCGACCGTCGCCGAGGTCGTCGCCGGGTATCTGGACCGCGCCGGTTACGCCGTCGACCGCGCCGACGACGGACCGACGGCCCTCACCCGTGCCGCCGCGCACCGGCCGGACCTGGTCGTGCTCGACCTGATGCTGCCCGGCATGGACGGTCTGGAGGTGTGCCGGCGGATCCGCGGTCACGGCCCCGTGCCGGTCATCATGCTCACCGCCCGAGGCGACGAGGACGACCGCATCCTGGGCCTGGAAGTCGGCGCCGACGACTACGTCACCAAGCCCTTCAGCCCCCGCGAGCTGGTGCTGCGCGTGGAGTCGGTGCTGCGCCGCAGCCGCCCCGCCGCCATCGGGCACCGGCTGGGGGCGGCCGGCCTGACCGTCGACCCGGCGGCCCGCCGGGCCACCAAGAACGACACCGAACTCGCCCTCACCCTCCGCGAGTTCGACCTGCTCTCCTTCTTCCTGCGCAATCCGGGGCGGGCCTGCAGCCGCGAGGACCTGATGCGCGAGGTGTGGGGATGGGACTTCGGCGACCTGTCGACCGTCACGGTCCACGTCCGCCGCCTGCGCGGCAAGGTCGAGGACGACCCGGCCCGGCCCCGCCTGATCCAGACCGTGTGGGGCGTCGGCTACCGCTTCGACCCCACCGGGCAGGCCGCACAGGAGGAGACCGGCTGTGCGTGACACCCTTCTCATCGCCCTGTACGCCTTCGCCGGCGCCGCCGCCAGCGGCCTGGTCGGAGCGGGCGTACTGCGTCTGATCCGGCGCCGCTCGCTCACCGCCTCGCTCACCGTGGTCGCGGCGGTCGGGGTCGTCGCGATGCTCGCGGGCACGCTCGCCGTGGCCTGGGCGATGTTCCTCTCGTCGCACGACCTGACCGTCGTCACGACCGTCGTCGCCATGGCGGCCGTCGTCTCCCTGGCCACCGCGCTGCTGCTGGGCCGCTGGGTCGTGGCCCGCAGCCGCGAACTCGCCGTGGCCGCACGCTCCTTCGGCGACGACGGCGACTTCGCCGCCCCCGACGGCCCGGCGACCGCCGAACTGGAGTTCCTGAGCCGCGAGTTGGCGGCCACCGGCGCCAGACTCGCCGAATCCCGTGCGCGGGAACGCGCGCTGGAGACCTCCCGGCGGGAACTCGTCGCCTGGATCTCGCACGACCTGCGCACCCCGCTGGCCGGACTGCGCGCCATGTCGGAGGCCCTGGAGGACGGCGTCGCCGCCGACCCCGACCGCTACCTGAAGCAGATGCGCACCGAGGTGGAACGCCTCAACGACATGGTCGGCGACCTCTTCGAACTCTCCCGCATCCACGCCGGCACCCTGCCCCTGACGCCCACCCGGATCTCCCTCTACGACCTGGTCGGCGACGCGCTGGCGGGAGCCGATCCGCTCGCCCGGGAACGCGGGGTGCGGCTGGTGGGAGGCCGGATCGAGCCGGTGCCGGTGGAGGTGGACGGCAGGGAGATGAGCCGCGTACTGGGCAACCTGCTGGTCAACGCCATCCGCCGGACCCCGGCCGACGGCACGGTCGCCATCGCCGCGGAGCGCTCCCCCGAGGGCGTGGTGCTGTCGGTGACGGACGGCTGCGGCGGCATCCCGCCCGAGGATCTGCCGCGCGTCTTCGACACCGGCTGGCGCGGCACGCACGCCCGGACGCCTCCGGCCGGCGCGGGCCTGGGCCTCGCCATCGTCCGGGGGATCGTGGAGGCCCATCAGGGCAGCGCCACCGTACGCAACATTCCCGGCGGTTGCCGTTTTGAGGTGGTGCTGCCCGTCGCCGCTTCCTGAATGCGGGCAGCACCACCGGTCCACCGCGACCGGCAGGGGGCTATGCGCCCCGCATGCCGGCCCGCGCGAATTCCGCCATCCCCGGCTCGAACCCGACCTCCGGCTTCCACCCCAGCTCGGCCCGCAGCCGCGAGGAGTCCGCGGTGATGTGCCGGACGTCCCCCAGCCGGTACTCGCCGGTGACGACGGGCTCGGGTCCGCCGTACGCGGCGGCCAGCGCCCGTGCCATCTCGCCGACGGTGTGCGGGTCACCGCTGCCCGTGTTGTACGCCGTGAGCACACCCCGGGCGGCCGCCGCCTCCAGCGCCACCGCGCCCGCCGCCGCCACGTCCCGGACGTGCACGAAGTCCCTGCGCTGCCGCCCGTCCTCGAAGACGCGCGGCGCCTCGCCCCGGGCGAGCGCCGAGCGGAAGAAGGAGGCCACACCGGCGTACGGGGTGTCGCGCGGCATCCCCGGCCCGTACACGTTGTGGTAGCGCAGCGACACCGCCGATCCGCCGGTGCAGCGGGCCCAGGCGGCGGCCAGATGCTCCTGGGCGAGCTTGGTCGTCGCGTACACGTTCCGGGGATCGGCCGGGGCGTCCTCACCGACCAGCCCGGGGGAGAGGTCCTGCCCGCACACCGGGCACGCGGGCTCGAACCGGCCCGCCTCGAGGTCGGCGACGGCACGCGGCCCGGGCCGTACGACCCCGTGCCGCGGGCACTCGTACCGCCCCTCCCCGTAGACCACCATCGACCCGGCCAGCACCAGATGCCGTACGCCTGCCTCCGCCATGGCGGCGAGCAGGACGGCCGTACCCAGGTCGTTGTGCGAGACGTACTCCGCCGCGTCGGCGACTCCGTTGCCGAGCCCGACCATCGCGGCCTGGTGGCACACGGCGTCCACGCCGGGCAGGGCGCCCGCGACGGCGGCCCTGTCCCGCACATCGGCGCCGGGATCCTCCCGCACGTCGAACACGAGCGGCTCGTGCCCGCGCTCCCTGAGCGCGGTGACGACATGGGACCCGATGAACCCGGCACCGCCGGTGACCAGTACACGCATACGGTCACGCTAGATCCGCACCGCCGCCGCGCCACGGGACCGCGCCCGTACGTCATGACTCCGTAAGGCCTGCGCGGGTGCGTCGGACCGGGACAAACCGGGCTTCCCGCGAGACGCTGCCCCCATGACCACCCCACCCTCCGCCGACGTCCCGGGCGATGCCGCGTACCGCTACGACGACCTGACCGCCCTGTACATCAACTGCACCCTCAAGCCGTCCCCGCAGCTCAGCCACACCCAGGGCCTGATCGACAGGAGCGCGGCGATCATGATGTCGTGCGGGGTCACCACGTCCGAGATCCGTGCCGTCGACCACGACATCGCGCCCGGCGTCCACCCCGACATGACCGAGCACGGCTTCGTGGCGGACGAGTGGCCCGCGCTGTACGAGCGGGTGATGGCCGCGGACATCCTGGTCATCGCCGGGCCGATCTGGCTCGGCGACAACAGCTCGGTGACGAAGAAGGTGATCGAGCGTCTCTACGCCTGCTCCAGCCTCCTCAACTCCCAAGGGCAGTACGCCTATTACGGCCGTGTCGGCGGCTGTCTGATCACCGGCAACGAGGACGGCGTGAAGCACTGCGCGATGAACGTCCTCTACAGCCTCCAGCACCTCGGCTACACGATCCCGCCCCAGGCGGACGCCGGCTGGATCGGCGCGGCCGGTCCCGGGCCGTCGTACCTCGACCCGGGCTCGGGCGGCCCGGAGAACGACTTCACCAATCGCAACACCTCCTTCATGACCTGGAACCTGATGCACCTCGCGGCGCTGCTGAAGCGCGCCGGAGGCGTCCCCGCCCACGGCAACCAGCGCTCGGAGTGGGACGCCGGCTGCCGCCCCGGTGCGGACAACCCCGAGCATCGCTGACCGGTTCCGGGGCGGACGCGAGGGTGCGCAGGCAAGCGGTGCGTCATCCGCCGCGCAGCCCCGGGAGGCCGCCCCGTTCCCGCGAGCCGTCGGTCCCGGCTCGCGTCGACCGCGAGGTGCACGAGCCCGGCGGCAAGCCGAACGGCGCCCGTCCCGACGGGACGGGCGCCGTTCGTGGCCGGGCCGGGCGAGTTGTGCTAGCCGGCCATGGAGGGGGCGTAGGGGGACAGGGCCGGAGCGAGTTGCACTCCGGGGGCCAGGCCGAGGGCGGTGAGCGCGTCGGGCAGGCCGTGTCCGACGCGTGCCGCCTCCATGGTGCCGGGGGCGGCCAGCGGGCGGCAGCTGGCGGCGATGATCTCGAACAGGTGCCGCACCCGGCCGGGTCCGCGGGGCAGCAGCTGGCCGTGGAAGTCCTCGTGGTGAGCGAGGACGAGGGCCGCGAGACCGGCGACGTGGGCCGAGGCCGTGCCGGTGCCGTCGAGGGCCGCGTATCCGCCCTGCGGCGAGCACGACAGGACGGCCACGCCGGGGGCGGCCGCGTCGACTCCGGGGCCGTAGCAGCTGAACGGCGCGGCGAACAGCCCTTCCGGGGTCAGCGGCGGGCCCACATGGGTGGCCTGGGAGCTGTCCGGTGGGAAGGATCCGAAGACCCCGAGCGCCCCCACGGCGAACACGGTGGGCAGGGAGGCCGGGAAGCAGACCGGTCCGCCGGAGTCGCCCGCCGGGGCGACGCAGGCGATGCCCGCCGCGCCCGCGTCGGCCAGTTTGCGCGAGACCAGCGCCGACGGGTACGGCGTCGCCACGGCGATGTGTGCGACGTCCACCTCGCGTTCGATGCAGTGGTCCAGGGCGGCGATGAGGTCGCTGAAGCAGCCGCCGGGCAGCACCTGGCAGACCTCGATCTCGGCGTCGACGGCGGTGCCGATGACGCCCTTGCCGGTGTCCGCCCCGGCGATGACGCCGGCCGCGTGGGTTCCGGTGCCCACCGTGTCGTGCGCCCAGCCCTCCTCCGTGCCGCGGACGAGATCGACCCCGCCGCGCACCCGCTGCTTCAGGTCGGGATGCTCGGCGGCGACGCCGGAACCGATGAGCGCGATCCGGATCCCGAAGGCGCGGAACGTGGGAGGCAGCCGGTCCAGCCGCATGGCCTGCTGGCCCCAGCCGTACTGCTGTCTCTCCTCCAGGCCCGGGTACAACTTGGCCAGCGGCGTGAGGGTGACGAGGTTCTCCTCGCTCGCCGACAGCTCCGGACGGTTGATCCAGCGGTCGGAGTAGCCGCCCACCGGCCGGACGTACAGGGACTGGACGGACTCCACGGTGTCCGAGGACAGCGTGACGGTGACCGTCCCGTCGGCCCCGGTGACGCCCTGGCCGGGCCACGACGACCCGATGAGGAACACTCCCGCGCCGGCCAGCGGTTCCCCTTCCGGGCCGCAGACGCGCAGCGAGATCTCCACAGGCTGCTCCAGCGGCAGGACCAGCCCCGGATCGCGCAGCGGCAGGACCCCCGCGGCCGGCGGGGCGGGGATTCCCCCCGCGGACAGCGGCAGGTCCGGCTCGATGTGCACGTGCAGTGTCCGCATCGCCGGCAGTTGGGTCTCGGGTGCCTCGACGACCGCGATCTCCGGGCAGGAGGGGGCCAGCCCGGCCGACTGCAGCTTCTCCGACGGCCGGAGTCTGCGGGTCACCGTGACCTCGGGCATCCGGTCCAGCCGGTCGCACACCGCGTCCATGCCGAGTTCGGGCACTCCGGGTGGGAGCAGATGCTGCGGCAGCGGTGTCACCATGTACCGCTCCCGGCGCGGCTGCACCTGGATCGGTGACCGCGCGCCCTTCGTACGCGGCTCCTTCTCCCTGTCCACGGGTCCGGGTGCGGGGCCGCCGGCCCCCGCGCCGCCCCCGGACCCGCTCGCGCGGCTGTTTCCGGGCCTTTCCTTGACCATCACGTCCACCTTCACCACGCTTACGTCGTAAATCGTGCTCCTGATCCGGGTGACGGGGCAGTCGGCGCCTCCGCCGGGAAACGCTTCCACGGAGAAACGTTTCCATGGTGACGCGGTGCGCCCGGGTACTGCTCCGGGCGCACCGCTTCACGCTGCCCTGGCTAGAGGTCAGCCGATACCGAACGGCTGACCCATCTGGCCGTAGCCGAAGCTGGGCTGCTGGTACTGGTGGCCGAACCCGCCGCCCCACTGCTGCGCGCCCTGCTGACCCTGCTGGCTCTGCTGGAGCAGCCCCACGATCGCGGTGGGCAGCGCCTGCTGTACGGACTGCTCCACGGCGTGGCGGATGCCCGCGTGCAGCGAGCGGTGCAGCGCCAGCGCCAGGTACGGGTGCGCCTGCTGGGCCATGCCCGGCTGCTGCTGCACCTGCTGCTGGATCTGCTGGATCTGCTGGAACGTCTGCTGCACCTGCTGCGCGACCTGCTGGGCCGTCTGCTGGCACGCCTGCTGGATCGTCTGCTGCACCAGCTGCGCGATCTGCTGCGGGCCGCCGAGCTGCTGGCCGCCGAGCTGCTGGCCGCCGAGCTGCTGGCCGCCCAGCTGCTGACCGCCGAACTGCGTGCCGTACTGCTGGAGGGGCTGAGGACCGGTCATCACCGACATGGATGCTCCTTCCGGTGTACTACGGGAGTGCCAATACAGGTTTATATCGGCACTATCGGGATAATTCCGACGTCCTGAAGCTACGGGTGCACAGTCACGCTCGCAATCGGGAGGGTCACTCTCCGTGATGCAGGGGGGCGCTCTGGTGCCCTCGCACGAGGCGCGCCCGGGTGCGCCGGCTCCCCCGGCTCGTACATTGAGAGGTGGGAAATCCGGGGGTCCGGGATGGCGGGCAGCAGCCATGCAGACATCGAGAAGCGCGTCGCGGATCGACTACGCGGCACTGTTCGCCGCCACGCCGAGCCCCTATCTCGTCCTCGGCCCGGATCTGGTGATCGTCGACGTCAACGACGCGTATCTGCGGGCGACCCGGCGTACCAGGGACGACCTGGTCGGGACGTACATCTTCGACGCCTTCCCCGACAACCCGGCGGACCCCGACGCGGACGGGGTGAGCAACCTCAGCGCCTCGCTGCACCGGGTCCTGGCCACCCGGCAACGCGACACGATGGCGCTGCAGAAGTACGACATCCCCGTCGTGGACCGGCCGGGCGCCTTCGAGGAGCGCTGGTGGTCCCCGATCAACACCCCGGTCACCGCCCCCGACGGGACCGTCGCCTGGATCATCCACCGGGTCGAGGACGTGACGGAGTTCGTCCACTCCGTCCGCTCACGCCGGGAAGAGGCGCACGACGAGCCGCCGGCCTCCGGCAGGAAGGTCCAACTGGAGGCCCTCGAGGCGGAGCTGTACGCCCGGGCGCAGGAGCTGCAGCGCCTCAACGAGGAGCTGCGCCGGGCCCACGCCCGCGAGCGCCAGGTCGCCGTCACCCTCCAGGAGGCGATGCTCACCTCCCCGGACCTGGTCCGCCACCCCGACATCGGGGTGCGGTATCTGCCCGCCGTGGGTTCGCTCAACGTGTGCGGCGACTGGTACGACGTGATCGACCTGCCCGACGGCTCCTTCGCGGTGTCGGTCGGCGACGTCGTCGGCCACGGCCTGGAGGCCGCCGTCGTCATGGGCATGCTCCGCAGCGCGCTGAGCGCCGCGACCCGTACCGTCGAGGGCCCCGCCCAGGCCCTGGAGGTGTTGTGCCGGTACGCCCTCTGCGTGGACGGGGCGCTCACCACCACCGCGGTCCACGCGGTGATCCACACGAGTGAACGCCTGATCGCCTACAGCAGCGCCGGCCACCCGCCCCCGATCCTGCTGCACCCCGGCGGCATCTGTGACCTCCTCGACCAGGCCACCGACCCGCCCCTCGGCGCGCACGCCGAGCACGTCCCCCGGACCGAGGCGCAGGTGCCCTACGCCGTCGGCGACACCCTCATCCTCTACAGCGACGGGCTCATCGAGCGCCGGGGCGAGGACATCGACGCGGGCCTGCACCGTCTGTGCGACGCGCTCTCCCACTCGGCCCACCTCGGCCCCGATCACCTCACGGACGCGCTCCTGGCCCGCTTCGGGGTCAGTGGCGGCGCCCGCGACGACATCGCGCTGATCGCCGTACGCCTCTGACCGCGCGGCGCTGAACGTGGCTCACCCGGTGGGCGGTCGTTCGCCCGGGTCAGCGGGTGCCGCCTCTGCGCAGGACCTTGTCCACACCGACGGCGACGACGACGAGGGTCCCGGTCGCGACGTCCTGATAGAGGCTGTCGATGCCCGCCTGGGTGAGGCCGGAGCGGAGCACGTTGACGATGAGCGCACCGATCAGCGTTCCGACGACGCTTCCCCGGCCGCCGAAGAGGCTGGTCCCGCCGATGACGACGGCGGTGATGCTCTCCAGGTTCGCCGCCTGGTACGCGTTGGGGTCGGCGTTGGGGATGCGGCCGAGGGCCGCCCAGGCGGCGATGCCGTAGAGGAGACCGGCGACGACATAGACCGACAGGACCGTGCGCGGGACGTTGATGCCGGTCAGACGGGCGGACTCGGGTGCGTTGCCGACGGCGTAGATGTGCCGGCCCCAGCCCGTCTTGGTGAGCACGTACCAGAAGAACGCGTACAGCCCCAGCAGCAGGAACGTCCCCCAGGTGACGAGTACGCCGCCGAGGTGGACGCCCTGCCCCCAGAAGTCGAGCAGATCGCTGGTCACCGGATAGCTGCGGGAGTCGGAGTAGAGCCTGCTCGTGGCGTAGACGACGCTCAGCGCGCCGAGGGTGACGATGAAGGGCGGCAGGCCCACCCTGGCCACGAGCAGGCCGTTGACGAGCCCGAGGAAGGCCGCCACGACCACGCCGAGCAGCAGCGCCGCCGCGGGGTCGCCGCCCTCGAAGACGAGCTTGGCCATGACGATCGTGCCGAGCACGGCGATGGCCCCGTTCGCCAGGTCGATGCCCGCGGTGAGGATGATCAGGGACTGCCCCAGCGCGAGGATGCCGATCACGATGGTCTGCTGCAGCACCAGCGAGAGGTTCCCCGGCGTCATGAACGTGTCCGTCGTGAGCGAGAAGACCAGTACGGCGACGGCCAGGGCGGCGAGGGGGCCGACCGCCGGTGCGCGCAGGGCGTACCGCAGCGCCTCCCGCAGCGGGGTGCCCGGCTCTCTCTCGGCGGCGCGGCTGGTGATACCGGGAGATCTCATGATCCTTTACTGGTTCCTTCCACCGGTCGGCGCCCCGGGGTCATCCCCAGCAGTGCTGGAGTCCCCAGTCCGTGTCGTGGGACGCCAGTCCCCGCACCGGCTTGTCGGTGATGAGTTCCGTGCCCGTGTCCGTGAAGCCGGACGGTTTCTTCCCGCTCTCGGCGAACTCGGTGACCGCGGCCACGCCCTGATCGGCCATCCTGACCGGGAACTGCATGACGGTGGCCGCGTACTTGCCGGCTCTGACGGCCCGCACGCCCTCGCATCCGCCGTCGATGGTGCCTATGGTCACCTGCCGGGTGAGGCCGCGGCCGGCGATGGCCGTGGAGGCGCCGTCGGCCACCGGTTCGTTGATGGTGTAGACCGAGTTCACGTCGGTGGTCCGCTGCAGCAGGTTCTCCGTCGCGGTCTGCGCCATGTTGCGGTCGCCGTTGGTGTTGGCCCGTCCGCGGATCGCCGGTGAGTCGTCCTTGATCTTGAAGCCCTCGAGGAACCCGTTGTGCCGGTCCTGGCTGACCGAGGAGCCCTCCGTGCCGTCCAGCATGAGCAGCTGGGGGGCCCGGCCGGCGAGTACGGCCCTGACGTAGGCGCCCTGGAGGCGTCCGGCCTTGAAGTTGTCGGTCGCGTACGTGGCGTCCGTGGCGTCCAGCGGTTCCGTGGCGCTGTCCAGCGCGATCACCAGGATGCCGCGCCGCCGGGCCTCCTCGATGGCGCCCAGGACCCCCGTCGTGTTCGACGGTGTGATCAGGATTCCCTGCACGTCGCGGGCGACGAGACTCTCCACCGCGGCGACCTGGCCCTCGTTGTCGCCGTCGAACCTGCCGGACAGGGCGATGAGCTCGGCGCCGTTCTTCTTCGCCGCGTCCGCGGCGGCCTTGCGCATGGTCACGAAGAACGGATTCGTCTCGGTCTTGGTCACCAGACCGATCGTGACCTTCCGCCCACCGTCCCCCGCCGAGTCCTGGCCCCCGCCACAGCCGGTGGCGAGCAGCAACACGCCCACCAGGAGGAGTGCGGCACCTTGCCCGGGGCGCCGGAGCCGACTGCGCTTGCGGACGGTGTGATGGTGCGCCATCGGTGCCACCCTCCTCCGGCCGGGTTCAGCGTAGGGAAGTCTCTGTTGGTCTACATGTGTGTCCAGATTGTTAAGAAATATCGCAGCACATACCCCTAAGTCTCTCCGTGTCGGCCTCGGCTGAGGAAGTTGCGGCCGTCCCGGGAGCGGCGAAAGATGGTGTTCCGGCGATCAGTGATCCACCGAGGCGGTGCGGCGTCACCGCGATCGGGCGGAGAAGGTGAGAGTCGCGTGACTGGGCCGCCCCTGCTGTCACTGCGCGGAATCTCCAAGCGATTCGGTGCCGTCCAAGCGCTCATGGATGTCGACCTGGAGCTCCGCAGAGGCGAGGTTGTCGCTCTGCTGGGCGACAACGGCGCCGGCAAGTCCACCCTCATCAAGGTCATCGCGGGCGTCGCCCCCGCCGACCGGGGCGTCATCGAGTGGGAGGGCCAGGCCGTCCACATCAGGACCCCCCGGATCGCTCAGCGCCTGGGCATCGCGACCGTGTACCAGAACCTGGCGCTGTGCGACGACCTCGATGTCGCCGAGAACCTCTTCCTGGGACGGGAACGGCGGTGCGCCGGTGTCCGGGGCCGTCTGTTCCGGTTGATGGACACCGACGGCATGCGCGGGGAGGCGCGACGGCAGCTCGACGCACTGGGCATCCGGGTGCCCGACGTACGTGCCCCGGTCGCCTCCCTGTCCGCGGGCCAGCGGCAGACCGTGGCGATCTCCCGGGCGCTTCTCAGCCGGCCGAAGGCCGTCCTCCTGGACGAGCCCACCGCGGCGCTGGGTGTCTCCCAGGCCGGCCATGTCCTCGACCTCGTCGACGAGCTCCGCGAACAGGACATCGGGGTGATCCTCATCAGCCACAACCTGGGAGACGTCAAGGCCGTGGCGGACGAGGCGGCGGTGCTGCGCCTGGGCCGCAACAACGGCTTCTTCCATGTGCCGACCACACCCCAGGACAGGATCTTCTCCTCCATCGTCGGCGCCACGAGCAACGACTGATCGAACCGTGCACTCCGACGGGGGTTGGGAACTGCTGCGCTGGGCGTGTTGCGAGTGTCCGGCCCGCTCGCGGGCCGGTGCGGCGTTCAGCCGCCGTCGTCCCCGAAACCGACCTTGGCGAGCGCCAGCATGTGCGCGGCCGTCAGCGCGTTCCGTGGATCGGCCGCTGTGGTCAGCAACCAGGTCGCCGCGGCGAACGACTCGCCGGGCGGGATGACCAGCAGCTCCCAGCGGCCCACGGTGTCGCAGTCCAGGGCGATGGCGTGCGCTTCGGCGTCCACGGCCGACAGGGCCACTTCGATCACCCGGCCGGGTGCCATGACCGTGCGCGGGACGTCGGGCCAGGCGACGGCGTCCACGGTGACGCGGGTGACGGTGCCGAGGCCGGGCCCCAGTGAGCCGACCAGCGCGGGCAGCTCCAGTTCCAGCATGTCGCAGCGCGGCCACCACGCCCCGTCGAGCGGGCCGTGGCCGACGCTCGGCGCGAGTGCCAGCCGGGCGACGGGCATCCGGTAGGTCCGTGCTCCGTCCGGGGGGACACCCTCGGCCGACGTTGCGGTGACGTCCATCGTGCGATCCCGTCCCGGACGGCGTCTGGGCCGCCCGTCGCCGTCGTTCGCCGGGAACGGCACCGCCTCGGTCGCGCTGCGCGTGATGCTCTCGGTGGACCCAGCGTACGTCCGGGCCACCGGCCCGCGCCGTCCGACGCCTGAACGGGCCGGGACCAACCGGAACGAACCGGAAAGGACCAGAAAAGACCAGAAAGAACCGGAGGGAACCAGGAAAGGACCGGAGAGAACCGGGGCCCACCGGAGAGAGCAAGGAGCCGGGGGCTCACTGGTCCGAATAGCCGATGTCGCCGATCGTCCACGCGCTCACGTCCTTCAGCGCGACGCGGTACATGCCTCCCGTGTCGGGGATGCCGAAGCTGCCCTGGAGGATCCGGGCGACGTGGAAGTGGAGGTGCGTGGGCCCTTCACCAGGCTCCGGGGGATGGTCGTCGCCGCCCTGGGACGGCCGGAACGCGGCGGCGAACTGCCCCAGGTCCTCGGAGTCCCGCAGGACTTCGGCCACGCGCTCCTTCCACAGGGCTTCCGGGGCCAGCCGTCCCGTGATGACGGCTCCCGGGATCACCACGGTCAGGGACATCTGGCTGCTGTGCCGCGACTCCACCATCGCGGCGATCGCGACGAGCAGGTCATCAGGGTGCCTCATGCCTCAGGAGCCTAGTCCGCGGACGTCGCCGCGTGGCGGGAACCGGGCGTCACAGGCCCAGCAGCCCCTCGTCGGCTCGCGCGTCCCAGGCCGGCGTGACCGCGGGCGCGTCGTGGCAGGTGAAGCCGAGGCGGGTCAGCGCCCGGCGCATCTCGCCCGTGGTGAAGTCGCGGCGGTCCTGTCGGGTGATCACTTCCCCGACCTGCATCACGGGGTAGACGCGGCGTCCGATGGTCACGGCCACGCCGGTGACAGGTTCGGGCGTGATGCCGCTCATCGACTGCTCGACCTCACTCTTGATCAGGTCGAACGGGAATCGGGCGATGACACAGCGCATGGTTGCCTCCACAGGGTCGGAGTGGAACACCGGAGGAATCGACCGCGCCCGTCACGGCGGGTGCGGTTGATGGGAGAACCTTCCTCGACGCGGCGTATCGAGGAATTCCGTCCCGCAGCGGGGAGCCGCACGAGGATTCACAGGAATGAGCCGAAGGAATGCGAGAACCGGGCGTCTCGGTGTGTTGAAGCCAGGGCTGTCAGTGATGCGGGAAATCCGGGAAATGCGGGGGAACAACGGGCTGGGGCCCGCACCCCGAGAGCGCGGGCCCCAGCCACATGGTTCGCGTCGGTGTCAGGCGGGAACGATGTTCTCGGCCTGCGGGCCCTTCTGGCCCTGCGTGACGTCGAAGGTAACCTTCTGGCCTTCCTGAAGCTCGCGGAAGCCGCTGGTGGCGATGTTCGAGTAGTGGGCGAACACGTCAGCGCCGCCGCCGTCCTGCTCGATGAAGCCGAAGCCCTTTTCCGCGTTGAACCACTTCACGGTGCCAGATGCCATATTGAATCTCCCTTGGGGCAGTGCCGGACTCCGCACTTCACGGATCCGAGTCGCCGCTGTGATCACCCCTCCGGAAAGATCCGGAAAGCCAGGCAAAGAAGTCTCTGGTAACCAAAACCGCAACTGCTGTCACGCTAACACAGGTCGGGTGGAAGCCCCCTGTGTTTTCAGGATCGCCCAGTATTTCTCATCGCGTGGCAGGCTGAATTTCTGTGCCGGCGGGACTAGGTATCCGCGCCGTGCTCGTCCATCTTCCGGCGCATTTCCCGGTTCGTGCGGAGGGCGTCGTCGAGCTGGTCCTCGAGAGAGATGATGCGGCACGCGGCCTCGATGGGGGTGCCCTGGTCGACGAGTTCACGAGCGCGGGCGGCGACGCGCAACTGGCTGCGGGAGTAACGGCGGTGGCCGCCTTCCGAACGCAGCGGAGTGATCAGGTCGGCTTCGCCGACGGCGCGGAGGAAGGCGGGTGTGGTGCCGAGAACGTCGGCGGCCCGCCCCATGGTGTAGGCGGGGTAGTCGTCGTCGTCGAGGTTCCCGGCGGCAGGGGCGTTCTCAGCGGGCATGACACCTTCGTTTCGGGGGTGCGGCAAGGGACCCGGGTCGTGCGCGTCACCCGTGCTCCGAAGGATTCGGCCCCGTCCGCCTCGTGCGACAACCCTAACCGCGGCAGGCGAGGACATGTGCCCTCGCCGTGACAGAGTTGCCTCCCGCGCAGGCCGTCAGCGGCGCGCCAGCCGGCGTTCGCCGTGGGCGCCCCGCCGGTACGCGAGGTCGTAATAGTGGAAGACCGTCTCCTCCTGCTCGGCGGGCAGGATGTCCTCCGTCCCGATCGAAGGCGCCTTGCGCACCGTCCCCTTGGGGTGGGAGACCCTGACGTAGCCGGGTCCCAGGACCGCCTCGTCGAGCGGGACGAAGACCAGACGCTGACGGGTGGGCAGCCCCGTACGCACCGTGGCCATGGCCGGTTCGTCCGTGGCCGTGTCCACGTAGACGCCTTCGAGTGTGCCGATCTTCCGCCCCTTGGGGTCGACCACGTCGTGGTCGCGCCACTCCCGGACGTCGGCCGCGCTGATCATGCCTGCTCCCTGTCTTTGGTGCCGACAGGGGCGGAGAGCGGCTCGGCACCGGTCTCGACGAGGATCCGCCCGGCCCCCTTGAGATTGTCGGCACGCACCGCCTGGGCCATCGCTGCCCGCGCGGCGCCGGGCGGCGTGTCCGGCGGTACGACGAGCAGGGAGAAGAGGTCCTGGTCGCCTCGGGTGACCAGGACGGTGTCGTCGCCCACGGACGACGCGTCGATGTGCACGACCCGGCCGTCGACGACCAGGCGCGTCGGCAGTCCGTCCCAGGCGCCGCGGTCCAGGCCGACCCGGGCGATCGGCCCGAGGCGTTCGGCGAGCGCGCTGACCAGACCGGGCAGCTCGACGGTGACGTCACGTGAGCGCGGCCACCACGCGCCGTCGAGGACTCCCCGGCGGTCATGTGTCGTCTCCAGCCGCAGAAGGGCCGTCCCGGGGCGTACGGACTCGTGGACGCCGTCCGGGAGGAGCCCCGTCGCGGGCGGGGGATCGGTACCGGGCACTGTGCTCACCTGCCTGTGCCGTTCCGGCGGCGGGCCGTGACGGCCGGCCTGTGCGGAACCGGCGGTGAGGCCGGGAGAAGCTCTCCGTGGCCTTCTTCGTCCCACGCTACTCCTGCTACCGGCCGTCGGCCGGGCTCGTCGGGCGCGTGCGCCGGGGCCTGGGAGCGGCCGTTCTCCAAGACCGTCGGCTGCCCCGTCCCGGCGATGCGGTCGGCACGCGTGTCACGGGCCGTCGAGACCTCGGGCTGACCCCGCGGCCTCCCTGTAGTACCCGCGGTGGAGCCCGGCGGCCGGGCTGTACTGCGTTCTCAGTAGCGGGGATTGTCGGCAGGCGCACGACGACAGGGCGGGTCCGTGCCCGAGAGCCTTGAAGACGTTCGGGAACCGGACGCATCCAGATGTGGAGACCCTCTGCCGTGGCTACTTTCCTGTATCGAGTGGGCCGTCTGGCCTTCCGGCGACGCTGGTACGTCGCCCTGGTCTGGGCGGCCGTCCTGGCCGCCGTCGGGCTGGGCGCCCTCAAGGCCCCCGGTGCCGCCGACGAGGAGTTCTCGATGCCGGGCATCGAGTCCCAGAAGGCGTTCGACCTGATGGAACAGCGCTTCCCCGGCGCCACGGCCGACGGTGCGACCGCCCGGGTCGTGTTCATCGCGCCGAGCGGTGAGAAGGTGACCGCCACCGAGAACAAGCAGGCCGTCGAGGAGACGGTGGCCGAGCTCGGCAACGGCACACAGGTCGCGAGCGCCGTCGACCCGTTCCAGGCGAAGGCGGTCAGCAAGGACGGCACGACGGCGTACGCGACGGTCACCTACAAGGTCGCGGCCACCGACCTCACCGACGCCAGCAAGAGCCACCTGGAGAAGGCCATCGACGACGCCCGGGACGCCGGGCTGACCGTCGAGGCGGGCGGGAGCGCGATGGACGACGGCGGCGGGGCCGGCGGAATCGCCGAGGTGATCGGCATCGCGGTGGCCGCGGTCGTCCTGCTGGTCACCTTCGGTTCCCTGGCCGCCGCCGGGCTGCCGCTGCTCACCGCCCTCATCGGCGTCGGCGTGAGCATGGCCACGATCATGGCCCTGTCCCACGCCCTCGGCCTGTCCACGACGACCGGCACCCTCGCGATGATGCTGGGCCTCGCCGTCGGCATCGACTACGCCCTGTTCGTCGTCTCCCGCTACCGGGAGGAGCGCGCCAAGGGCCGTGCGCCGGAGGAGGCGGCCGGGATGGCCGTCGGCACCGCCGGGTCGGCGGTCGTCTTCGCCGGCCTCACCGTCGTCATCGCCCTGGCCGGGCTCGCGGTGGTCGGCATCCCGATGCTCACCAAGATGGGCCTGGCCGCCGCCGGCGCGGTCGTCGTCGCCGTACTGATCGCGCTGACCCTCGTCCCGGCGTTCCTCGGGTTCTGGCCGAACGCGGTGCTCAAGCGCAAGGCCCGCAAGAGCGGCCGTGTCGAGGAGAGCGCCGAGGACAACGGGGGCACCCGCTGGGCGCGGTTCGTGCTGCGCCGCCCCCTGCCTGTGCTGCTGCTCGGCGTGGTGGGCCTCGGCGCCCTCGCCGTGCCGATGACGAACCTGCAGCTGGGCATGCCCGGGGACGAGGCCAAGCCCACCTCCGCCACCGAGCGCCGGGCCTACGACGCCCTCGCCGAGGGCTTCGGGCCGGGCTTCAACGGGCCGCTGACCATCGTCGTGGACGCCAAGGGCGCCGACGACCCGAAGGGCGCCGCGGCGACGATCGGCAAGGAGATCGGCGCCACCGAGGGTGTCGTGTCGGTCTCCCCGGCCCGCTTCAACGACGCCGGTGACACCGCGGTCTTCTCGGCCGTGCCGTCCACCGCGCCGACCGACGAGAAGACCAAGGACCTGGTGACGACCATCCGCGACGAGCGTCCCGGGGTCGAGTCCGAGACCGGGGCGACCTTCGAGGTCACCGGCACGACCGCGCTGAACATCGACATCTCCGACAAGGTCCAGGCCGCGCTGGTCCCGTACCTGATCGTCGTCGTCGGCCTGGCGATCGTCCTGCTGCTGGTGGTCTTCCGGTCCCTGCTCGTCCCGCTCAAGGCGGCTCTCGGCTTCCTGCTGTCGGTGCTGGCCTCCCTCGGCACGGTCGTCGTGGTCTTCCAGCAGGGTCACGGCGCCGGGATCCTGGGCGTGGAGCAGACCGGACCGATCATGAGTCTGATGCCGATCTTCCTGGTGGGCATCGTCTTCGGCCTCGCGATGGACTACGAGGTGTTCCTCGTCTCGCGGATGCGGGAGGCGTACGTCCACGGGGACTCGCCGGCCGAGGCGGTCACCTCCGGCTTCCGGCACAGCGCCCGTGTGGTCGTGGCCGCCGCGCTGATCATGATCGCGGTGTTCGCCGGGTTCGTCGGCGAGAGCGACTCGATGATCAAGATGATCGGGTTCGGTCTGGCCTCCGCCGTCCTCTTCGACGCCTTCGTCGTACGGATGGCGATCGTGCCCGCCGTCCTCGCCCTGCTCGGCGACCGGGCCTGGTGGCTGCCGAAGTGGCTGGACCGGATCCTGCCCCGCGTCGACGTGGAGGGCGAAGCGCTCAGCCGCCGACCCGAGACGGACCACGCCGCGGCCGACCGGCCCGACCTGGAACCGGCGCGCACCTGACCCAACCATCCCCCACCCCCCACCCCCCACCGGGGCCGTCCGTGGCGAAGCACACGGGCGGCCCCCGGGGCGTTCCCGCCCGAAGTCGACCACGATGGTCCCCAGCCCCACCGACCGGAGAGACCCGATGAGCAAGCGACCCCGGGAAAGCACGCCGCTCAGCCCGGAGCGGCGCTACGCGGATCGCCTCGAGGAATTCGCGGTCCGCCACCCGTTCCTCGTCGATCTGGCGATCGTCCTGGCCCTGATGGGCTGCGCGACCCTCGGCAGCTCGCTCACCTTGCCCGGCGCGGACCCGCCCAGTCAGGACAAGGCCGCCACCGTCCTGATGAGCGTGTCCTGCCTCGCCCTGCTGAAGCACCGCACCCACCCGCGCACCGTCGTCACCGTGACCGCCGTCTGCACGGTGGCGGCGGTCGCGTTCGGCTACCTGCTCACCCCGCTCCTGCTGGCGCCCATCATGGCGGCGCTCTACTGGCTCGCCGCCCTCACCGACCGCAGGACCACCCGCGCCTACGGCATCACCACCCTCGTGGCGGTGACCGTCGCGGCGGTGTTCTCCGACTCCATGGACCAGCTCTCGGTTTTGCTCAGGACGATCGGTCCGATCTTCTGGCTGATGCTGCCCCTCGCAGCCGGCAAGATGACCCAACTGCGCCGCGCCTACCTGACCGCGGTACAGGCCCGCGCCGAGCACGCCGAGCGCACCCGTGAGGAGGAGGCACGCCAGCGGGTCACCGAGGAGCGCATGCGCATCGCCCGTGAGCTGCACGACGTCGTCGCCCACCACCTGGCCCTGGCCAACGCCCAGGCCGGCACGGCCGCACACCTCGCCCTTAGCAGCCCCGAACAGACCAAGAAGATCCTCACCGACCTGACCGGCACCACGTCCTCGGCACTGCGGGAACTGAAGGGCACGCTGGGACTGCTGCGCAGGAACGACGACTCCGGCTCCACACCGCTGGAGCCGTCCCCCGGCCTCGCCCGCCTGCCGGAGCTGATCTCGACGTGCGAGTCCGCGGGCCTCGACGTCACCGTCACCACCGAAGGCGAGCCCCAGCCGCTCTCACCGGGGGTGGACCTGACCGCGTTCCGGATCGTGCAGGAGGCCCTGACCAACGTGACCAAGCACGCCACCACGGAGGCCGCCCACGTGCGCCTCGCGTACACCGGCTCCCGTCTGCTGATCACGGTCAGCAACGACGGCCCCGCCACCGCCACGGCCACCGAAGCCGTGCCGGTCCGTGGCTTCGGCGTCATGGGCATGCGTGAACGCGCCCACTCCATCGGCGGCGAACTGCGCGCGGGCCCCCGCCCCGAAGGCGGCTTCGCGGTCACCACCGCGCTGCCGTTGCAGCCTCACGCCGCCGAAGGAGGCGACACACCATGAGCGTGCGCGTACTGCTCGCCGACGACCAGGCCCTGCTGCGGGCCACCTTCCGGATCCTGATCGACTCCTGTGAGGACATGGAGGTGGTCGGCGAAGCCTCTGACGGCGCGGAGGCGATGCGCCTGGCCCGCGTCCACCACCCCGACATCGTCCTCATGGACATCCGTATGCCGGGCACGGACGGCCTCGCCGCGACCGCCGCCATCTGCGCCGACCCGGAGCTGTCCGCCACCCGCGTCCTCATCCTGACCACCTTCGAGACGGAGGACTACGTCGCCCAGGCCCTGCGCGCCGGTGCCAGCGGCTTCCTCGGCAAGGACGTCACCGCCGACACGCTCCTGGCCGGCCTGCGCACCGTGGCCTCGGGCGAGGCGCTCCTCTCACCCGGCGCCACCCGCTCCCTCATCACCCGCTTCCTCATGGCGCCCGCCCCCGGCACCCATCTGGCGCCCCCGGACCGCCTGGCCGACCTCACGGTCCGCGAACGGGAGGTGATGGCCCTGGCGGCCGAAGGCAGATCCAACACCGAGATCGCCGAGGACCTCACGCTCAGCCCGCTGACCGTGCGCACCCACATCCACCGAGCCATGACCAAACTGGGCGCCCGCGACCGCGCCCAGCTCGTCGTCATCGCCTACCAGACAGGTCTCGTACGGGCCGCTCCGCCCACCGGCTGACACCGGGACGGAGACGGGGACGGACCTCGGAGAGCCGCGAGCAACGGGGAAGGCCCCCGCCGGGAGGGCGGCGGGGGCCGGTCCGGGCAGCCGGCAAGGGGCCCGTCAGTGGGAGCAGGTGCTCGGGTTCAGCTTCTGCTCGACCTTGCTCTCCACGCCGTCGGGCTCCTTGGTGCCGTTCCAGGTCTTGATGAGCTGGTCGGAGGTGCCGTCGATGTAGTAGCCGTACGAGTAGATGCGCTTGTAGGAGGCGTCACGGCCGCGCCAGGTGCCGACCTGCGTGATCGAGCCGTTGGAGTTCTGCCAGGCGTACGAGCCGATCTCGATGACCGGGTTGACGCGCACCACCCGCTTGTACGGCTTCCAGGTCACGGCGATCTGGGTGCACGGCGGGATGGACTTCTCGCTGCGCCGCTCGAACGAACGGGTCTCCTCCCAGCCCCACTGGTAGCTGAAGTTGCCGCCGAGCTTGCCGGTGAAGATCTTCTTGGCGAGACCGAAGTCGATCGAGCCGCCGACGCTCTTCGACGAGGAGGTCTTGGAGGAGTAGCCGCGGACGAAGGTCTCCTTGTCGTCGGTGCGGCCCCGGTTGGCGATCCACTGCGAGATGCGCTCCTCCTTGCCCGTGAAGGTCCAGGTGGAGGCCTGCGGGTAGTAGCAGCGGCCGGCGAAGACCTCCCAGTCACCGAGGGGCGCGCGGTTCCTGCTGATCTTGCCGATGTAGTCCTTCTCCTTGCGGAACTCACCGGTCTTCACGTTGTACGCGCCGAAGTGGATGTCGTCCGGCTGCCCCTGGCTGCAGAACAGCTCTATCAGCCAGTCGGTGTTGCCCGGGTCCACTCCCCGGATGTTGTGGGCGCCCATCGGCCCCGCCGCCTGGGCGGGACCGGCGGTGGACAGCAGGCCGGCGAAGGTCATGACGCCGGCCGAAACGGCCACTCCCGCCTTCTTGAGTGCGATTCTCACGTCCGTACGCTCCTGGGTTCCTCGGTGGTGGGATCGGCGGCCGCTCGCGGAAGCGAGGAGGGTCGCCACGACACCGGCCGGGACCGGTGGCCGCCCGTGTGCCGTCACCGAGGTTGGCAACCGGAACGTTGATTGCCACCCCCCTTCCGCAGCGCGATCAATCAACTCCGTGGGTGGGACGGCGGCCGCGTCCCCCCTGGTCCGACGGCTCCACCCACCCTCTTGCTACGCGCCCGGGGCGCGGAAGGCGACCTGCCGGCGGGCGGCCTCGTCGATCTCGTCGAGGGTGAGGAGGGGGGTGGCCCGGGTCCGCAGGGCGCCGCTGGCCTTGACGGTCAGGCTGACTGCGGCCATGGAGACCGGGTCGGGGAAGTCGACGATGAGGACGATGTCGTCCTCCCCGAAGGCGAAGTACATGGTTTCCACCGAGCCGCCGAGGTCGGTGACGACCTGCTCGACGGCGGCGCGGCGGCCGCTCGCGCCCTCCTTGAGCAACCCCTTGGTGCCCTCGGCCGTGTAGGTCGCCTGGATGAGGAACTTCGGCATGAGGACACTCCCTGCCCATCGCTTCTCCGCTGTGCACGAGGGCCTTCCCGCCGTCGCACCGGCCGCCACCCACCGCACTGCCGGATTCACCCGTTTCCCCGTGCGGCCGAGCGACGAGGAGACGGCCGGCCCATGCCGTCGGGCCCGGCAGCCCGACCGGAGTGCGGGAGCCGGCCGTGGGACGGCCATCACGTGGCGGGCGTGTCGCCGAGGGCCTCCAGCACCTGCCGGAGGCCCTCGGCGGTCTTCCCGACCAGGTCGCGGTCCACGTCGGCGAGCAGCTGTGCGTAGTGCGCCAGATGGTCGGCGAAGGCGGCCCGGGTGACCTCGTGTCCGTACTCGGTGAGGCGGATCCTGACGGTGCGCCGGTCGTCGCCTTCGCGCACCCGCTCGACCAGGCCCTTGGCCTCCATCCTGTCGATGCGGTTGGTGATCGCGCCGGAGGTCACCATGGATTCCTTGAGGAAGGCCCCGGCGGTGAGGGCGTAGGGAGGCCCGGAGCGCTGCAGTGTGGTGAGCACGTCGAACTCGCCGTGCTCCACTCCGTGCGCGGCGGCCGTGGCCTTGGCGGACTTGTCGATCACTCGGGCCAGCCGCTGGATCCGCGCGAAGAGCTCGACCGGCCAGAGGTCCTCCACCACGTCGGGGCGCTCCTTGGCCCACTGTCCGATGATCGCGTCCACGACATCGCTCATCCCGCCACTCCTCTCAACGGACACCTTCTCAACGAGCATCATCTTAACGTTAAGAGACTTGACGCTGAGAGGGTCGAGCTGTTTTTATCTCAACGTTGAGATTATCAAGGTTGAAAGACAGGCAGGAGCGGTCCGGGGGCCCGGGGGCGCGCCGACCTCGCACACCTGCACGAAAGCCACTCGGAACACCAGGAGCGTGATCATGAACGAGAAGACCTCCACCACGTCCGCGACCAGCACCCCGCCCGCGGTGGTGCTGACCCGCCACGCGGACGCCGAGACCTGTTCCGACCCGAGCAGCGTGATGACCCTCCTGGCCGATTCGGACGGCACCCCGGGCGGCTTCACCAGCTACCGCTCCACCTTCACGAAGGGCGCGGCAGGGGCGCCGGCCCACTTCCACACCCGGGCGACGGAACTGTTCTTCGTGATCAGCGGGGCTCTGCAGGTCCTGGTGGGCGAGGAGGTCACCGTCCTGGAGGCGGGCGACTTCCTCGCGGTGCCGCCCCACACCCCGCACGCCTTCGCGGCCGCCCCGGGCCGTGAAGCGGATGTCCTGTTCGTCTTCACCCCCGGTATGGGCAGGTTCGACTACCTGCGCCTGCTCGGCCGGGTGATGCGCGGCGAGGCGGACCCGAAGGAGATCGCCGAGTCCTCGGAGCGCTTCGACAACCACTACGTCGACAGCCCTGTCTGGCGTGCCGCACTGGAGGGTTCGGCCTGATCGACTCCACGACCCGGATCCGGGTGGCCCGGCTCCCGCGCACAACTCCTCCGGGGACAGGTACGGCGTGACCGGCGCCGCCCCCATGGACCGGACGCCGTGCGTGCGGTGGCGGGTGGCAGGCGCCCGGTCGGGCCGCCGGCCCGGCCCGAGGCCGCGGTGGGCCGGATCCCGGCGGGCGGCGGCCGACGCGCACCGCGAGTGACTAGGATCCCGGTCATGGCCCTGACCATGAGCGACGTGGACCGGTTCGAGGCGTCCAGGCCCCGCCTGGAGGCCATCGCCTACCGCCTTCTCGGTTCCGCGAGCGAGGCCGAGGACGCCGCGCAGGAGACGTTCCTGCGCTGGCAGGCCGCCGACGTCGACCACATCGAGGTCCCCGAGGCCTGGCTGACGAAGGTTCTCACCAACCTGTGCCTCAACCAGCTCGCCTCGGCCCGCGCGCGGCGCGAGACCTATGTGGGCCAATGGCTCCCCGAGCCGCTGCTCGCCGGGGACCCGATGCTCGGCCCGGCCGACACCGCCGAACAGCGCGAGTCGGTGTCGTACGCGGTCATGGCCGTACTGGAGCGGCTGTCCCCGGGCGAGCGGGCGGTGTACGTGCTGCGGGAGGCCTTCGGCTACCCGCACCGGGAGATCGCCGAGATCCTCGACATCACCGAGGCCGCCAGCCAGCAGATCTTCCACCGTGCCAAGAAGCACGTCGCGGACGGCAAGGCCCGCGCCGAGATAGACGAGGCCGCCGCCCGGCGGATCGTCGAGGAGTTCCTCGCGGCCGCCACCAGCGGCAGGACCGAGCCGCTCGTGCGGCTGCTCACCCAGGACGCCATCTCGATCGGCGACGGCGGCGGGAAGGTTCCGGCCCGGGCCAAGGCGTTCGAGGGCGCCCTCGCGGTCGCGAAGTTCATGCGGGGCCTGTTCAAGCCGAGCAAGGCCAAGCGCTCCCTGGTCGGCGGCTCACCCGAGGTCTACGTCATGGACGCCAACGGCGAGCCCGCCGTCGTGGCGGTCGTCGACGGCCGGGTCGTCGGCGTCATGTGCCTGGAGATCACCGCCGAGGGCATCGCCGCGTTCCGCAACCAGGTCAACCCCGACAAGCTCGAACGCGCGACCCGGCGATGGGCGGCCGCCGACCACGGCGAACCCTTGCTCACCGCCTTCTGACCTGCTGCTCCTCAACGGCTTCCGACTCTGCTGCCCTGTGTGATGTGCTTCACATCGCGTTCTTGTCAGGAAACGGCGGGTTGCCCGGTTCAAGTGGCGAATCCGCTCAAGAGCCGCTCACGACAGGAGCCAGGAAATGCAGCACCGCATCGTCGTCCTCGGAGCCGGATACACCGGAGCCATCGCCGCCGGGCGCCTCGCCAGGCGGCTGCACCGCGAAGACGTCGCCATCACCCTCGTCAACGCCGAGCCCGACTTCGTCGAGCGCGTCCGGATGCACCAGCTCGCGACCGGCCAGGACCTCAGGCCCCGGCCGTTCAGCGAGATGTTCGCGGGCACCGGCGTCGAACTGAAGCTGGCGAAGGTCACCGGCGTCGACGTCGACCACAAGACGGTCGCCGTCATCGACGCGAACGGCGCCGGGGAAGCCGAGGAACTGCAGTACGACACCCTCGTCTACGCCCTCGGCAGCGGCTGGAACGACCAGGGCGTCCCCGGCACCGCCGAGCACGCACACGAGATCGCCGGCCGCGCCGGAGCGTTGCGGCTGCGTGAGCGCCTGGCCCGCCTGGACGCCGGGCAGCCCGTGGTCGTGGTCGGCGGCGGCCTCACCGGCCTGGAGGCCGCGACCGAGATCGCCGAGGCCCGCCCGGACCTCGCCGTCGCCCTCGCCGCCCGCGGCGCCCTCGGCGACTGGCTCTCGCCCAAGGGCCGCCGGCACCTGCGGAAGGTCTTCGGCAAGCTCGGCATCACCGCGTACGAACACGCCGCCGTCACCGGCGTCGAGGCCGACCGCGTCACCATCGCCGACGGCACGTCCATCCCGGCCGCGGTCACCGTGTGGACCACCGGCTTCGCCGTCCACCCCATCGCGCGGGCCACCACCCTGGAGGTCACCGACACCGGCCAGATCGTGGTCGACGGGACCATGCGCTCGGTCTCGCACCCGGACGTGTACGCCGTGGGCGACGCGGCCATGGCGATGGGCCCCGGCGACAAGCCGCTGCGGATGTCGTGCGCCTCCGGCACCCCCATGGCGTGGCAGGCCGCCGACGCCATCGCGGCACGCCTGACCGGCGGAAAGCTCCCGAACGCGCCGCTCCGCTACTTCAACCAGTGCATCTCGCTGGGCCGCAGGGAAGGCCTGATCCAGTACGTCACCGCCGACGACCGCTCCGTGGGGGCGGCCCTGACCGGACGGCTCGCCGCCGTCTACAAGGAAGTGGTCTGCAAGGGCGCGGCCTGGAGCGTCGCCAACCCGACCCTCGGGATGCCGACCCGGCCCCGCCGCGTCGTGCGGCAGCCGGCCCAGGCGGGCTCGACGGTCGAGGCGTCGGCCTGACACGCACAACAGCGGAGCGGGCCCCCTCGCTACGAGGCCACCCGCTCCGCCGGTACCGCCCGCCTTGTTGCTTTGCCGCCCGCCCTGCCGGTGCAGCCCGCTCCGCCGGTACCGCCGCGGCTTCCCCTCCGGCTGCCCGGTGTCCTGGCCTGCACCGGAGTCGTCGGGTCGGCGGTGGTGGCCGCGTCAGCGGCGCGCCGCCGCCAGGCGTACGGCGCCCTTCGACCCGAGGCGCGGCGGCGCCCCGCTCTTGCCGGACCACTTGGGGCGTTCTACTGTTTGAAGCCAAATGACCCGCCCGGACCGGAGCAGGCTCGGTGCCCGACCGCCACAGCCGATGACGGACAGGCTCGACGCGGCCCTGACGGCCCTCGAACAGGACAAGCTGCTCGCCGAAGCCCTCGGCGACCGCTTCACCGAGGTCGTCACGGCGCTGAAACGCCAGGAGCTCGCCCGCTTCCGACGGGCCGTCACCGACTGGGAGTTCCCCGCGTACTCGCGGATCCTCCGACCCGCCTCGACGACCCTGTGAACGGAAGAAGGCCCATGACGACTGTCCCCCGCATGCAGCTCGTGCTCAGCGAGAACTGGACGATGACCGGCGGCCGGGCCGACCTGCCCGCGGTGGTGCGCTGGGCGCGCGAGGCGGAGGACGCCGGGTTCGACTCCGTCATGATCAGCGAGCACATCGTCCTCGGCCCGGACGCGGGCGTGAAAGGCGTGATGGGCAACCCCCGCGACTACGCCCTGCCGGGCAACCAGGACCCGTACACACCCTGGCCCAACTCCCTGCTCCTGCTGGGCGCCGTCGCGGCGGTCACCGAGCGGATCGGCCTCGCCGCCTCCGCCGTGATCGCCCCCCTGCGCCACCCCCTCCTGCTCGCCCGCGAACTCGGCACCCTCGACCTGCTCTCCGAGGGCCGTCTGACAGTGCTGCCCAACGTCAGCTGGAGCCGCGACGAGTACGCGGCCCTCGGGGTGCCGTTCGCCCGGCGTGGCAGGCTGCTGGACGAACACCTGGAGATCTGGGCCAAGTTGTGGCGTCCGTCGCCGGCGTCCCACAAGGGCGAGCACTACGCCTTCGAGGACGTCTACTTCGAGCCGAAGGCGTACCGTCCCGACGGACCGCGCCTGTGTTTCGGCGGGGCCGGCATGCACGACGCCATGGTCCGCCGGATCGTCCGGTACGGCCACGCCTTCAATCCCCTCGGGCGTCCGACACCCGAGGAGATGCGCAAGCTGGCCGACGCGATGAGCGCCGCCGGACGGGACGTCGCGGACCTGGAGATGATCGGCGGCACCCGCGCGGTCTTCCCGGACGACACCTCGTGCGCCGACCTCGGCCAGGCGCTCGCCTGCGTCCCCGAGCAGATGGCGCAGGGCTTCACCACGTTCTGCGTCAAGCCCTCGCAGTTCATCGACGACCCCGACGGCGTCGGAGACTTCTGCCGCGAGGTCGTACGGCGGGTCTCCGCACTGGTCTGACAGACCACGGAAGGGACGAGCCGACGAGATGCACCGAAGAGACGCACCGAAGGGACGAACTCACGTGCGCGCCCTCGTCATCCGCCCCTCCTCGCCCGGGCAGGGAGCTCACCGTCGTCGCCGGTCCCCTCACCGCCGCGGAGCCCGGGCCCGGGACCGAGCGGCCTCACCCGCTTCCGCGACAGGCGTCGGTGTGAGGGCTCTTCCGCCCCGCGGTGGCCGGCAGCGTCCGACTGCGCGGCGAGCGGGCCACCGAGGAAACCGTCCGCGCCGTGGTGATCAGGCTCCCGCCGCCTGCCGTCCCATGGTGCTGGCTCGTGGGACGAGCCGGTGCGGGGCCCGGATCTCCATGCCGGGGACGGGAGTCGGACTGCCGATCCGTTTGAGCAGTCGTTCCACCGCTGTCTCGGCGATCACCTTCTTGTCCGGGGAGATCGTCGTGACGGACGGGTTGGAGTAGCGGCCGTCCTCGATGTCGTCGTAGCCGACGACGGCGACGTCCTCCGGGACGCGCAGCCCGCGGGAGGCCAGGGTGTGCAGGGCGCCCAGGGCGACCAGGTCGCTGTAGCAGAAGACCGCGTCGGGCGGTTCCTCCAGGTCGAGCAGGTGGGCCATGGCGCTCGCGCCGTCGGAGCGGTTGAAGCGCGGGGTGGAGACGATGAGCTCCTCCCGGACGGTCACACCGGCGCGCTCGTGGGCCAGACGGTAGCCGCGGGTGCGCAGTTGCGCCGCCTCGCCGGTGCGGTACGGCTGGTCGCCGATCGCGGCGACGCGGCGCCGGCCGAGGCCGAGCAGATGCTCGGTGGCCTCCAGGGAGGCGGCGACGTCGTCGATGCCGACATGGTCGAAACCGCCGTCGCTCACCCGCTCGCCGAGCACGACGAGCGGCAGGCTCGCGTCGCGCTCGGACAGGTCGGACTGGGCGAGGCCCAGCGGGCTGAAGATGACGCCGTCGAACAGCAGGGACTGGGAACCGCGGCTGAGGAACATCTTCTCGTGCTCGGCGTCGCCGTCCGTCTGGTCGATCAGGACGTTGTACCCCTGCACCCGGGCCGCGCGGATGATGCCCTGCAGCAGCTCGGCGAAGTACGGCGTGTCCAGGTACGGCACGACCACCGCGATCTGGCCGGAACGGCCGGCGGCGAGGTTGCGGGCCAGCACGTTGGGCCGGTAGCCGAGCTCGTCCACGGCCTGCTGCACCCGGGCCCGGGTGGCTTCGGCGACGGGCGCGTAGCCGTTGACCACGTTGGACACGGTCCGGCTGGAGACGCCGGCGAGCGCCGCGACGTCGCGGAGTGTGACGCCCTTTGCCATAGGTCACCTTCATCCCGGATGTCGGTTTCAGCGCTGCAATTTTCCCCCAAGAGAACTTCTGCGCCTCTTGCAGCGCGGCAAGTTCTCGGTTATCTCTTTTGCAGCGCTGCAGAGCGTAGCAGAAGGGGCCCGATCCAGCGGATCGCGTACCCCGAGGACCGTGACGACACCGCGTCGCGGACCGGATCCCCGAGATCCTCGCGGGGATTGACCAGTTGGAGCCGCAGTGGGAACAGCAACCTCTCAGGGGCCGGTAGCCGCACCGGTCCTGACGGGACACCACCCTTTACTCGTCGTGGGCTGAGCGCGTCCGCGCGCTGATCACCCGGCTGTCTCCCCCCTTCCCTTCCCCGTCGCACCTCTCATTCTCACCGACGTCACGCACGCCCACCCTCCCGCGTCAACTGACGTCCGCTCGCCAGGATCCGTCGGCGGGCAGCACACCCGAGCCGGCATACCCGCATGCCCTCGGCCCGCCGACGCCGTACCTCCGTGTGCCCGCGCACCTCTCCACACCTCGCTGTGCCTCCCCGTACCCCCTGTACTTCGTCGTACCTCCGTCCTCCTGCCCCCAGGGCACCTCACCCAGGAGATTCCTCATGTCCTCCAGCAGAAAGCCCAAGCTCCGTTCCGTCCGCCGGACCGCGGTCGCGGCGACCTCCGCCGCCCTCGCCGGCGTGCTCCTCGCGGCCTGTGGCGGCGGCGGAAGCGGCAGTGGGAGCGGCGCCGCGGGCAGCGGGCCGGTGCACATCAAGGTGTGGGCCTGGTACCCGCAGTTCAAGCAGGTCGTGGACGAGTTCAACAAGACGCACAAGGACGTCCAGGTCGACTGGGTGCAGGCGGGCGTCGGCCAGGACGAGTACACCAAGCTGAAGACCGCGCTGAAGGCCGGCCAGGGCGCCCCGGACGTCGTCATGCTGGAGTTCCAGGAGCTGCCGACCATCCAGCTCACCAAGGGCCTGCTCGACATGGGCAAGTACGGCGCGAACGACGACAAGGGCAACTACGTGGACTGGGCCTGGAAGCAGGCCTCCGACGGCGACCACGTCTACGCCATCCCGGTCGACGGCGGCCCGATGGCGATGATGTACCGGGCGGACCTCTTCAAGAAGTACGACCTGAAGGTGCCGACCACCTGGGCGGAGTTCAAGGAGCAGGCGGCCAAACTGCACAAGGCCGACCCGAACGCCTACCTGACCGACTTCGGCAGCGACCAGACCGCCGCCGGCTGGCGGCAGGGCCTGATGTGGCAGGCCGGTTCCCGCCCCTACACCTACTCGGCGAGCAAGCTGCCGGACATCGGGGTCAAGCTCAACGACGCGGGCGCCAAGAAGGTGTACGAGTACTGGGGCGACCTGGTCAAGAACAAGCTGGTCGACACCACGTCGTACGCCACCACGGACTTCTACAACGGCCTCAGCAGCGGCAAGTACGCCACCTACATCGCGGCCGGCTGGGGCCCCGGCTACCTCTCCAGCGTCGCCAAGAAGACCGCGGGCAAGTGGCGGGTGGCCCCGCTGCCCCAGTGGACGGCGGGCGGCAACGACCAGGGCGACTGGGGCGGTTCGAGCTTCTCGGTGACCACGCAGACCAAGCACCCCAAGGAGGCCACCGAGGTCGCCCGGGAGCTCTTCGGCACCTCCGAGGCCGCGTGGAAGATCGGCATCGACCAGGCCTACCTGTTCCCGCTGTCGAACCCGATCCTCAACGGGGCGTACTTCAAGGAGAAGAAGTACGACTTCTTCGGCGGTCAGCAGATCAACTCGGTGTTCGTGCCCGCCGCGAACGGCATCGGGGCCTTCGACTGGAGCCCGTTCCAGGACTTCGCCTACAACACCGACACCAGTGAGGTCGGCAAGGCCCTCCAGGGCCAGACCGCCTGGTCGTCCGTCTCGGACAACGTCCAGCAGCAGGTGACCTCCTACGCGACCAAGCAGGGATTCAAGGTCAGCCAGTAACCGGCCCGAGTCCCCGACTCCCCACTGCCCCCGCCGGCGGCGCCCGAGCGCCGTACGCCCGCCGCCGGCCGGGGCCCCGCGAGACGCGCAAGGAGATGTGATGAGCCTGCTCCGACAGCAGGGATCCGCCGCGGCCGTGCCCCTGGGCCGGCCCGCCACCAAGGGCGGTGGCACCCACGCCGCCGGCCGGAGGGCGGGCCGGCGCAGCGGAGGGCTGTCCGCCCGCACCCGCCACAAGGCCATGGGCCTGCTGCTGGTCACCCCGTTCGGCCTGCTCTTCGCGGCCTTCCTGGTGGCACCGCTGGTGTACGCCTTCTGGCTGAGCCTGCGGACCTCCACCCTGGTCGGCGGTGACCACTTCAGCTGGTTCGCCAACTACCGGCAGACCTTCACCGACCCGCACTTCCTGTCCGGTGTGCGCCGCGTGGTGGTCTTCGGCGTGGTGCAGATCCCGGTGATGCTGGGGCTGGCCCTGCTCGGCGCCCTGATCATCGACGAGGTCACCAGCCGCCTCGCCAAGGTCTTCCGCATGACGCTGTTCATGCCGTACGCCGTGCCCGCGGTGATCGGCGCGCTGATGTGGGGCTTCCTCTACAGCCCGACCTTCGGCCCGGTGAACTCCCTGAGCAACGCGCTCGGCCTGGGCAAGATCGACCTGCTCTCGCACAGCCTGATGCTCACGTCGCTGGGCAACATCGTGACCTGGCAGTGGACCGGCTACAACATGATCGTCCTGTACGCCGCCCTCCAGGGACTGCCCCGCGAGGTCTACGAGGCGGCCAAGCTCGACGGCGCCGGGCAGATCCAGACGGCCCTGCGCATCAAGATCCCGATGATCTCCTCAGCGATCGTCCTCACCCTGATGTTCACCATCATCGGCACCCTGCAGTTCTTCACCGAGCCGCGGGTGCTGGAGCCGACCGCCTCCCAGGTGATCACCCCGGACTACACGCCCAACCTGTACGCCTACAACCTCGCCTTCCAGTACTCGGAGTTCAACTACTCCGCCGCCATCTCCTTCTCGCTCGGAGCGGTGGTCTTCATCGGCTCCTACCTCTTCCTGTTCGCCACGCGCAAAAGGAGCGGACTGAAGTGACGACCGCCGCCGCCCCCGTTCCCGCCGTCGCCGCCGCCCGGGCGCCCCGCCGTACGTCCTCCGCCCGAGGACGCGTTACCGTCAACGCGGTGATGGTGGCGATGATCCTTTACTTCCTGATGCCGTTCTGGTGGCTGGTCGTCGCGGCCACGAAGAACAACGACGCGCTGTTCTCCACCGCCGCCCTGTGGTTCCACTCGCCGGGCTCGTTCTTCGACAACCTCCAGCAGCTGTTCACCTACAACGACGGCGAGTACCTGCGCTGGATGGGCAACACGGCGATCTACGCGGGCGTCAGCGGCGTCGGCGCCACCGCCGTGGCGACCTTCGCCGGGTACGCCTTCGCCAAGTACCGCTTCCCGGGCCGGAACCTGCTGTTCTCCAGCCTGCTCGGCGCCATCATGGTCCCGGCGACCGCGCTGGCCATCCCCACCTACCTGCTGCTGAGCAAGGTGGCGCTGACCAACACCATGTGGGCGGTCATCCTGCCCTCGCTGCTCAACCCGTTCGGCGTCTACCTGGTGCGGGTGTACGTGCAGGAGTCCCTGCCGGACGAGCTGCTGGAGGCGGCCCGCGTCGACGGCGCCGGCGAGCTGCGCGTGCTGTGGTCCGTCGCGCTGCCGACGCTGAAGCCCGCGCTCGTCACCGTGCTGCTGTTCTCCATGGTCGGCACCTGGAACAACTTCTTCCTGCCGCTGGTGATGCTGAACAACGACAAGCTGTTCCCGCTCACCGTCGGCCTGCAGTCCTGGTACCAAGGAGCGCTGATCCAGTCCGGCGCCAACGCGCTGTTCACCCTCGTCATCGCGGGTTCTCTCGTGGCGATCCTCCCGCTGGTCGTCGCCTTCCTCCTCCTGCAGCGGTACTGGCGCGGCGGTCTGACCGTCGGAAGCCTCAAGTAGCCGCTGTCCTCCCCCTCTTCTCGCGCACCTCTCGGAGCGACCTTCATGCTGCACGCCTCCCTGACCGTCGACCCCGCCTTCCGCGTCGCCGACGTGAATCCCCGTACCTTCGGCTCGTTCGTCGAGCACATGGGCCGCTGCGTCTACACCGGCATCTACGAGCCCGGCCACCGGCATGCCGACGAGGACGGTCTGCGCCGTGACGTCCTGGACCTGGTGCGCGAGCTGGGCGTGACCTCCGTGCGCTACCCCGGCGGCAACTTCGTCTCCGGCTTCCGCTGGGAGGACAGCGTCGGCCCGGTCGCCGACCGCCCCACCCGCCTCGACCTCGCCTGGCACAGCACCGAGACCAACGCCTTCGGCCTGCACGAGTTCCACCGCTGGGCCGAGAAGGCCGGCGTCGAGCCGATGATGGCCGTCAACCTCGGTACCCGGGGCGTCGCCGAGGCCCTGGACCTGCTGGAGTACTGCAACCACCCGGGCGGCACCGCCTGGTCCGACCAGCGGATCAAGAACGGCGCGCCCGACCCCTTCGGCATCCGCATGTGGTGCCTGGGCAACGAGATGGACGGCCCCTGGCAGACCGGCCACAAGACCGCCGCCGAGTACGGCCGGATCGCCGCCGAGACCGCCCGGGCCATGCGCATGATCGACCCCACGCTGGAACTGGTCGCCTGCGGCAGCTCCAGCTCCTCGATGCCGACCTTCGGCTCCTGGGAGGCCACCGTCCTGGAGGAGGCGTACGACCAGGTCGACTACATCTCCTGCCACGCCTACTACGAGGAGCTCGACGGCGACCTCGGCAGCTTCCTGGCCTCCGGCGTCGACATGGACCACTTCGTGGAGTCGGTGGTCGCCACCGCCGACCACATCCGGGCCAAGCTGCGCCGGAAGAAGCGGATCAACCTCTCCTTCGACGAGTGGAACGTCTGGTACAACACCCGCTTCGAAGCCCAGGGCAAGCCCACCGAGTGGGCCGTCGCCCCGCGCGTGATCGAGGACGAGTACAACGTCGCCGACGCGGTGGTGGTCGGCGGGCTGCTGATCAGCCTGCTGCGCCACAGCGACCGCGTCACCGCCGCCTGCCTCGCCCAGCTCGTCAACGTCATCGCGCCCATCCGCAGCGAGCCCGGCGGCCCGAGCTGGCGGCAGACCACCTTCCACCCCTTCGCCCAGGCCGCCCGCCACGCACGCGGCACGGTCCTGCGGGTGGAGCCGGCCGCGCCGGTGTACGAGACGAAGCGGTTCGGCGAGGTCTGTGTCGTCGACGCCGTCGCCACGCACCTCGCCGGCGCGGACGGGGCCGACGAGCTCACCGTCTTCGCCGTCAACCGGCACCAGAGCGAGGACGTCGAACTCGCCCTCGACCTGCGGGCGTTCCCCGGTTACACGCCGGTGGAGCACTCGGTGCTGAGCGACCCCGACCTGCGCGCCACCAACACCCGGAACGACCCCGACCGCGTGCGCCCGCGCGAGGCCGGCACCGGTTCGGTCACCGACGGACGGCTCACCGCGAGCCTGCCGCCCGTCTCCTGGAACGTCATCCGGCTGCGCCGCGCCGGCTGACACACCCCCTCGGACACCCGCCGCTCCCAGCCCCCTTTTTCTCTCCCCCCGGGAGCGGCGGGCCCCAGCACCACCCTCCCCTTCCTGGACATCCCTTGGGAGCCGCCCATGTCCACCATCAGGGAAGGCGCCGCACATCGCGCCGTACCCCGACCCCAGGCGATCACCCTGCTGCTGGCCCTGCTCGCAGCCGCCGTCGCCCTCGTCCTCCCCGCCTCCGGCCAGGCGCACGCGATCTCGCGCGCCTCCCAGACGATGTACACCCCGCCGTCCGGCGCCCCGTCCCCGGGCTCGCTCTACCCCCGGGCCGTGCGTCTGCAGTACAGCGGATCGTCCAACGGCACCCTGCTGGCCACGTTCGAGCAGTACAGCTCGGGCACCCCCGTCTTCCCGATCTACCGCAGCACCGACAACGGCAACAGCTGGACGCAGATCTCCAGCATCAGCGACACCCACAACGGCTTCGGCAACCGCTACCAGCCGTTCCTGTACGAACTGCCCACCCAGATCGGCAACTTCCCGGCCGGCACGATCCTCGCCGCCGGCAACTCCATCCCGAACGACCTGTCCTCGACCGAGCTGGACCTGTACGCCAGCACCGACCACGGCGCCAGCTGGTCCTACGTCAGCACCATCGCGCAGGGCGGCGAGGCCGACCCCACCAACGGCAAGACCCCGGTGTGGGAGCCGTTCCTGATGGTGTCCGGCTCCAAGCTCATCGTGTACTACTCCGACCAGCGCGACCCCAACAACGGCCAGAAGATCGTGCACCAGGTCAGCACGGACGGCGTGAACTGGGGCTCCGTGGTGAACGACGTCGCCACGTCGACGTACGGCGACCGCCCGGGCATGCCCGTGATCGCCAAGCTGCCCAACGGCAACTACGTGATGACGTACGAGTTCTGGGGCGCCCCCGAGGGCGGCTTCGCCGTCTACTACAAGATCTCCTCCGACCCGGAGGCCTTCGGCTCCGCCACCGGCATCGCCCTCAAGGCGACCGACGGCACCCAGCCCAAGAGCTCCCCGTACATCACCTGGCTGCCCACCGGTGGCGCCAACGGCACCCTGGTGGTGAGCGCCAACAGCAGCGACGACCTGTTCCTCAACACGCAGAACGGCGCCGCGAACACCTGGACGCGCATCGCCTCCACCGTGCCCGGCGGCTACAGCCGCGGCCTGCTCCCGCTGGCCGACGGCCACAGCCTGCTGGTCCTCAGCGGCGGCCACCTGACCAGCACGGGCCTCAACCCGGTCACCTACGGCACGATCGACCTGGGCGGCGGCATCTCCGACGGCGCCACCTACACCGTGGCCAACGTCAACAGCAACCTGATGCTGACCATCGCGGGCGGTTCGACCACCAACGGCGTCAACGCCACCCAGCAGAACGTCGACAACGCCAGTGACCAGAAGTGGAAGTTCGTCCAGCAGACGTCCGGCTACTTCAAGATCTTCAACGTGGCGAGCGGCAAGGTGATGGGCGTGGAGAACCAGTCCACGGCCAACGGCGCCAAGGTCCTGCAGTGGGACGACAACGGCACCCTCGACCACGAGTGGGCCGTGGCGCCCGACCCGGCGGGCGGCTTCACCGCCACCAACCGGATCAGCGGCAAGCTCCTGGAGATCCCGAGCGCCTCCAAGACGGTCGGCACGATCGCCGGGCAGTGGGGCCCCACGGGCTGCGCCTGCCAGCGCTGGAACCTCACCCAGACCGCCCTGCCGAACCTGGCCACCGGCCAGTACCGCCTGATCAACAAGAACAGCGGCAAGTTCCTGGAGATCCCCGGCGCCTCCACCACGGTGGGCAAGCAGGCCGGCCAGTGGGTGAACACCGCCAACAACTGCCAGCTGTGGACGTTCCAGTCCGTCAGCGGCGGGGCGTGGACCGTGAAGAACGTCAACAGCGGTCTGTTCCTCGACACCAACGGCTCGACCTCGGCCGGCGCGGCCGTCGTCCAGAACTCGTCGTCCACCGCGAGCTCCCAGAAGTGGACGCTCACGGACGCGGGCAACGGCTACTTCAAGCTCGTCAACGCCGGCAGCGGCCTGGTGGCGGACGTCGCCTCGGCCTCCACCGCCAACGGCGCGCTGATCGTCCAGTCGGCGGACAACGGCGCCGCCGACGAACTCTGGCAGATCGTGCGGGTCAACTGACCCGCTCTCCCGGACGCCGGGGCCCGGATGTCGGCCGGGCCCCGGCCCTTGCCAAGCCGTACGTACCCAGAACCCAAGCCGTACCCAAAACCCTTTGCCGTCCGTTGACTCGAACGTCGACCGATATATCGAACCAATCGTCGTGAAAGAAGGAGGGGCCGCCGTGACGGAAGAACCCTGTGTCGTGGGTGTCGACTTCGGAACCCTGTCCGGCCGTGCCGTCGTCGTCCGCGTCCGGGACGGCGCGGAGCTGGGATCGGCGGAGCACCCGTACGCCCACGCCGTCCTCGACCGGACCCTGCCCGACGGCACCCGGCTGCCCCCCGACTGGGCCCTCCAGGTCCCCTCGGACTACATCGACGTCCTGCGCATCGCCGTACCCGAAGCCCTCACCCGCGCCGGTGTCCGGGCCGAACAGGTCATCGGCGTCGGCACCGACTTCACCGCCTGCACGGTCCTGCCGGTCCTCGCCGACGGCACGCCCCTGTGCGAGCTGCCCGAGTACACCTCCCGCCCGCACGCCTACGTCAAGCTGTGGCGCCACCACGCCGCCCAGGGCCAGGCCGACCGGATCAACGCGCTGGCCGCCGAGACGAAGGAGCCCTGGCTGCAGCGGTACGGCGGGAAGATCTCCTCCGAGTGGGAGTTCGCCAAGGCGCTCCAGGTCCTGGAGGAGGACCCGGAGGTCTACCACCGCACCGAGCGGTGGCTGGAGGCGGCCGACTGGATCGTGTGGCGGCTGTGCGGGACGTACGTCCGCAACGCCTGCACCGCCGGCTACAAGGGCCAGTACCAGGACGGGGTCTACCCGTCGCCCGACTATCTGGGGGCTCTGCACCCGGACTTCGCCGGCTTCGTCACCGACAAGCTGGACCAGCCGATCGGACAACTCGGTGACGTGGCAGGGCGGTTGACCGCCGAGGCAGCCGCCTGGACGGGACTGCCGGAAGGCATCGCGGTCTGCGTCGGCAACGTCGACGCCCATGTGACCGCCCCGGCGGCCATGGCGGTGGAACCCGGCCAGATGGTCGCCATCATGGGCACCTCCACCTGCCACGTCATGAGCTCCGACCAGCACGCCTCCGTGCCGGGCATGTGCGGCGTCGTCGACGGCGGCATCCTGCCCGGGCTGTGGGGCTACGAGGCCGGACAGAGCGGCGTCGGCGACATCTTCGCCTGGAGCGTACGCACCGGCTTCCCCGCGTCGTACGCCGAACAGGCCGCCGCCAACGGTCAGACCCCGCACGAGTACCTGACCGCCCTCGCCGCCGAACAGAAGGTCGGAGAGCACGGACTCCTGGCCCTGGACTGGCACAGCGGCAACCGCTCGGTGCTGGTCGACCACGACCTCAGCGGCCTGCTCGTCGGCCAGACCCTGTCCACCCGGCCCGAGGACGTCTACCGCGCCCTGCTGGAGGCCACCGCCTTCGGCACCCGCACCATCATCGACGCCTTCGAGGCCGCCGCCGTCCCCGTGAAGGAACTGATCATCGCGGGCGGCCTGACGAAGAACGCCCTGCTCATGCAGATCTACGCCGATGTCACCCGCCGCCCGCTCGGCATCATCGGCTCCACCCAGGGCCCGGCCCTCGGCGCCGCCCTGCACGCCGCCGTCGCCGCCGGGGCGTACCCCGACATCCGCGCCGCCGCCCACGCCATGGGCAAGGTCCGGCGCGGCGTCTACCTGCCCGACCCCGAGCGCGCGGCGGCCTACGAGCGCCTCTACGCCGAATACCGCGTGCTGCACGACTACTTCGGCCGCGGCACCAACGACGTCATGCACCGCCTGCGCCGCCTGCGCGCCGAGGCGACCGCCTGACACCGGACCCGATGTGAAAGGAACCGCCATGACGACACCAGCGCAGCCGTACGACAGCCACGAGGTCTGGTTCCTCACCGGCAGCCAGCACCTGTACGGCGAGGAGACCCTGGCCCAGGTCGCCCACCAGTCCCGGCAGATCGCCGAACGCCTCGACGCGGCGAGCGAGATCCCCCTGCGGATCGTGTGGAAGCCGGTCCTCACCGACGCGGAGTCGATCCGCCGGCTCTGCCTGGAGGCCACCGCCTCCGACACCTGCGTCGGCGTGATCGTGTGGATGCACACCTTCTCCCCGGCGAAGATGTGGATCGCCGGACTGAGCGCCCTCGACCGGCCCGTGCTGCACCTGCACACGCAGTACAACCTGTCGCTGCCCTGGTCGAGCATCGACATGAACTTCATGAACCTCAACCAGGCCGCTCACGGCGACCGCGAGTTCGCCCACATCGAGGCCCGTGTCGGCGTCAACCGGAAGATCGTCGCCGGTCACGCCACGGACCCCCGGGTCGTGGGGCGCGTCGCCGCCTGGACGCGGGCCGCCGCCGGCCGCCATGCCGCCCGCACCCTGCGCCTGGCCCGCTTCGGCGACAACATGCGCGAGGTCGCGGTCACCGAGGGCGACAAGGTCGAGGCACAACTGCGGTTCGGTTTCTCCGTGAACACCTACGGCGTCAACGACCTCGTCGCCGTCGTCGACGCGGTGGAGGACAAGGAGGCGGCCGAACTCGCCGCCGAGTACGTGGAGTCGTACCACGTGGTCCCGTCCCTGCGCCCGGACGGCATACGCCACGACTCCCTCCTCTACGCCGCCCGCCTGGAACTCGGCCTGCGCACCTTCCTCACCGAGGGCGGCTTCACCGCCTTCACCACCAACTTCGAGGACCTGGGCGGACTGCGCCAGCTCCCGGGCCTCGCCGTCCAGCGGCTGATGGCCGACGGCTACGGCTTCGGCGGCGAGGGCGACTGGAAGACCTCCGCGCTGCTGCGCACGATGAAGGTCATGGGCGCCGGACGCCCCGGCGGCACCACCTTCATGGAGGACTACACCTACCACCTCGGCCCGGGCGCCCCGCGCATCCTCGGCGCCCACATGCTGGAGGTCTGCCCCTCCGTCGCGGCCGACCGCCCCAGCTGCGAGATCCACAGCCTGTCCATCGGCAACCGCGAGGCCCCGGTCCGCCTGGTCTTCGACGCCGCCCCCGGCCCCGCCCTGGTCGTCGGCCTGTCCGACCTCGGCGACCGCTTCCGCCTCACGGCGAACGCCGTGGACGTGGTCGCCCCCAGTCAGCCGCTGCCCCACCTGCCGGTGGCCAGGGCCGTGTGGAAGCCGCGCCCCTCACTCGCCGAGTCGGCCGAGAGCTGGCTGCTCGCCGGCGCCCCGCACCACACCGTGCTCAGCTCGGCCGTGGACCACGAGACGCTGAGCGACTTCGCCGGCATGACAGGCGTGGAACTGCTGACGATCGACGAGAACACGACCCCCGAGCAGCTCGCCAAGGAGATCCGCTGGAACGCCGCCTACCACCGTCTCGCCCAGGCGCTGTGAGACCGGTGAGCGAGGAGACAACCATGACCACGGCCATCCGGGCGGGCCTGCGGCAAGAGGTGCTGGAGGCCAACCTCGCCATCCCCCAGGTCGGCCTCGCGACCCTGACCTGGGGCAACGTCAGCGGGATCGACCGTGAGGCGGGGGTGTTCGTCATCAAGCCCTCGGGAGTGCCGTACGAGAGCCTCACGGCCGACGACCTGGTGACGGTCCGCCTGTCCGACGGCGCGGTGGTGGAAGGCGACCTGCGCCCCTCCACCGACACCGAGACCCACCGCTGCCTGTACCTGGCGTTCCCCTCCATCGGCGGCGTGACCCACACCCACTCCACCCACGCCGTGGCCTTCGCCCAGGCCCGCCGCGACATCCCCGTCCTCGGCACCACCCACGCCGACACCTTCAACGGCCCCCTCCCCGTCACCCGCGACCTCACCGAGGAGGAGTGCGCGAAGGACTACGAGTACAACACCGGCCAGGTCATCGTGGACCTGCTCGCCGGCGACGACCGGCGTGCCGTCGAGGTCGCCGCCGCCCTCGTCGCCGGCCACGGCCCCTTCACCTGGGGCGCCACCGCCCGCAAGTCCCTGGAACACGCGATCATCTGCGAGGCCGTCGCCGACATCGCCCTGCACACCCTGTCCCTGTCCCCGGCGGCCCCACCGCCCCGCCATCTCCTGGAGCGCCACTACACCCGCAAACACGGCCCCGACGCCTACTACGGCAACCCGGAGCCGGCCGTGCCATGAGTCCCCACCCGGCCGGACACGCGCCGGCCGGCCCGCACGTCACCGTCGCCCGGTACGCCGCTGCCGAACCTCGGGCGCGGCTTCCAGGGGGCCGCTGGTGCACGGCCCCCTCGTGCGCGCTTCCCCGGGCGGGTCCGGCATCCGCACCCGAACGCGCTCGTCGTACGCGGCGTCAGCGACTTCCCCCCAGCCGGAGAGGCTCCCCGTCGTGACCGGTCGGGGCGGGTTCGGGCCGGTGGATTCCCCGTGGGCGGTAGCCCAGGAGGTCGGCGAGGCCGAGCAGGTCGGCGAGCAGCCAGATGATGGCGAGCCACATCTCGGTCCCCTGGAGCCCGGGGGCGCGGCCGGGGCCCGTGCCGTCGGGTGCGGGGCCGAAGCCGAAGCCCTGCCCGGGTTGCCAGCGGGTGAGCGCGGCGGTGAGCTGTGCCGCCGCCCAGGCGCGTGCCTCCTCGGCGCGGTGACCGGTCTGCCGGGCGCAGAGCCACAGCGGGTGGGCGACGTCCAGGACGTTGCAGGCGTTCTCCCGGCCGGGAGCGAAGAAGCGCTGGTCGCGCGCGTGGTCGAGGACGGTGTCGATGACGCGTTCGGCATACGGCACCGGCAGGGCGAACTGGGCGAAGGAGCCGCGGGTGAGCCGGTAGTAGCCGTTGACCATCTCCAGGCGCCCGCTGTCCGCGGTGGGCGAGCCCCACATGCCGGTCCACGGGTCGGCATGGGTGTGCAGCCAGCCGAAGAGCGCCTCCACCGCCCCGGGCGCGGCCGGCTCCGCGCCCAGCCGCAGGTTCCAGTGCGCGGCGGTGGCCCAGGCGTCCACCCAGGCTCCCGCGCTCCAGGCGTGGTCGCGCCAGGGCAGGGCCGCCAGGCGCCGGACGAGGCGGTCCGCGGTGGCGGACCGCACGGTGTGCACCGGGTGGGCGAGGGAACCGCCGAGCAGGTCCAGCGCGTAGCCGACGCACAGCACGTGATAGACGGCGGCCCCGTCGTCCGGCAGCCCGGCCGCTCCGGCGACCGGTGGCGCCTCCCCGTACTCGGGCACCAGGCCCGTGGCGGGGTCCTGCAGGGCCCGCAGCCGCGCCACGTGCTCGGCGGCGGGCAGCTGCGGGGGAACATCGCCGAGCAGGAGGTCGGCGATCTCCACCGCGTCGCAGTGCGCGCGTACCGTGGGCGCGGCGCCGGGCCGGTCCACGTACCGGCCGGCCTCCGGCAGCCAGCAACGGTCCAGCAGGTCGGCTGCCTGCGCGCGGGCGGTCCCGGCGAACTCCGACAGCCGCTCGGCGAGGGGCGCGCCCGGGCGCGGTGCGGCGCCGCGCGCGTCACGGCGGTCACGGATGCGGCGCGCCGGGTTGCCGGCGGCCACCGTCCACGCGGGCAGGTCCTTGGTGACCACCGCGCCCGCGCCGATGACGCAGTGATCCCCGATGCTGACGCCGTCCACGACGACGACGTGCGAACCGATCCACACATCGTCGCCCACCGTGATCCCGCGGCTGGTCACCGGCTGCTGATGCACCGGCAGGTCGGGCTCCGCCCCGTGGTTGAAACCGAGCAGCGAGCTGTGCGCCCCGATGCGCACCCCGCTGCCGAGCGTGACCGTGCCCCGCACCACGGCGAAGGGATTCACCGAACAGTCGGCCCCCGTCCGCACCTCCCCGGTGACGTACGCGTGGGCGGCGATGTACGAACGGTCGCCCAGCCGCAGACGGTCCGGGTACACCGCCGCGCTGTCGGCCACGAAGCAGTCCTCGCCGAACTCCACTTCCCCCGCCTCCAGCAGCCGCTGCTGGAGCTGCTGCTGCTCGGCGCGCTGCCGGGGCGACGCCTGCGTGCCGAAGAGCCAGGGACAGTGGTCGAAGAGACCGTGGTCGTGCTCGGACTCCGTCATGGGATCCTCTCCAGGGGCGTGGCGCCGAGTGGTGAGCCGCTGTCTTCCGGCACCGCACCTGGCAGTCCACCGCTTGTCGATCCAGCGCTCGTCGATCTGCCGCAGGAGCATAGGGCAGCGGCCGTCCGACCGATCCGGTGCCCTCCGGGATCGGCCAAGGCTCTGATCCGCCCCGGAGCGGAAGGCCGCGGGCCGGGCCGAGGGCCGCCCGAACCCATGGCCGGACACGGAGGGCCGCACCCACCCGGGTGCGGCCCTCCGCGCGTTGCCGGGTGCGGCCCTCCGCGCGTTGCCGGACACCGTTCACTCCCAACTCATTGCAATGAGTCGAGTCGCCGCTGTTGCATTATCCTCCAGCTCGTTGCAACAATTTCATGCCGTTCATCTGCGTCGATGGCAATCACGTGCAACAAGCTTGTTGTCTGATCCATAAATGCAACGTAGCGTTTCCGTCATCAGAAACAACGGAACGAAGGAGCGCACGATGCAGATGTTCGACACCCCCGCCCCGATCTCCGCCGTCCTCGACATCCCCGCCGCCCGCATCCGGCTCATCGCCGCCGACCGGGCCGACACCACGGTCGAGATCCTGCCCGCGGACGCCTCCAGGAGTCGCGACGTGAAGGCGGCGCAGCAGACGGAGGTCGCCTACGCCGACGGCGTCCTGCGGATCAAGGCCCCGGCGAAGAACCAGTACTTCGGCCCCTCCGGATCCATCGAGGTCACCGTCCGACTGCCCGCCGGCTCCCGCATCGAGGGCAAGGCGGCCGGCGGGGAACTCCGCGGCGTCGGACGGCTCGGCGACGTCACCTTCGAAGCCGCCCAGGGCCCGGTCGAGCTCGACGAGTCCGCAGACACCCGCATCAGCGTCCTCGACGGCGACATCGCGGTCGGCCGCCTGAGCGGCCCCGCGGAGATCAGCACCCAGAGGGGCGACATCCGGATCACCGAGGCCGTGCGCGGCACGGTCGCACTGCGCACCCAGCAGGGCGAGATCTTCGTCGGCGCCGCCCGCGGAGTCTCCGCCTCCCTGGACGCCGGCACCACCTACGGCCGGATCCGCAACGCCCTCCAGAACACCGACGGCGCCACCGCCGGCCTCGACATCCGAGCGACCACCGCCCACGGCGACATCACCGCCCGCAGCCTGTAAAGGAGAACCCTCATGACGTCGCCGCTCGCACAGAAGCCCGAGATGGCGACTCCGGCCGGCCCTGGCCCCGTCGCCTCCTTCATACGGTTCGTGATCTTCGGGGGCGGCGTCGGAGTCCTCTCCAGCTTCGCGGTACCGCTGCTGGTCGTGATCATGCCCTGGGCGGTCTCGAACGCGGTCGTCACCGTCGCGTCCACCCTGCTGTGCACCGAACTCCACGCCCGCTACACGTTCGGCAAGGGACGCGGCGCCGGCTGGCGAGAGCACTGGCAGTCGGCAGGCTCGGCCACTGCCGCCTATCTGGTGACCAGCGTCGCCGTGTTCGTCCTGCACCTGGCGCAGTCGTCCCCCGGCATGCTGACCGAGCAGATCGTCTACCTCGGGGCCTCCGGCCTCGCCGGCCTGGGCCGCTTCGCCCTCCTGCGCCTCTACGTCTTCGCCACCCGTCGCGCCGAGAGCGCACGTCCCCCGAAGCGGCAGGGGACGACGGCCGCGCCCGTCCTGGTGGCGGCATAGGGCACGAGCCCGTCCCGCGCCGCGGCGACCGGTGGACGGAGAGCGGGCGCGAACAGGGACTGTGGCCGACTGGGCCGGGCCGGGCCGGACCTCGTGATGGCCCGGCTGGTGACGCGGGCGGGCATCCGGCCCTCGGCCGGCGCCCACCCGCATGCCGCTGCGTCTGTCCGGGTGGCTGCTAGCCGCCCACGTACCAGCTGAATCCGCCGTTGCTGGCGGCGACGGCCAGCAGCACGAGCCACAGGACCACGTCGACGACGCCGAGGATGATGCCGGCCTTCGCCATTCCGGCACCGTTCCTGACCGCCGTCTGGCGGCGGGCGACGGCACCGAAGATGATGGCTAAGGGACCCAGCACGATGTTCAGGATGAACAATCCGACGATGCCGCAGCAAAGGCTCGCGATCGCCAGGCCGTTGGTGCGCGATCCGGAGGACGCGGCAGGGGTGCTGCCGTAACTCGTCATTGGATACTCCCAGTTGTCGGTTGCACGGACCGAACGGGCCGCACGCTCCTTACTTTCGACTCGCTTGTTCGAATGCCCCCTCGATGCGCTCCCATGTCGACGGAACCTCCGGCCGTCTCGGTCGGCCCACGCCGCCGAGGTTGCGGTGCCGCACCTCCGGGTGCGGAGTGTCGCCGACACGTCGGCTTGCGGATGCACACTCCTGGGCGTTGAGTCATGAGTCTTCGCTGCCGCCGGCCGTCCAGTCGTCTGCGCCGAGGGGCGCGACCCGGCGCGCTGTGGGGCTGACCAGTCCGGTCTCGTAGGCGAGGACGACGGCCTGGACCCGGTCGCGGAGCCGGAGTTTGGCGAGGACACGGCCGACATGCGTCTTGACGGTGGTCTCGGCCAAGTGGAGGTGGTCGGCGAGTTCGGCGTTGCTCAGGCCCTGGGCGAGCAGACGCAGCACCTCGAGTTCGCGTCGGGTCAGCGTGGCAAGGGCTCGGTGGCCTGGTCATCGCGGTCCTGGGCGCGTTGCTGCCGGCCGGCTGGGCCGCTCGGACCCGCACTGCGACTGCCCTGCGCACCGAATAGAGCGAATCCGAAACAGAGGCCGTGCTCCTGCGTGGGGCATCCAACACCTCGTACCGAAGCCCGGTTGGCATCCCGGTGCGCCGGGCCCGGACCTCGGACCCCGGGACCGACCGGGTCCGGGACTCAGCGCACCGGGAAGCCGAAGGAGTAGCCCTGCTCCTTGAGCCGGGGGAGGAGCCGGCGCAGGGCCTCGACGGTCTGGGAACGGTCGCCTCCCGCGTCGTGGAAGAGGAGCGTCGGCCCGCCCGGCAGCTCCCGCTCGACGGTGGCGACGATGGCGTCCGTGCCCGGCCGCTCGAAGTCCTTGGAGTCCACGTTCCAGCCCAGCGGGCGCATGCCGCGGGAGGCGGCGAGCGTGCGGCTGTAGGGGGTGAAGGCCCCGCCGGGCGCCCGGTAGTACATCGGCCGTACGCCCCCGGACGCCTCGGTGATCATGCGTTCGGCGTCGAGTATCTGCTGCGACTGGTAGGCCTGGGACTTCTTGTCCATGGTGGTGTCGTGCGACACCGAGTGGTCGCACAGCCGGTGCCCGGCCGCGACGACCTTCCTCACGAGGTCCGGGTGGGCCTGCGCCTGCGTCCCCACCATGCAGAACGTGGCCTTCACCCCGTACTCCCGCAGCACGTCGAGCATGTGAGGGGTCCACACGGGGTCGGGGCCGTCGTCGATGGTGATGTTGACGCCGCGGGGCCCCTTGTCCGAGGCGTGCGCGATGGTCACCGCGACCGGCTTGACGGCACCGCCCGGCGTGGCCGACGCGGCAGCCTTCGGCGACGAGCCACCCACGGCGCCGGCCTGCGCGGCCCACACCGAGGCACCGGCGGCGAGCACCGTCACCCCGAGCGCCGCCCCGACGACCTTGCCGTACCAGCCCCGTCCGCCGCCGTGCCGTGCCATGTCCGCCCCGCTTTCGCCCAGTTGCTCGCCCGATCCTCGGTCACCTTGCGACCACCTGGCAGGACGAGGGGCGGCGGCCCCGGGATCCGCCCGTTACCGATCGCGGACAATCCCGGGGGAGTTCACGGACAACTCGACGAGCAGCGGCCGAAACCGGGCGGCTCGGCCGAGGACGATGCCGCTCCTGATCACGTCCATCCCGGTGTCGGCCGAGCCCCGGCCGGAGGCAGCGCTCTGCCGCTCGCCCTTCCGGGCTCCCTCGTGCACCCGACCTGATCGGGCACAGGATGTCGGGTCCGGCATGGCAGGCGCTGCCTAGCGTGGTGGTCGTCAAGAGGAAGGAGACCGGGGGTGCTGGAGCGGCTGAACCAGGCCATGGAGCACATCGAGCGCCATCTCGACCAGGACATCGACGTGCGGGAGCTGGCACGCGTCGCGGCCACCTCGGAGTACCACCTGCGCCGGATGTTCTCCGCGCTCGCGGGCATGCCGCTGTCGGAGTACATCCGGCGCCGTCGGCTCACCCTCGCGGGCGCCGACGTACTCGCGGGGCGTGAGACGCTGCTGGAGATCGCGGTGCGCCATGGCTACGGCTCCGGCGAGGCGTTCGCGCGGGCGTTCCGTGCCATGCACGGCATCGGACCGGGCGAGGCCCGGCGTACCGGCGCCGCGCTCAGCTCCCAGTCCCGGATGGCCTTCCGCCTCACCGTCGAAGGGAGCAGCAGTATGCGATACCGCGTTGTGGACAAGGCGGAGTTCGCCGTCGTCGGGCTCAAGGCCCGGGTACCGCTGGTGCATGCGGGGCCGAACCAGGCGATCATGGACTTCGTCCGCGGGATCGACCCGCGGACCCTGGAGCGCCTGGAGAAGCTGTCGGACCAGCAGCCGCACGGCATCGTCGCGGTCTGCGACGACCTGGACCCCAGCCGCGCCGAGGGCACCGAACTCGACTACTACCACGGCGTGATCACCTCCGAGGCCGCTCCCGAGGGCACGACCACGTTGGCCGTCCCGGCCGGCACCTGGGCGGTCTTCACCACCTCCGGGCCGGCGCCACAGGCCATCCAGGAGCTGTGGCGGGACGTCTTCACCGAGTGGTTCCCTTCGAACCCGTACCGCACCCGCACCGGCCCTGAGATCCTGCGCACCCGCCTGTCGCCGGAGAAGACCGAGGCCGACGCCGAACTGTGGCTCCCGGTCGAACCCGAGCGCGGCTGAACAAAGCGGTAAGCCGCCCGGAGCCAGGGCCTCCGGGAACCCAGCGAGGCCCTGGTTCGTCGCCTGACCCTGACTCCGTGCTGCGGCAAGAAGCGAGTGCGCACCACACCGACGACTCCTCGGCGGGCTGATGGTGTGCTCGCGGTGCGGCACCCGCCCACTGGTCCAGACAGCAAACAACCCCCGGGTCAATGACCTGGGGGTTTCACATGGAGCGGGTGACGAGAATCGAACTCGCGCTCTCAGCTTGGGAAGCGACGGCGCTTGCGCGGGCTCCATGGCTCTGACCAGCGCAGATAGCTGTACCTTGGGGTGGTCGCGTGGGCCGGTTTACACCGCTGTTGACCGTGGTTTTCCGCCCTTACGGGCACGCGGAGGGCACGGAATCTCAGATGGGGGAGGTCGGCGCCAGCGGGGGACAACTCCGCACGGGCAGCCCCGTGCGGAGACCAGCTGCCTGAAGCGGCGTTGCGGCTGCACAGCACCCGTCAGCCTCCGGCGCCGGCTTTCTCCGCCATCCGGTTGGAATCCCGCGCGCCGCCACCCGCTATGCCATATTCAATGGCATACTCGAAGCGTGACTGATGACGACGTGGACTTCCTGCCCGGCGACGGCCCCACCAGCGGTATCTCCGTCACTCTGACTGCCGGAACTTTGCAGGCGATCCGTGAGCGGGTCGGCAAGCGGGGCGTCTCGGCCTACCTGGAGAAGGCGGCCCAGCGGCAGATCGAGCGGGACAACCTCGACGAGCTGATCGCGGACTTCGACAAGGTGCACGGCCCGGCCGACCCCGAGGCCGTGGCGGCCAAGCGTGCCCGGCTGACCGGCGGCGCTTCACATGCAGGGGCGGCCGCGTGAGCGGTGCCCTGGTCCTGGACAGCGAGGGCCTGGCGAAGGCCGTACAGCGTGATCGGGAAATCCACGAGTGGCTGACGGCGGCTCGCGACGCGGACCTGCCCGTGGTCACCTCAGCCGCCGTACTGGTCGAAGTGATCCACCCGAAGATCAACCACGCCGCGCTGAAGTGGACCCTGTCCCGCCTGAGTGTCGAGCCGGTGACCCAGTCCGTCGCGCAATCCGCTGCCGCTTTGCTGCGCGCAGCGGGGCTGCACGGCCACAAGTACGCCATCGACGCCATGCTGTGCGCGACCGCCCTGCAGCATCCCGGCCGGGTGACGATCCTGACTTCCGATGTAGAAGACATCGGGCTGCTCGCTGCCGAGCATGCACGTGTGAGCACGGAGAAGGTCTGAGGCATCAGGCCGCCCTGGACGCGACGCGCGCCTTGGCTGCGGCGCCGGCACCATTCGGCGCGAGCGTCGCGGAGAGCGCCGAGGGTCCAGGCCGTGCGGATCACGCGCCGAACCGCGTGGCCTCGGCATCCAGGACGTCCGCGTGCGTTACGACGACATCGAAGAGGGGGCATGGCTCGCCCCGCGGCGAGAGCGACGGTTAGGGGCAGTCGACGACCTCCCGCTCTGACGCCAGGACCCTCGGCGGTCAAGTGCCCACTCCCACACAAGGGGCTTGTGCACCGCCCACACGACGAAGCACGAATAGGACGGGGTGTCCACCATCGCCCAGGAACAGCGGGCTGAGGGCTCGCCCCCAGCTCATCTACGCGAAAGTGCAGGTCAGCGCCACACTGCGACGCGATGAGGGCACCCTCTCAAGGCGCGCGTGCCCTCTGCGTGCCCAATCTCGGGGGCAGAGGCACTCATAAACGCCGCAACGGCTCCCCGGTAAAGCAAGCCCCAGGTCGCTGACCTGAGGCTTCGCGAAGAGCGGGTGACGAGAGTCGAACTCGCGCTCTCAGCTTGGGAAGCGAAGGCGCTTACGCGGCTGGATGGCTGCTGACCTGCGCAGATTCATCGCGCCATCACCGTTGCGCGGCCCCGATCTCACCGTTGTTGGCCGTGGTTGTCCGCTCTTACGGGCACGTTATGGGCACGAGTACCACCAGCGATCGAGTCATATGTGCGCGCGGCGCTTCGTCATCGGCGGGTCGGCATCGTCTGCCGGGCTGGCCTGAGTGTCCGTTGCGACTGTAGATCCGACTCTGAAGACGTGGCCGCGACGATGTTGGTGAAGTATTCTTCGATGTACATCACCAACATCGTCCGGGAGGTGCCGCATGTCTGTGACCCAGATTGACATCGATGACGACGCCCTGGAGCGCGCCATGACTCTGGCCAGGGTCAGGACCAAGAAGGAGGCGGTCAATCTCGCTCTGCACTTCTACGCCGAGCAGCAGGAGCGTGCGGCGCGCATCAGCCGTCATTTCGAGCGCGCGCGTGAGTGGGGCGCCGTCGAGGACGCCGAGCGCCTGCACCGTGCGGAGAAGCACAGCCGGTGATCTACTTGCTCGACACGTCCGGCCTGGTCCGGCTGCTCCGTGATTCAAAACTGCAATCGGCCTGGTACGACGCGATCGACGCCGGGGCCATCGCATCCTGCTATGTGCAACGCACCGAGTTTCTTCACAGCGCCCGGACCGGACGCGAGTACGACGAGATCGTGGAGATGTTCACCGATCTCTACCCCGACGTGTCGGTGCCGAAGAACGCGGGGCGCTGGATCGGCGGTGTGCAACACCGTATGGCCCAGGCCGGGGAGCATCGCAGTGCCTCGGCGGTGGACCTCGTGATCGCTGCCACCGCGGCCCACCACGGCTTGGCCGTCCTCCACGACGACGCCGACTACCGTGCCATCGCTCGGGCGTCCGACCTCACCGAGCACAACATCCACGACGTCTCCTGAGGCGCTTTGTGGCCGGCCCCGCCGCAAGCCAGGCAGACCTGGGCAGCGGCAACGCCGAGCCCGGCTTCGTCCGCAGCGTCGACGACGCCGTACACCGGTTCTACGCCGCAGTGGTGGCTCACCTGGAGGAGTCCTCCTCCCAACGGTACGGCCCTACCGGATGACGTATTGACGCACGCCGCGACTCCAAGCACTGGGCTACGGCGCTCCGTCGCACGTCCTGCCAGGTTTTACGCTCACCACGGCCGTCCATGGCAACGAGACTTTGCCGTCCGTATCGGAGCTGATCTCCACGTGATGCTGGTCGGCGACGATCAGCCCGCCGCACAGTACATCGGTGTTCGTCCGTACGACGACTGGTTGCATGCCGGAATCACTTGTCGTCACCCATGCGACGACGAGAGCCCCCACCACCAGGATTACTCCGAGGACGCAGCACAGGTAGGCCCAGGCCAGTGCCCGTGTCGCCCGGGCCACCTCCCGCCGGGCGATGCCGGAGAGGTCCCCGGGCGGGTGCCGGTAGTAAATCTCATTGGCGGCCCGTCGCTTGGGTGGCTGGGGGCGCCCCCAGCCGGTCATGGCGAGGCCGTCCAGCGGATCGGGCTTGCTGCCCAGGAGCCCCTTCATGACGTACCAGTCGGTGAATTCCGGTTTCCAGTCCAGGTCGCCGTGACCGACAACGGCCGGTCCCGCCAGCTGCGGATGGGCGATACGCAGGCTTCGCGTCGCGCGGAGCACCTCCGCCACGCTCGTGTCCTGTTCGTGGGCCACCAGAACCGCTGTACGCCAGTCGCCTTCGACCTTCGCCGCGATGTCAGACCAGCCTGGCTGCGGAACGGGGTGACCGGAGAGTGACAGCGGAACCGCCTCGTGCCGAGTGTGGTACTCGGGGCCGAGGACGGCCAGCCGCCAGGGCCGGACCACCTCGGAGACCTCCTCCCCGTGCCTCCTGTTGCGTCGATCGTCCAGCGAGGAGTCCAGCCTGAACCAGCCGACCTCGTCGAGGTTCACCTGCCGGCCGAGGGGGTCCGACGCGAGCACCCCTTGATCCCGCAGGGCCTGCCAGAGGATGCGAGCGACCGAGGGCTCACGGGACTCCATGCTCCACAGCCACTGAAGTTCCAACCCCACGGCGTCGGACAGTACTTGGGCGCCTCGCCGGAACTGCTCCCGTGCCCACAGGGTGTCGTATCTCTCCAACTTCTTGCGGTTGACGCTGAGCTCGCCCGCATACGCGCCCGACAGATTGAGTACGTACCCGAAGGTCCGCTTGTCCGCGGCGATCCCGTCGCACACGATCGCCCCGTCGCCCGAGACCCACCACAACGTGCCCGGCACCGCCTCGAAGGCGAAGCGAGTCGAGAACGAACCCGGACTCTCTCCGGACTTGAGACATCCGGGCAGCCAGGTCTCCTCGGCGCCGTCCTGGTCGCACACTTCCAGCCGGAACTCGCTGATCAGGATGAGAGAGCGCAGCACGGACACAGCGGAGCCCCCGGGCAGGGCCCCCGCACGGCGCAGGTGCAGCCGGACGCGCGTGCCGCCCTCGGGCAACGCCGCGCCGCCCTCCTCGTCCTCCTCCCGTACGCGGAAGAGACTGCCGCTGACCGGGATCTCGACACGCAGTGCCTTCTTGGCCGGGCCACCGTCCGGACCGACCGGGCGGGTCACGATCGTCATCTCGTCGGCGAGCATGAAGTAGCTGAAGACACCAATACCGAAACGACTGTTGGGATACAGCCGCAGCGAACTGTCGTGGCGAAGCCATGCTGCCTGTTCCCGACGGAAGGAATGGGACTGGTCGAAGCGGCGGCCGGCCCGGGTGAAGGTGTTCTTCAGCTGGTCGAGCGTCATGCCTACGCCGTTGTCCACACACTCGACGTAACGACCGCGGCTGTCCTCGCCCACCTCGATGCGGATCCGGCCCGCCCATTGCGCCGGTTCCCGGCCGAGATCTCGCAGATACCGGCCGCGCATCTCCCGGTAGCGGCAGGCGTCCATGGCGTTCTGATAGAGCTTCCGCAGCGCGAGTTCGGGCTCTCCGTCGTACAGCTTCTCGCCCATCAGCAAACGGCGGATCTCCGTCTGCGCCAGCGAGAACCGGGCGAGCCGAACGTCGTACGAGTCCATGCCGTGCTCGCGGTCAGGTCGCAGCCCGTGGTCGGACAGCCGTGCGGGGAGTCCTCGCAGCAGCGCGGCCTCGTCCTGCGGGAGGCGGCGAGCCGACTCCCGCAGCAGGTGACCGAGATCGTCGGCGTCCTCGACGACCGAGGCGAGTGCCGCGTGGATCGCCGGATGAGGGCAGACCGCGTCCAGATGCAGATACGAGGGGGTGCTCCCGTCCTGGTCGAGGTACCAGTAGGCGTCCCGGAGCACGGTGACAACCTCGCTGGGCACCACCGGATCGGAGACGGCGAGATGCTCGGCGAGGATCTCAGGCAGACACCGAGTGTCGAAGGCGAGCATCCCAGCGAGCCGCAGCAGCGCCGCGAGGGGGCGCACGCGCAGGCGCCACGATGTTCCGCGGACGACGTGACGGTCCGGCGGCAGCCGCTCGTCGTCCGGCGGAGCGCCGACGGCGAGGCGGGCCGCCCACCATCCCGTCCGTCCCGCGCCCGCCGGCCCCCTCGCGCCCGGCCACGGCGACGGTCTCCCCCGCACCGCCCGCTCACGCCCTCGCTCCGAACGGTTCCGCGGCCACGACCGCCGCACCCACCCCGCCCGATCGCCCGTCCGCCCCGTCGGCGTCGCCTTCCTCCGGACCCGCCGGACCCGCCCGTCCGGCGGCCCCCGAGCCGTCGGGGCCGCCCGACGCGCCCGCGCCCAACGACTCCGCCTCCCTCGCGGGGCGGTCGGCGGGGGAGGGCCGGGAGCGGCCCGGCCGACCGGCCGACCCCTCCGGCTCGCCGTCCTCCACGAGCCCGGTGAAGCCCCCTCGTACCAAAACGGCAACAGAGGAGGAGCCCGCCGAGGAGTCGGACGAGGGGGTCGAGGCGGTACCCGAGACGGACGCCCCGGCCGCCGAGAGCTCGCCCGCGGAGCTGCCGGCGGCCGCTCACCGGACCGGCACCGAGGCCCCCCTCGACCTCTCCGACCGGCGGATTCCCGTGCTCACACTGGGCATGGGGCTGGCTCTGGTGGGCCTCGGCATCGGCTTTCTCGCGGTGCGGCTGCGCCGCCGCTGAGCGGCTCGCGACGGCCCGGGTCCCCCTTGAGTCGGACCTCCGGCGTCCGCCTCAGGACGGTTGTCCACGCGGACTTACTCGGTATACATACTCGGTATGTCCATCCGCCACGGGCTTCTCGCCCTCCTCGAACGCGGCCCGCGCTACGGCTCACAGCTCCGTACGGAGTTCGAGTCCCGCACCGGCTCCACCTGGCCGCTCAACGTGGGTCAGGTCTACACGACGCTCAGCCGGCTCGAACGCGACGGCATGGTCGTGCAGGACGGCGAGGACGAGGCCGGCCACCCGCTCTACGCGATCACCGACAGCGGTAGCGCCGAACTTCGCAGCTGGTTCGAGAACCCCGTCGACCGCACCAGCCCGGCCCGTGACGAGCTGGCCATCAAGCTGGCCATGGCCGTCGGGGCGCCCGGGGTCGACATCCGTGACGTCATCCAGTCCCAGCGCCGGCACACCGTGAAGGCCATGCAGGACTACACCCGGCTGAAGGCGCAGGCCCTCACCGCCGTGGAGAAGAACGGGGCCCGGGAGCGGGACGACATCGCCTGGCTCCTCGTCCTGGAGCAGCTGATCTTCCAGACCGAGGCCGAGGCGCGCTGGCTCGACCACTGCGAGTCCCGGCTGATCCGTCTCTCGTCGACCGCCCCGGCGGCGGGGCCGGAGCCGGCCTCGCCGGGGGCGGCAGCGGGAGCGGCGGAGATGGGGGCGCGGGCGGGGGCCGGGGCAGAGGGGGCCGCACGCCACCGCCCGTGATGTCCGCCCTTCACGACCGGCCCTGAGCACCCGAACGACCGGATCCACAGGGCCGACCGAGTCCACCGGCTCCACCCGACCCACCCGTACCACCTGAAGACTCCGAACCACCCGACCAGACCCATACCGTACGCACGGCGCCACCAACGACCGTCCGTCGCACCGACGTCCGGCCGTTCGCCGGCGTACGCCCGAGGGGGAACCATGTCCACACAGCAGCAGCCCGTGCTGCGTCTGCAGAACCTGACCCGCGTCCACGGCTCCGGCGCCACCGAGGTGCACGCCCTGCGCGGCATCGACCTCGACGTCCACCCCGGTGAACTCGTCGCCGTCATGGGCCCGTCGGGCTCCGGCAAGTCCACCCTGCTCACCATTGCCGGCGGCCTCGACACCCCCACCTCCGGGCAGGTCTTCGTCGAGGGCACCGACGTCACCGCCCTCGGCATCAAGGGGCTCGCCGCCCTGCGCCGCCGCAGCATCGGCTACGTCTTCCAGGACTACAACCTCATCCCGGCCCTCACCGCCGCCGAGAACGTGGCCCTGCCCCGCGAACTGGACGGCATATCGGCCCGCAAGGCCCGCACCGAGGCCCTCGCCGCCCTCGCCGAGATGGACCTCGGCCATCTCGCCGACCGGTTCCCCGACGAGATGTCCGGCGGCCAGCAGCAGCGCGTGGCCATCGCCCGCGCCCTCGTCGGCGACCGCCGGCTCGTCCTCGCCGACGAGCCCACCGGCGCCCTCGACTCCGAGACCGGCGAGTCCGTGCTGGCCCTGCTGCGCTCCCGCTGCGACGCCGGAGCCGCCGGCATCATGGTCACCCACGAGCCGCGGTTCGCCGCCTGGGCCGACCGGGTCGTCTTCCTGCGGGACGGCGCCGTCGTCGATCAGACCCTACGCAGCGATGCCGAGTCGCTCCTGACCGGCCGGGCGGCCCAGCGGTGACGACCTGGTTCCACTCCTGGCGGGCCGCGGTCCGCATCGCCCGCCGTGACGCCTGGCGCTCCAAGGGCCGCAGCTTCCTCGTCCTCGCCATGATCGCGCTGCCGATCCTGGGCGTGAGCGCCCTGGACCTGACCGTGCGCAGCGCCGAACTCACCCCCGCGCAGCGGATGGAGCGCACCCTGGGTGCCGCCGACGCCCGCTTCTCCGACGCCCGGACGGCCGGCGTGGCCATCCTGCAGGACCCCAGCGGCGAGCAGCACACCCCGGCCGGGGACTACGACTCGCCGGGCAAGTCCTGGCCCGACGGCCCGACCGATGTCACCAAGACCATCCCGGCCGGTTCGACGGTGCTGACCGACAGCAGGGGCAGCGCCAAGCTGACCACCAGGCACGGTCTGCTCCAGGCCGAGGTACGTGAGCTGGCCGCCGCCGATCCCGTCGCCCGGGGCATCATGCGGCTGCAGGAGGGCCGCTTCCCCGAGAAGAACGACGAGATCGCCGCGACCACCCGGTTCCTGGAGAGCAGCGGGCTGTCCGTCGGCTCCACCCTCACCGCCCGCGGCTTCGACCGCACCTATGTGATCAGCGGCTCGTACGAGCTGCCCAGCGACCTCACGGCACAGCAGGTCAACGTCCTGCCGGGGGCCTTCCTCGCGCCGTACGCCAAGGCGGTCGAGAAGGCCGGACTGCCGAAGCCCGACGTCTCCACCACCTACCTGGTGAAGAAGTCCGGTGGTTTCACGTGGAACACGGTCCAGGCGATCAACGCCAAGGGCGTCCTGGTCACCTCGCGCGCCGTGGCCCTCGACCCGCCCGCCGACTCCGAGGTGCCGCTCTACCAGAAGGAAGGCTGGGCCAACTACGAGAGCAGCGGGGCCGCCGACGCCGCCGCGCTCGCCGCCGTGGGCACGGTCGTCGGCCTGGCGATGCTGGAGATCTGCCTGCTCGCCGGTCCCGCCTTCGCCGTCGGTGCCCGTCGTTCCCGCCGCCAGCTGGGCCTCGTCGGCGCCAACGGCGGTGCCCGCAGCCACATCCGGGCCATCATGCTGAGCGGCGGCCTCGTCATCGGCGTCGCGGCGGCCCTGGTCGGCACGGTCCTCGCCCTGATCCTGACCTTCGCCCTTCGGCCGCTCCTCGAGGACTACATGGGGCAGCGGTTCGGCGGCTTCACCGTCAAGCCGCTGGAACTGCTCGCCATCGCCGCGCTCGCCGTCCTCACCGGCCTGCTCTCCGCGATCGTCCCGGCCGTCACCGCCTCCCGGCAGACCGTCCTGGCCTCCCTCACCGGCCGTCGCGGCGTGCGCCGCAGCAACCGCGTGCTGCCGCTGATCGGCCTCGGCGCCTTCCTGCTCGGCGCGGCCATCGCCCTGTACGGCTCGGTCGTCTCCGACCAGTTCGTCCTGGTCGCGGGTGGCTCGGCCATCGCCGAACTGGGTGTGGTCGCCATGACGCCCGCCCTGGTCGGCCTGTTCGGCCGGGCCGGCCGCTGGCTGCCGCTCTCGCCGCGCCTCGCCCTGCGGGACGCCGTCCGCAACCGGGGTCGTACGGCACCCGCTGTCGCCGCCGTCCTGGCCGCCGTCGCGGGCACCGTCGCCGTCTCGACGTACGCCGCGAGCCACGACGCCCAGAGTCTGGCCGAGTACCGGGCCAGCCTGCCGTACGGGGCCGTCGCCGCGCTCGTCACCGAGGAGGGCGGCCGGGACGTCCCCGCGGTCCGCGACGCCGTTCAGCGGACGCTGCCCGTCGACGTCCGCGCCGACGTGTTCCGGATCGCCGTCGGCAAGCCCGGCTGCGCCCCGTATGGCGAGGGCGAGGGCTGTGGCCGCTTCGAGGTCGTCATCCCGCCGGCCAACGAGTGCCCGCTGTGGGTCAGTACCCCCGACGGCTCCGACCCGGCGGAGAAGTACACCAAGGAGCAGCGGCGCGCGCTCGCCAAGGACTGGCGCTGCCTCTCGCGCGACGGCAACGGCATCTACGTCGAGGGCGGTCTCCTCATCGCCGACGCCCCGCTCCTGAAGGTCCTCGGCATCGACGACCCGGGCGCGGCCAAGGCCCTCGCCGACGGAAAGCTCCTCAGCTTCCACAAGCCCCAGGTCGACAGGAACGGCACCGTCGGCATCAAGCTGATCACCGACCCGAAGGCCGCCGACCGCGCCGCCGAGCAGAACAAGCCGGTCCCGGGCGAGCTGAAGTCCTTCCCCGCCTACCAGGTGGCCGGCTCGCCCGACTCCTACGGACTGGAGAGCGTGCTCAGCCCCGCCGCCGCCAAGGCCGCCGGGCTGACCACCGTCCCCCTCGGCGCCTTCTTCAGCACCGACCGGTTGCCCAGCACCGAGGAGCGGCAGAAGCTCGACGCCGAGATCACCAAGCTCGGCAGCAACGTCGAGCTGACCGTGGAGCAGGGCTGGGTCGACGAGAACGGGCTCGTCCTGCTCGCGCTGACCGTCTTCGCCGGCCTGGTCACCATCGGTGCGGCCGGCATCGCCACCGGTCTCGCCCAGGCCGACGCGGAGGCCGATCTCAAGACGCTCGCCGCGGTCGGCGCCCCGCCCCGGGTGCGCCGCACGCTCAGCGGCTTCCAGTGCGGTGTGGTCGCCGCGATGGGTGTGGTCCTGGGCTCGGCTGCCGGTGTCCTGCCCGCGGTCGGGCTGCGGCTCACCGAGGAGCGCGAGCAGATGCGCTTCTACCAGGAGGCTCTCGACAATGGCTGGGGCGGCGCCGGTGACGCCCCTCCGTACGTGCCGATCGTCGTCCCCTGGGAGACACTCGCCGCCCTCCTGGTGGCCGTGCCCCTCGGCGCCGCCCTGCTGGCCGCGCTGGTGACCCGCTCGCGCGGGGCGCTGGCCCGCCGCGCCGCGCACTGAGCCTCCGTTGCCGGACCGTGCCCCTGGACGAGGGTGGATCACCCTCGTCCAGGGGCAGGAGGTAGTCCCCGTCCCGGTGAGGGGCTCCGGAGCGCGACGACCGCGTGAGCAGCGGCACTGGCCCACCTGACAACTGCTGCTCTGCTTACGCGACTTGGTCGACCTTCGCGCACCTTGTGACCCAGGTCACCGAAAATGCGTCTCGCGATGAGAGATGATTCGGCCTCGTGGCGCCTGAAGCGGCACTCGAAGGCCCTTCTGTGCGTTACTCGCCCGCGACTTAGGACACGCGGAGGGCACGGAGCCACCACATTGGACTAGACAACAAATAAACCCCAGGCCGCTGACCTGGGGTTTCATCATGGAGCGGGTGACGAGAATCGAACTCGCGCTCTCAGCTTGGGAAGCGACGGCGCTTGCGGGGTGCGTCGCGTCTGACCTGCCCCTACGCGGTTTGAATCCCCACGCCTGCAGCTTGGATCGCACCGTGATTGACCGTGGTTCTCCGTTCTTACGGGCACGCCAAGGGCACGACATCCGACAGACGTGTTTCCGGGCCGCGGGCAACGTTCCTCTCCGCTCGCGCGCCGACAACGCACGAGCCGGCCGCGTGCGCCTTCGCTCATGCGCATCTGGAGAATCGTCCAGTAGAAGCTGAGGGTATGTCGCGCAGAACCGTGGTCTGGACGCATCCATGTCGTCGACCCCGGACAAGGGGGCGGGATCCGCCTGATGCTCCGGCCACAGCGCCCTGACCTCCGGCGATGGGCGCGTGTGCCGCTGCCGTCGTCGTCGTGGGCAGCTCAGCCGGAGTCACCGGTCCTCCCGCCGACGGCCGTCCGCAGTGGTCGGGCCGGTCGGACGGGTCTGATCCGTACCGGTGTCGATCAGGATCTGCTGGGCCTGCTTGGGGCTGCCGGTACGGACCGCTTCGGTCATCGCGGCTCGCGTCGGGGGGCGTGTCCGGTGGGACCACGAGCAGGGAGAAGTGGTCCTGGTCCCCTCGGGTCACGAGCGCGGTGTCGTCGCCAACGAAGAAGACGTCGATGTGCACCACACGGTGGTCGACGGTCATCCGTGTCGGTATTTCGTCCCAGGCCGCGGAGTCCAGGCCGATCCGTGTGATCGGTCCGAGGCGCTCGGTCAGTGCGCTGATCAGACCGGGCAGTTCGGCGGTGAGATCCCTGGAACGGGGCCACCACGCACCGTCGAGGATGCTCCGGCGTTCGTGAGTGGTGGTGAGCCGCAGGAGTGCCGTTCCGGGACGCATGGATTCGTGCACACCGTCCGCCAGAACTCCTGCCGGAGGCGCAGAGTCGGGATCAGGCATCGTGCTCACCTGCCTGTTCGGGGCACTCCTCGCGTCCACGCTACTCCTGCCGTGTCAGGCGCGGTCGCTGAGCGCGGCGGCAATGATCGGCTCGGCCGCCTCCTCGGTGGTGCCGGGCGGCACCACCAGCAGGTCCCAGCGGCCGTGGCCGGGGGCGAGCAGGACAACGGTGTCCGGGACGTGCACTGCGACCGTCTTCCGTAGCCGTACGACCTGGTTGGCGACGAGCATCCGGCCAGGAGCCGCGGACCAGGACGCTCCGTTCACCGTGACGCCGGCGATGTGCCCCCAGGCGCGCGGCAAAGCGGTGAGCAGCTGCGGAAGCTCTGCCAGGAGGTCGTAGGAATGCGGCCACCACACGCCGTCAAGGCGACGTGGCAGCGAGCTGTGGGGCGCGAGGCGCAGGCGGAGGAGAGGGCGGGTGGGCGGTGAGGGCGGCGCTGTGGCGATCATGCTGTTTCCTTCGACGGTTGTGGAGCGGTTGGTTCGGGTCAGGCGCGGCGGGCGGCGAGCCGGTCCGACGTGGGCCAGCGCACGTCGTGCACCCAGCCGAGGCGTTCGAGGAGGCGGATGGTGGCGGCCGACGGGTCGATCTGGCCCCGGTCGACGCCGTGCCGGGCGCTGGTGGGGTCGGCGTGGTGGAGGTTGTGCCAGCTCTCGCCGAAGGAGAGCAGGGCCAGCGGCCACAGGTTGGTGGCCCGGTCGTGACGGCGGGTACGGAAGGGTCGCTTGCCCAGCACATGGCACAGGGAGTTGACGCTCCACGTCACGTGATGGAGCAGGGCGATGCGGACGAGCCCTGCCCACAGCGCGGCGGTCAGCGCGTGGACCCAGGTGCCGCCGATTGCCCAGCCGATCGCGAACGGCAGTGCCAGCGTGAGGACGCACAGGGCCGGGAAGGCACGGGCGACAGCGCGTATGTCGCGGTCGGCCAGCAGGTCGGGGGCGATGGGGGTCCCCCCGCGCGAGCGAAGCCGAGCGTGGGGGAGGTCGGCGGACGTGGGGTCGTTGCGGAACAGCCAGCCGACGTGGGCGTCCAGCAATCCGCGCAACTGGCCGCGCAGATGAGTGCCGTAGCGGTACGGGGAGTGAGGGTCGCCGGGCCGGTCCGTGAAGGCGTGGTGGCGGCGGTGCGTGGCGACCCAGCTGATCACGTCGCCCTGGAAGCTCATCGACCCGGCCACCGCCAGCGCGATGCGCACCGGCCGGACCGCCCGGTAGCCGCCGTGGGTCAGGCCGCGGTGGAAGCCGACGGTGACGCCGAGGCCCGTGACCGCGTAGAGGACCAGCGCGAGGACGATGTCGGCGGGACGGATGAGGCTTCCCCACAGCCACCAGCCGACCGCGCCGAGCGCCAGGAACGGCAGGACGACGATCGCCGCCGTCACCGCCACGTACACCCGCTCGGCGCCACCGCGGGCGGGCGCCGGGCCGTCGGACGGGAAGGGCGCCGTTCCGTCGTGCCCCTGAGGCGGGCGGACGGGATCCGGCGGGACCGCCGCCGGTGAGGGAACGGTCGCGGACGAATCGAACGGCATGACGGGGCTCCTCGGCCTCGGTGAAGGGGATTCCTCCCACCGGCCGAGACGAGAGGCCGGGGAAGGCGCGGCCGGGTGCTCGGCTGCTGTGGTGACGTGGAGGGGCGGCCGTCAGGTGAGGCCACGCTCTCCTGCGCCGCTGGGGGTGGGGCGGTGTTCCGGCTGCGTGCCGGTCGCCTGCGGATACGCGGTTGCCACGACATCCGCGTCGAGGGCGGGTGGCAAAGGTTGCCATGATGCGGAACCCGTCCGGGCGATGAACCGCCCGGTGTCGTGGTGTGCCAGGAGTGAAAGCCGGTCCGTCGCCGGTGTGCGTCGTGCCCTCGGTCCTCAGCGTACCTGGCGGAAAGCGAAAAGGGGGTGACGGACCGTAACAGTTGCGGGAGGGGAGAGCGGGGCCGAGGGGCGCCTCGGTGCTCCGCCCTCGTCTTCCCACTGCTCCGTCTGCCCCTGCTCGCGTACGGCCTCGTCCTCGGCGTGGCGGCGTCGCTCGGCCGCCAGGAGCTCGCTCGCGGTGAGGTGGAGCGCGGGATCGGCCGCCGCGGCCATGAGCCGCGCGGCCGTGGCGGTATCGGTCCGGGGCGGGACGACGAGCAGGTCCCAGCGTCCGACGCCGTACGCAAAGAGCCGGATCATGTGCGGGTCGAAACCGGACGCGAACCACGCGGCCTTCACCGTGTGCCCGGTCACGGGCAGGTCGCAGGGCGCCGCCGGCCAGGTGTCGCGGTGGGACGCCATGCGCGACACACGTCCTCGCGTCGCGTCGAACGTTTCGGTGAGCGCGGGCAGTTCGGTCATCAGGTCGTCGGTACGGGGCCACCAGGCGCCGCACACGGGACCGGGCGGGAAGGTCGGCGGGCGCAGGGCGAGCCGGGCAGGGCGCGGTGAGGTGCGTTCCGGGCGGGCCGGGGCGCGGTCGCCGGCCCTGGGCGGTGGGCCTGTGCCGGTGGGCGGGTTCATGGTCGAGGTTCCTGTCCTCGGGCGGCCGTCGTACGACTGCCGGTGCTGCGGTGGGCCGGGGTCAGCCCGGCTCGTCGGTGTGGGCGCGTCGTGCCTGGGTGTGGCTGGTGGTCAGCCAGGGCGACTCGGCGGAGGGTTCTGCGGCGACGTGCCCGGTGTCGACGGTGAGATGGAGCAAGGTGTCGCGCCCGTCGGGGCCCGCTGGGTAGCTGCGTGGCTCGTCGCAGCGGAAGTTCCGGCGCAGCAGCTGCGCCACCCGTTGGGCGATGTCGGGGTCGGCGGCGATGATGCGGACCTCCGCGAGTTCGCCCACGGGGGGATCACCGTCCGCGGTCTCGTATGCCGGCGGATCTTCGCCTGTGCCGTGTGTGCTGCCGGTGCCGGTGCCTGTGCCGTGGCTGCGGCGGGGCGACGAATGCATGGATGTGACCTCTGTCCTGTGGGGCATCTTGGCCTCAACGCCCTGCGGCATGCGGCTTGTTGTGCGTGGTTCGGTCCCGGCGGCGGCGCGGTCGGAACCGTCCCCGGCCGCCGTCGCGATGGTCGCGACGTTCGTGCGCGGTGGACGGGGCGGAGGGCGGTGGGGGCGGCGCGGTGGTGCCGGCGGCGCGGTCGGCGGCGGCTGGGCGGCCGGGAAGGAAGCGGCTGTAGGAACGCGAGGCGATCCTTTCGGCGTGCGCCGAGTTGAGCCGGTGGATCACGTACGCTCCGACGGCGATGAGCACGAGGAACGCGGCGATGCTGACGGCGGTGTTCATGGCGGTCACGGCCTGACGGTCGGCCGACCGCGAGAGGCGCTCGGGAGAAGTGGACCTGCCGTCCCACGGGCGTGTGGTGGCGATGATGCGGTGGTGCCGGTGGTGAAGAGCAGCAGTACGGCCCTGCGCGGGTCGGGCTCTGGCCACACGTCGGCGGCGGGGGACGTATCGAGGGTCGAGGTCATCGTGCTGACCTGTCTCCGGAAACCCCTGCGTTGCGCGGGGCTTCCGGCGAAGTGTCTCGCCGAGGACGAGACCGGCGCGGGAGCCGGTGTGCGACATGCCCTCGGTACATCCACCGTACTCCCGTGCGCCCGAGGGGGAGCGGACGGCACCGCCTCGTACCCGCCTCGGCGTTCTCGGACACCGTCGGTCCACAGGGGGTGCGCGGCCGGGAGTACGGTGGGAGACACCGAGGGCATGTCGCGCACCGGCTCGGACACCGGTGCCGCTCTCGGCGACCGACGACGCCGGGCCGGATCCGCCCGTGCCCGGGGCAGGGTTCGTCTCATGACCGTGAACGTGCCGGTTCCGCCGACGACCACAGAGCTCCATGGGCGGCCCACCGGCCCGGACCGGCGCAGCACGCGGAAGCCACGCCCGCCGAGGCCGGAACGAGGCTCCTCGCCCCGCGAGGGCGAACGTGTCCGTCCGCTGACCCGGCATCAGATCGAGGATCATCTTCAGGAATTGGGCGATCTGTACGCGGAGACCTCCGGCGGCGGCCCCTGGGCGTGGAACCAGGCCCGCGGCGCCTTCCTGCGACGGCTGGCGGCCGACGTACGGCGACCGGGATTCGAGTTGCTGATCGCGGAGACCACCGCGCTGACCGGATGCGCCTACGGCTTCCCCGTACGCGCCGACGGGCCCTGGTGGGAGGGCTTCGACGGATACCTTCCGGGGAGGCTGCTCCGTCTCGCCGCCTCCGGACGTCTCTTCGTGATCTCCGGGATCCACGTTCCGTCCCGCGTGCGCCGGCAGAACCAGGACCGTGCCTGGAACCTCGCCCGGCGCCTGCAGAAACGGCTGCTCACCGACCACGGTGCCGCCGTCGGCGTCACGCTGGTGAACCGTTCCGACCACAGGGCCGTCGAGGCGCTGCGGTCCTGGGGGTGGCGGTACATCGAGGGTGACACTCGGACGGCCCCGCTCGGCCCGTTCCGCGTCCTGGTCCTCGAGACCTGAGCACTTGAGAACCTGAGCACGTCCCGCGTCACGGCGGTCACGGCTCTCACGGCGTCGGCAGCCGCAGGGCGAGGAGAGCCACATCGTCGGTGCTGCCGGGCGGCATGCGGGCGGGCAGTTGGTCGCACAGCGTGTCCAGCGGTTCGTGGGCGAGCGCGAGCGCGTGGCGTCGCAGACGGGCGAGGCCGGTGTCCAGGTCGCTGCCGGGGATCTCGATCAGGCCGTCGGTGTAGAGCAGGAGAGTGGAACCCGGTGGAAGGGACTGCGCGGCGCTCGGCCGGCTGCCGCCGGTGCCCGGAGGGACACCGAGGAGGAGGCCCTGTCCCGCTTCGAGGTACTTCGCCTGTCCATCCCGGGTCAGCAGGAGGGGCGGCGGATGCCCCGCGCTGGTCCACCGCAGCGTCCACGGACCGGTGTGCGGGCTGCCTTCGAGCAGGGCGAGGACGAGGGTGGCCATGGGGACGGTGGTGATGGCGGGCATGGCGTCGTCGAGGCGGTCGACGACGGCGCCGGGCGGGCCGCTGTGGTCCCAGGCCAGCGAGCGCAGGATGCCGTGCAGTTGCGCCATGCCGGCCGCCGCGGTCAGGTCGTGGCCCACGACGTCGCCGATGACCAGCGCGAGCGTGCCGTCCTTCCGCTCGAACGCGTCGTACCAGTCGCCACCGACCTGGGAGCCGGCCGGGGCGGGCTGGTAGCGGGCGGCCAGCCGCAGGCGGCCGGGCTGGGGCAGTGGGGCGAGCAGGTTGCGTTGCATGGCCTCGGCGACGGCGCGTTGGCGACCGAAGCGGCGGGCGTTGTCGATGACCAGGCCGACCCGGCGGCCGATGTCGCTCACCACTTTCAGGTCGTCGGCGTCGAAGGGGTGCGCCGGGTCCGTGCGCACCAGCGTCAGGGCGCCGGTGATCTGCCGCCGGGCGCCCAGCGGCACCGTGACGGCGGACGTCGCGCCGGCGGCCCGCAGGAAGCCGCTGTGGACGGCGGCCAGGGCAGAGGCGGTCGGTGCGGCCACGTCCGCCTCGCGCTGCAGGACGGGATCACCGCCGTTCAGCACCTGGACCAGAGGGGAGCGGGCCTCCTCCCCGGCCTCGGGAAGGCGCTCGCGCCAGTCCTCCTGTGCGGCGTCCCGGCCCTCGGGACCCGTCACCGCCACCCGGTGGATTTGTCCGGAACCGACCCGGAGGTCGACCGCCGCCCAGTCGGCGAGGCGGGGAACCAGCAGGCGGCCCAGCCGGGCGAGGGCCTCATCGGTCTCCAGCGTCTGACCGAGCACGTCGGTGATCTCCGCGACCAGCGTCAGCCGCTCGGTGAGGTCCTCCAGTGCACGTGTATAAGCCGCACGCTCCCGACGCGCGCTGCGGTCGCCGGCGGCGTCGGTGAACAGCACGGCCATGCCCATGAAGGCGCTGTCGTCCGTCAGGGGAGAAGCGGACCAGGAGATCGCGATCAGGCCACCGTCACCGCGCACACAGATGTCGCCCTCCCCCCGCGCCTCGGCCCTCTCGGCCCCGGCCCGCAGTAGCGGGCACTGCTCCCGGGGGATCCTGCCGCCGTGCGCGTCCCGGTGCAGCAAGTCGTGTGCGTCCTCCCCGCGCATCGCCGCGGCGGCGCGACCCAGCAGCCGCTCGGCGGCCGGGTTGACCGCGAGAATCCGTCCGGCGGGGTCCACCACGATCAGGGCCGTGCCCAGCTGCCCGACGACCTGCTGCCAGAAACCCGGCTCGGCCGCCGACCACCACCGCCCCTCATCTCCCATACCCTCCACCACGCCGCCCCTCCAGTCATGGAAACCCTCGCCGAAGACCGCGGACGCATCGGCAGACCGACACACCAGTGAATCGATGGTCCCCCGCCTTGGCACCGGTCAGCTCGGCGACCTTGCCTACTGCCCATGGTGTACGACGGGTACGGGTAGTGGTCGTCGCCGAGCCGGTCTGCGGGGAGGTTGTTCCCCGCTCGCGCTCGGCACGCACGAGCCGGCCGCATGTGCATGGGCTCATGCGGGCCCCGGAGAATCGTCCAGGAGGAGCCGACGGCGGACGGTCGGGGAACCGCCCGTCGACCGTGCTGGGCCCGTCTCAAGGGCCCGACAGGGGCCATCAGGTACGCCGATCGGTCATCGATGCCGCCGACCAGGCGCTGGGGCTGGCGGTGACGGCCGTCGACATCGTCGTGGTCGACGTGCTGGAGCCGTTCCCGCCCCTCAGCCCCGCGGGCTCCGGGCGCCTCACAGGCGTTGGTACGTGATGGCTGCCACCGAGGAGCGGTCAGGCAGCTCAGCTGGTCTGACAGTTGGTCGTACTCGGCGATTTCCGCGGGGGTCCAGGGCCCCTGGTTGTCCTCCATCTCGGAAGTGCGCAGTCCCGCCGATGCCGCCTGGATCACTGCCTTGGTCGCAGTCCGCAAGCGTTCCGCGACCTCCGCGGGCGTTCGGGCCTGGAGAAGGTCCAGTTCGTCCGCCGGGGCGCGCCGGGATGCGGTGGTCGATCCAGAAGCCGCCCCGGAGACGGCGGCGCCTTGCCTCCGGTTCGTTGTCGGGCAATACCCGGACCTCGCCTGTCTCGTCCCATCGGACGAGTAGAGGCGCCCGCCATCGGGATCCAATGTCCCCTCACAGGGCAGAGGCGGCAGGATTTCGCCGGGGGACGGCGAAGCTGAGGGCTTTCCCTGGCAGGCGCGCTGATCACCGGAGTGAAATCGCAGGTCAGCGGCCCTTCCAGCAGCTGGCTCCAAGGCACGCCCAGGAACTCGTGCCCTCCGCGTGCCCAATCTTCGGGGGCGTCACGTGTCGGGAAACGCCCCAATGCACAAAGCCCCAGATCGCTGACCTGGGGCTTTGACAAGAGCGGGTGACGAGAATCGAACTCGCGCTCTCAGCTTGGGAAGCTGATGTTCTACCATTAAACTACACCCGCGTAAGACGCCCGTTGGGAGGATGATCCCGACCGGTGTCTGATCGCCCCGTCACTCTACCCCATCCCAGGCCCCCGGCGTTGAAGCCGTGGGGCCCGAGTCTGTTTCGAGGGTGGGATCCGGCTGCGGGGGACCGGAGTTGGGGCGTACGGTGGAGGGGTGGGAGAGGCTCCGGGAGGGGTCGGAGTGCCGCCTGGAGGGCCGTCCCGCTCGTCCCGTAATGTGGCGTTTGTCGTCACGGCATCCCAGCCAGACGTGACGCGGCTCTTGGGGAAGGGACTCTAGGACTTGATGGAGCGCACCGTCGTCCGTTGTGCCGATGGGCACGTGTTCAGCACCGCTTCGTTCCCGATGCAGCAGGCCGAGCGACTCGGTCCCGGGCGGCTCGTCCGGTGTCCTCGGTGTGCCCGGCTCCGCAGTGCGGTGCCGGTGGTGCTCGAGAAGCGGTAGCGACGCGAGAGAGACAGCCTGGCGCGCGGAGTCGTCCTGATGGTGGCGGGTCCGCGCGCCTTGCGTATCCTCGGGGCGTGCTTCTCTCTGACAAGGACATCCGGGCCGAGATCGACGCCGGGCGGGTGCGGATCGATCCCTACGACGAATCCATGGTGCAGCCGTCGAGCATCGACGTGCGTCTCGACCGCTACTTCCGGGTGTTCGAGAATCACCGCTACCCCCACATCGACCCCTCCATCGAGCAGGCGGACCTGACCAGGCTGGTGGAGCCGGAGGGGGACGAACCGTTCATCCTCCACCCCGGGGAGTTCGTCCTCGCCTCCACCTACGAGGTCATCACGCTCCCCGACGATCTCGCCTCGCGACTCGAGGGCAAGAGCTCGCTCGGGCGGCTCGGGCTCGTCACGCACTCCACCGCCGGTTTCATCGACCCCGGCTTCTCCGGACACGTCACCCTCGAGCTCTCCAACCTCGCCACCCTGCCGATCAAGCTCTGGCCCGGTATGAAGATCGGCCAGCTGTGCATGTTCCGGCTGAGCTCGCCCGCGGAGTACTCCTACGGCAGCGAGCGGTACGGGTCCCGGTATCAGGGCCAGCGGGGGCCGACCGCCTCCCGGTCCTTCCTCAACTTCCATCGGACGCAGGTGTGAGCACGGGGATGAGTGGGGCCGGCATGAGCGACATACGGGAGAACCTCACCTACGAGCGGTTCGGCGTCGCCGTGCGCGAGCTCGCGCAGACCATCGCCGACGACGGCTACGAGCCCGACATCGTGCTCTCCATCGCCCGCGGCGGCGTCTTCGTCGCCGGCGGCCTCGCCTACGCCCTCGACTGCAAGAACCTTCATCTGGTCAACGTCGAGTTCTACACCGGCGTGGGCACCACCCTCGAGATGCCCGTCATGCTCGCCCCCGTCCCCAACGTCATCGACTTCTCCGACAAGAAGGTCCTGATCACCGACGACGTCGCCGACACCGGCAAGACGCTCAAGCTGGTCCGCGACTTCTGCCTCGACACCGTCGCCGAGGTGCGCAGCGCCGTCATCTATGAGAAGTCCCACTCGCTCGTGAAGTGCGAGTACGTGTGGAAGCGGACCGACGACTGGATCAACTTCCCGTGGAGTGTCCTGCCTCCCGTCCACAGGTCCGGCGAGGCACCCAAGCAGAACAAGGAAGCGCTCTGAGGCGTGACGGGATGCGCATGCCACGCTTGAGGCCCCTCGGTGATCAATCACCGAGGGGCCTCAGAAGTTGGCGGTCTCCTGGAGCCGCGCCGGGGGCACGGAGCCGTCAGAGCGGATTGTCCGCGGGCTTACCGCCCCTAGAACGTGCCCAGCTTCACGATCGACAGCAGCGCGATCAGCTGGATCGCCGACGCTCCCAGGGCCTTGGGCCACGGCAGGTCGTGGGAGCGGCTGACCATCATCGTCAGCAGGGCGCCCGCCGCCACCCACGTCGCCCAGCCCAGGACCTGGACGAAGGACGCGTCGCCGCCGAGGAACATCGCGACGACCAGGCGGGGGGTGTCCGTGAGGGACATGATCAGCATGGAGAGGCCGACCGTGGGCTGCCAGGCGCCGTCGCCGCCGAGCTGGCGGGCGAGGGTGTGTGTGACGACGCCGAGGATGAAGGAGCTCAGCACCATCGCGACGGCCGTCGTCAGGACGATCGGGATCGCGTTGGACAGCGTGGCGTTGATCGCGTCCGAGCGCGTGTCGTCGAAGCCGAAGACCGCGAGCAGGCCGTAGAGGAAGGTGACGATGAGGGCGGGGCCCCACATCGTGTAGTCCCGCATCTGGAGGAACGTCTGGTTGGGGGACAGGACGACGCCCTTCAGCAGCTCCTTCCAGTGCAGGCGCGGGCCGATCGGGCCCGACGGGGCCGTGGAGCCGGCGTGGTAGGTCTCGCCCTGGCTGTACTGCTGGTGGTCGTCGATCGAGAAGGCCTGGGTGTGACCCGGGTTGTTCGCGGCGTACGGGTCGGGGGCGCCCGGTCCGGGGGCGTACGGGTCGTCGCCGCCGAAGTACTCCGGCTCGTCGCCCTGACGGCCGTAGCCGCCGCCCTGGCCGCCGCCGTTCGCCGGGGGCCACTGCCCGCTGCCGCCGCCGTACGGGGGCTGCTGGCCACCGCGGTACTGCGGCCGCTGCTGCGGGTACGGGTGCTGCGCCGGCGGGTAGCCGTGCGACGGCCCCTGGGGCGCCTGCTGCCCGTACGGAGGGTCTTGGGGTCGCGTCTGCGGGGCGCGGCCGTCCCGGCCGCCGCGTCCGATCCTGAATCCAGCCACGTCATCGAACGTACCTGGTCCCGGGAAGTGACGTGCGGGGCCGGGGTGTTCGGGCACGGCTTTGCGGCCGAGCTGTGACATCCCCTAAGGGCAGACCCTGGCAGACCCGTACGCCCCCCGGGGGACGGCTGCGTGCGCCGACGCCCCCCTGTCCGCGTGGGACAGGGGGGCGTCTCAAGGCACCGCCGGCGACGGTCACTTCACCGGCTCGGTCCGGTCACTTCACCGGCTGCGGCTCCGGCTCGCTCTCCGTCTCCGACGCTCCGGCCGGCGGCTCGTCCTCGACCGGGGTCTTGACCGACTCCAGCAGCAGCTGGGCGACGTCGACGACCTGGATGGACTCCTTGGCCTTGCCGTCGTTCTTCTTGCCGTTGACCGAGTCCGTGAGCATGACGAGGCAGAAGGGGCAGGCGGTCGAGACGATGTCGGGGTTCAGCGACAGGGCCTCGTCGACGCGCTCGTTGTTGATGCGCTTGCCGATCCGCTCCTCCATCCACATGCGCGCACCACCGGCGCCGCAGCAGAAGCCGCGCTCCTTGTGGCGGTGCATCTCCTCGTTCCGCAGGCCCGGGACGTTGGCGATGATCTCGCGCGGGGGCGTGTAGATCTTGTTGTGGCGGCCCAGGTAGCAGGGGTCGTGGTACGTGATGATGCCCTCGACCGGGGTGACCGGGATCAGCTTGCCCTCGTCGACGAGGTGCTGGAGCAGCTGGGTGTGGTGGATGACCTCGTAGTCGCCGCCGAGCTGCGGGTACTCGTTGCCGATCGTGTTGAGGCAGTGCGGGCAGGTGGCGACGATCTTCTTCGCCGACCTGGGCTTCTTCGACTCGGGCGTGACGTTGCCCTCGTCGTCCGTCTCCTCGCCGAACGCCATGTTCAGGGCCATGACGTTCTCCATGCCGAGCTCCTGGAACAGGGGCTCGTTGCCGAGGCGGCGGGCGGAGTCACCGGTGCACTTCTCGTCGCCGCCCATGATCGCGAACTTGACGCCCGCGATGTGGAGGAGTTCGGCGAAGGCCTTGGTCGTCTTCTTCGCGCGGTCTTCCAGCGCGCCGGCGCAGCCGACCCAGTACAGGTACTCGACCTCGGTGAGGTCCTCGATGTCCTTGCCGACGACCGGCACCTCGAAGTCGACTTCCTTCGTCCACTCCAGGCGCTGCTTCTTGGCCAGGCCCCAGGGGTTGCCCTTCTTCTCCAGGTTCTTGAGCATCGTGCCCGCCTCGGAGGGGAACGACGACTCGATCATGACCTGGTAGCGGCGCATGTCGACGATGTGGTCGACGTGCTCGATGTCCACGGGGCACTGCTCGACGCAGGCGCCGCAGGTGGTGCAGGACCACAGGACGTCGGGGTCGATGACGCCGTTCTCCTCGGCGGTGCCGATGAGCGGCCGCTCGGCCTCCGCGAGCGCCGCGGCGGGTACGTCCTTCAGCTGCTCCTCGGACGCCTTCTCCTCGCCCTCCATCGTCTTGCCGCCGCCGGCCAGCAGGTACGGCGCCTTGGCGTGGGCGTGGTCGCGCAGCGACATGATCAGCAGCTTCGGGGAGAGCGGCTTGCCCGTGTTCCAGGCGGGGCACTGCGACTGGCAGCGGCCGCACTCGGTGCAGGTGGAGAAGTCCAGCAGGCCCTTCCAGGAGAACTGCTCGACCTGGGAGACGCCGAAGACGTCGTCGTCACCGGGGTCGGTGAAGTCGATCGGCTTGCCGCCGGAGGTCATCGGCTGGAGCGCGCCGAGGGCGGTCCCGCCGGTCGCCTCGCGCTTGAACCAGATGTTCGGGAACGCCAGGAAGCGGTGCCAGGCGACACCCATGTTGGTGTTCAGGCTGACCGTGATCATCCAGATCATGGTCGTGCCCAGCTTGATCATCGCGAAGAGGTAGACCAGGTTCTGCAGCGCGGCGACGCTCAGGCCCTTGAAGGCGAGGATCAGCGGGTACGACGCGAAGTACGCGGCCTCGTAGTGGTCCACGTGGTGCAGCGCGCCCTCGAGGCCGCGCAGCACGTAGATGGCCAGGCCGATGGTGAGGATGACGTACTCGACGAAGTACGCCTGGCCCATCTTCGAGCCGGCGAAGCGCGACTTGCGGCCGGGCCGCGAGGGCAGGTTCAGCAGGCGGATGACCATCAGCGTGGCGATGCCGACGGTGGTCATCGCGGCGATGAACTCGATGTACAGCTCGTACGGCAGGAAGCCGCCGATGACGGGCAGCGTCCAGTCGGCCTGGAAGAGCTGGCCGTACGCGGTGATGATCGTCGGCGGCAGCGTCAGGAAGCCGATCGCGACGAACCAGTGGGCGACACCGACGATGCCCCACCGGTTCATGCGCGTGTGGCCGAGGAACTCGCGTACGAGCGTCACGCTGCGCTGGTAGGGGTTGTCGGTCCGGGTGCCCGCCGGGACCGGCTGGCCCAGCTTGAAGTACCGGACGAACTGGCCGATGGCGCGGGCGAGCAGGGCGACGCCGACCACGGTCAGGGCCAGCGACACGATGATCGCGGCGAGTTGCATGGGGGCTCCTCGGGCCTGCGAGGGGTGATGTTCGGGGGGTTCGTCGGCGGCCGCCGACATTACTAAGCGGTAACTTATGCAGTCCGTCTGAGACTACCCCTATCTTCCGTCGCACTGTAGCCGGGTGCGGGGTGATCTGGATCGCTGAGGGTTGCCTCAGGGGTGCAGGCGGGGGCCGTTCCGGAAACCGTGCAATCCGACCGTGTTATTCGTACCAAATTGGTACATTTCTGGCTAATTTATGTCCGTGCTCTACGGGATCGCCGCCGCCGCCACCGCCCTGCTCCTCACCGCCGTCCTCGCCGCGCTGCTGCGCGCGCCCGCCCTGCGTCTCGGGCTGGTCGACCGGCGGCAGCGGCAGCGGCGGGTGCCGCTGTCCGGGGGAGCGGCCGTCGTCCTCGCCACCTGTCTCGTCACCGGCGCCGGGGACTGGACGGGCATCGCCCCGCTGGGGGAGGGGATCGGCGTGCTGCTCGGCTTGGGCGGCGCGGTCGCCGCGCTCGGACTGGTCGCCGATGTGTGGCGGCTGAAGGCGCGGTTCCTGGTGGTCGGTACGGCCGTCGCGGCGGGCTTCGTCGTGCCGTACGGCGACACCGGCGTCGTCGCGGGGGTCGTGGCCGCAGGGTGGATCACCTGTGTGGCGCTCGCCTTCCGGGCGCTGGATCACGCCGACGGGGTGGCCGGCACCGTCGGGGTCGTCACCGCCTTCGGGGTCGGGGCGTGCGCGGCGGCCGAGGTGATGGACGGGCTCGCGGTGCTGCTGAGTGTGCTGGCCGCCGCGCTGACCGGGTTCCTGATGCACAACTGGCCTCCCGCGCGCGTGGCGCTCGGCGGCTGCGGCGCCCTGTTCGCCGGCTTCCTGCTCGCCGCGTCGGCCGTCATCGCTCGCGCGGGGCACGAGGTGGTGGCCGGCGCGGGGGTGCTGCTCGCGCTCACCGCGATCGCCGCCGTGGACGTCCTGCTCGTGCTGCTGGCCCGGCGCACCGCCGGACGCCCGCTGCTGCGCCGGGCTCCCGACCATCTCGCCCACCGGCTGCGCCGGCTCGGGCTCACCCCGCAGGGGGTGACCGTGCTCATCGGTGTCGTGGCCTTCACGGGGGTACTCGTCGGGACGCTCGTGCACATGGGCTGGCTGAGCGTGCAGGCGGTGCTGTGGGTGGCGGGCGGCGTCCCGGTCGTCGTCCTCGGGCTGTGGCGGGTGCCGGTGTACGGGCGTCCCGGTGAGGGTGCCGTACGCGCGCGTGCCCGGCCTCGGCGTCAACCTGTGTCCTCGGTGCAGCCCCCTCGACGGTCGGCGGAATCACCCCTGCGGGCACCTCGTCGGATGCCTTCCTCGCAGGTCAGCGGGTCCTTGCGTGTAAGGAGCGGATAAGAGTTGAGTCCCGTCGACTCAGGTCTGTTGACCCGTGGGCGAGCCTCGTGCACACTTGAGTCCGTTCCACTCAAGTCAGCTGGAGGAAGATCACCATGGCACGTGCGGTCGGCATCGACCTGGGCACGACTAACTCCGTCGTCAGCGTTCTGGAGGGCGGCGAGCCCACCGTCATCACCAACGCCGAGGGTGCCAGGACCACGCCGTCCGTCGTCGCCTTCGCCAAGAACGGCGAGGTGCTGGTCGGCGAGGTCGCCAAGCGCCAGGCGGTCACGAACGTGGACCGGACCATCCGCTCGGTGAAGCGCCACATGGGCACCGACTGGAAGATCGAGCTCGACGGGAAGCCCTTCAACCCGCAGCAGATCTCCGCGTTCATCCTGCAGAAGCTGAAGCGGGACGCCGAGGCCTACCTGGGCGAGAAGGTGACCGACGCGGTCATCACCGTCCCGGCCTACTTCAACGACTCCGAGCGCCAGGCGACGAAGGAAGCCGGCGAGATCGCCGGTCTCAACGTCCTGCGTATCGTCAACGAGCCCACCGCGGCCGCGCTCGCGTACGGCCTCGACAAGGACGACCAGACGATCCTCGTCTTCGACCTCGGCGGCGGCACCTTCGACGTGTCCCTCCTGGAGATCGGTGACGGCGTCGTCGAGGTGAAGGCCACCAACGGCGACAACCACCTCGGTGGTGACGACTGGGACCAGCGCGTCGTCGACTACCTGGTCAAGCAGTTCCAGGCCGGCCACGGCGTGGACCTGAGCAAGGACAAGATGGCTCTGCAGCGTCTGCGTGAGGCTGCCGAGAAGGCGAAGATCGAGCTGTCCTCCTCCACCGAGACCTCGATCAACCTGCCCTACATCACCGCGTCCGCCGAGGGCCCGCTGCACCTGGACGAGAAGCTCACCCGCGCCCAGTTCCAGCAGCTGACCGCGGACCTGCTGGAGCGCTGCAAGACGCCGTTCCACAACGTCATCAAGGACGCCGGCATCCAGCTCGCCGAGATCGACCACGTCGTCCTCGTCGGTGGCTCCACCCGTATGCCCGCCGTCGCCGAGCTCGTCAAGGAGCTGACCGGCGGCAAGGAGGCCAACAAGGGTGTGAACCCGGACGAGGTCGTCGCCATCGGCGCCTCGCTCCAGGCCGGTGTGCTGAAGGGTGAGGTCAAGGACGTCCTGCTCCTCGACGTGACCCCGCTGTCCCTCGGTATCGAGACCAAGGGCGGCATCATGACGAAGCTCATCGAGCGCAACACCACGATCCCGACGAAGCGTTCTGAGATCTTCACGACGGCCGAGGACAACCAGCCGTCGGTGCAGATCCAGGTCTACCAGGGCGAGCGCGAGATCGCGGCGTACAACAAGAAGCTCGGCATGTTCGAGCTGACCGGTCTGCCGCCGGCGCCCCGCGGTGTCCCGCAGATCGAGGTGTCCTTCGACATCGACGCCAACGGCATCATGCACGTGACCGCGAAGGACCTCGGCACGGGCAAGGAGCAGAAGATGACCGTCACCGGCGGCTCCTCGCTGCCGAAGGACGAGGTCGACCGCATGCGCCAGGAGGCCGAGCAGTACGCGGAGGAGGACCACCGCCGCCGCGAGGCCGCCGAGGCCCGCAACCAGGGCGAGCAGCTGGTCTACCAGACCGAGAAGTTCCTCAAGGACAACGAGGACAAGGTCCCCGGCGAGATCAAGACCGAGGTCGAGGAGGCCGTCGCCGAGCTGAAGGAGAAGCTCAAGGGCGAGGACACCGCCGAGATCCGCACCGCCACCGAGAAGGTCGCCGCCGTCTCGCAGAAGCTGGGCCAGGCCATGTACGCCGACGCCCAGGCCGCGCAGGCCGCGGGCGGCCCCGAGGGCGCCACCGCCGGCGGCAAGGCCGCCGACGACGACGTCGTGGACGCCGAGATCGTGGACGACGAGCGCAAGGACGGTGCCGCGTGACGGAGGAGACCCCGGGCTTCGAGGAGAAGCCCGACGTCCCCTCCGGCGCCACCCCCGACGACGCCGAGCCGAAGGCCGCCGCCCCCTCGCCGGAGGAGGGCGCGGCCCCGGCCGGGGACGTGAACGCACAGATCACCAGCCTGACGGCCCAGCTGGACCAGGCCCGCACCGCGCTCGGCGAGCGCACCGCGGACCTCCAGCGCCTCCAGGCCGAGTACCAGAACTACCGCCGCCGCGTCGAGCGCGACCGGATAGCGGTCAAGGAGATCGCCATCGCGAACCTCCTGACCGAGCTCCTGCCCGTGCTCGACGACATCGGCCGCGCCCGGGAACACGGCGAGCTCGTCGGCGGCTTCAAGTCGGTCGCCGAGTCGCTGGAGACCGTCGCGGCGAAGATGGGTCTGCAGCAGTTCGGCAAGGAGGGCGAGCCCTTCGACCCGACGATCCACGAGGCCCTGATGCACAGCTACGCGCCGGACGTCACCGAGACGACGTGCGTGGCGATTCTGCAGCCCGGGTACCGGATCGGCGAGCGCACCATCCGCCCCGCGCGGGTGGCGGTGGCCGAACCCCAGCCGGGGGCCCAGACGGTCAAGCCGGCCGAGGAGACCGACGCGGCGGCCGACGACAAGGAGAGCGGTGGCCCGGACGAGGGCTGAGCTTGAATCGATGAGAGAGGAGGGACGTCGAGGATGAGCACCAAGGACTTCATCGAGAAGGACTACTACAAGGTCCTCGGCGTCCCCAAGGACGCCACCGAGGCCGAGATCAAGAAGGCGTACCGGAAGCTCGCCCGCGAGTTCCACCCGGACGCCAACAAGGGCAACACCAAGGCCGAGGAGCGCTTCAAGGAGATCTCCGAGGCGAACGACGTCCTCGGCGACCCCAAGAAGCGCAAGGAGTACGACGAGGCACGCGCCCTCTTCGGCAACGGCGGCTTCCGCCCCGGGCCGGGCGCGGGCGGCGGCTCCTTCAACTTCGACCTGGGCGACCTCTTCGGAGGCGCCCAGAGCGGCGGCGGGGGGGCCGGCGGCTTCGGCGGCGGGCTCGGTGACGTCTTCGGGGGCCTGTTCAACCGCGGCGGCACCACGGGCGCCCGCACCCAGCCCCGGCGGGGCCAGGACATCGACACCGAGGTCACCCTCAGCTTCACCGAGGCGATCGAGGGCGCGACGGTCCCGCTGCGCATGACCTCGCAGTCCCCGTGCAAGGCCTGCTCCGGCACCGGCGACAAGAACGGCACGCCACGCGTGTGCCCGACCTGCGTCGGCACCGGCCAGGTGGCGCGGGGATCCGGCGGAGGGTTCTCCCTCACCGACCCCTGCCCCGACTGCAAGGGCCGCGGCCTGATAGCCGAGCACCCCTGCCTGGAGTGCAAGGGCAGCGGCCGCGCCAAGTCGTCCCGCACGATGCAGGTCCGCATCCCCGCGGGCGTCACCGACGGGCAGCGCATCCGGCTGCGCGGCAAGGGCGCCCCCGGCGAGCGCGGCGGCCCGTCCGGCGACCTGTACGTCGTCGTCCATGTCGACCCGCACCCGGTCTTCGGCCGCAAGGACGACAACCTCACGGTGACGGTGCCGGTGACCTTCGCGGAGGCGGCCCTCGGCGGCGAGGTCCGTGTTCCCACCCTCGGCGGCCCGGCGCTCACGCTGAAGCTGCCGCCCGGCACGCCCAACGGACGCACCATGCGCGCCCGGGGCAAGGGCGCGGTCCGCAAGGACGGCACCCGCGGCGACCTGTTGGTCACCGTCGAGGTGAGTGTCCCGAAGGACCTGACGGGGAAGGCTCGTGACGCGCTCGAGGCGTATCGCGAGGCGACCGCGGGGGAGGACCCGCGGGCGGAGCTGTTCCAGGCCGCGAAGGGAGCTTGATCAGATGGATGGCCGTCGACGCAACCCGTATGAACTGACCGAGGAGACCCCGGTCTACGTCATCTCGGTGGCGGCCCAGCTCTCCGGCCTGCACCCGCAGACGCTGCGCCAGTACGACCGTCTGGGCCTGGTGTCCCCGGACCGCACGGCCGGCCGGGGCCGCCGCTACTCGGCGCGTGACATCGAATTGCTGCGCACCGTCCAGCAGTTGTCCCAGGACGAGGGCATCAACCTGGCCGGCATCAAGCGGATCATCGAACTGGAGAACCAGGTCGCGGCGCTGCAGTCCCGGGTCGCCGAACTCCAGGACGCCCTGGAAGGCGCGGCGGCGGCGATGCAGCAGCGCGAGGCGGCGGTCCACGCGTCCTACCGCCGCGATCTGGTGCCGTACCAGGAGGTCCAGCAGACCAGCGCGCTGGTGGTGTGGCGGCCGAAGCGGCAGCAGACGGACTGACGGACCAGCCGTTTCAGCGGTATGCGGCAGGGCCCGTCACCCGGTGGGGTGACGGGCCCTGCCGCGTGGGCCGGCCCGTACTAGTGCCGCGACAGGCAACGTTCGCCCCGTCGCGACGCCCGGCACGCCCTCTCGCCGCACCGGCCGAAAGCCCAAGTACATCCAGTACGAGGGCTTCCGGCCGGCACACCGAGAGCACGCACCGGACGCCGCTCCTCAACGGGCAAACGTTGCCTGCCGCGGCACTAGACCGTGGCGGCGTACAGGCGCCAGCCGGTGCCCGGGACGCTCTCCGAGCCGTCGGCCATGACCGCGGTGACGCGGTAGAAGTAGGTGTCACCGAGCTTGACGCCGGGGTCCTCGTAGTGGTCGGTGGTGAGCGGGGCCTGGGTGAGGCGTACGTACGCGCCCAGCGCCGGGTCCCAGCGGTCCACGTGGTAGCCCGTCACCTGGGAGCAGTCCGCTCCGGGCGCGCACTTCCAGGACACGGGCATCCACTTGTACAGGCTCCAGCCGCTGGTGACGGAGACCGGGCTGCCCTCGGGGGCCGGGACCGAGGGACGCACATCGAGCTCGGTCGCGGTCACGTAGGGCACCGAGGGGTCGGTGAAGGGCAGCTGGTTGCCCCACCGGTCGTCGGCCACGGCGGTGAAGACGTACTCCTCGCCGTCGGGCAGGTTGATGCACAGCTGGGCGGTGTTCCCGATGGAACCGTTGTTGCAGGGGCCCAGCCACTCGGGCTTGCCGTCCTTCATCACGCCGTAGAGGACGTCGTAGGTCGACACGTCCGCCTCGGGGCTCGCGTTCCACTCCACGAGGACGCCGTCCCTGCGGGGTGTGGCCTTCAGCCCGGTCACGGGGGCGGGCGGCACCGCGTCCTGGTTACGGGCGATCACGGTCGTGCGCGGGGACTCGTTGCCGAACTGGTCGACGGCGGTGACCGCGTAGGCGTAGACGCTGTCGGCGTTCCAGTCGTCGGTGCTCGGGCAGATGGCCTCGTACCACGGGGTGGAGGAGGAGGTGCCCCCGGGCGCCCGGACCTCGCAGCTGAGGGGCTGCGCGTCGGGGGAGACCGTGGTGCCCGCGGAGCGGTAGACCCGGAACGTGCCCTCCTGCGTGATGTCCGCCTGGGTCGAGGCCGACACCTTCCAGTAGACGTCCACGTTCGATGCGTCTGCCCATGCCTTCGTCTCGAAGGGCGCCTCCGGCGGGGTCCGGTCCACTCCGTCGCCGACCACCGTGGCCGAGGGAGCCGACGGGTTGCCGAGCGGGTCCAGGGCCAGGACGCGGTAGTACCGCAGCGCGTTGCACGGGGCGTCGAGGTCGCGGTAACGCGTGTCCGTGGTGAGGTCCAGCAGGGTGAAGGGGCCCGAGGCCTGCGCGGAGTACTCCACCCGGTACTTGGCGGCGCCCGTCACGGGGTTCCAGGCGAGCCGGTTTCCGTAGCATTCACCGGTGACGGCCAGGCCGGTCGGTGCCGCCGGGCCCGTACGGTCGACGGTGGTGACGGAGACGTCCGCCGAACCGGGCGACACCCGTCCGGCCTTGTCCACGGCGCGGACCTCGTAGGAGTAGGCCTGGCCGGTGGGCGGCGGGGTGTCGGTGTAGCCCGTGCCCGTCAGCAGGGCGCTGTTCACCCGGGACCAGCTGGTGCTTCCCGAGAGCCGCCGGTAGACGTGGTACCCGGCGAGGTCCATCTCGTAGTTCTTCGCCCAGCGCACGTACGCCTTGAGACCGACGTTGTCGTACGACGTCCAGACGCCCCTCGGCGCCAGCGGCGCGACCGTGTCGACGGTCGCGGAGGTCCGCGGTGTGTACGTGAGGCCGACGTTGGCGTTGCCCGTCCAGTTCACGTAGTCGACGCGGAGGGTGTGCCTGCCGGCCGGGACGGTGACGTTGACGGTCTTCTTCACCGTCGTCGACACGTTCTTCCACAGGTCGACCTTGCGGACGCCGTCGACGTAGACGCGGATGCCGTCCTGGACGGCGGCGTTCAGCGCGAAGGGGCCGCCGGAGCCGAAGTCGCGGGTGACGGTCCAGCGGACGCCGAAGTTGTTCGCCGGCAGGCCGGTGGCGGGCGCGCCGGCGCCCCAGTTCTCGTTGATCGCGGCGTCGCAGTCGGTCTTCTTCGGCGTACCGGAGAAGGCGGTGTTCGCGAAGAGCTGCCGCTTGAAGACGGGCGAGGTGCAGGTGACGGCCGCGGAGGCGGGCGCCGCGGTGACGGCGAGCAGGCCGCCCGCGGTGGCGAGCACGGCCGCGGTGGCTGTGGCAGCGGTCGTGCGTCGGGCTCGGGTCATTCGGTGCTTGAGTCCTTCGGTCCTGTCCGGTGACGACGGAGATCAGCCGCCGTTGGAATGGACCTGCCAGCACCCGGATTGGTTGTACGGCGCCGAAGGGCCCGGAGGACGAACCGCTTCCTCCGGGCCCTTCGTTGTGGTGACGCGGCGTCAGGCGCGCGTCCCCCGACGGCGGCGGGCGCCGAGCCAGGTGGCCGCGCCGCCCACGAGCACCAGGGCGGTGGCGAGGGCCGCTTGCTTGCTCGCGCTGGAGCCGGTGTCGGCCAGGGCGCCGGTGGTGGTCGTGGTCGTGTCCGTGGTGGTGGTCGTCGTCGTGGCGGCCGCCGGGGTGGTGGAGGTGGACGGCGACGGGGTCGCGGAGGTGGAGGCGGACGGGGAGGGCGAGGCGGAAGCCGAAGGAGACGGGGAGGCCGACGGGGAGCCCGGGGTGGTCTCCGCCGGGCCGGCCGGCACCTCGGTCCGGGCGCCGTTGAAGCCCCAGGCGTCCTCCATGGAGAACAGGGCCTCCAGCGGCACCTCGGTGTCCTTCTTGATGTCGGTGTTCTTGCCCAGGGACAGGTACAGCCTGATGCTGTTCTTGCCCGAGGCCGCGCTGAAGCCCTTCGGGATGGCGGGCAGTTCCCACTCGCTCTCGTTGAGCTCCTTGAGCTTCACGATCTTGCCGCCGACCTCGGCCTCCAGGATGAAGTCCGGGTGACCGGCGCCCTCGCGGAAGCCCTGCGCGGAGACGCTGCGGCTCAGCTCGGCCGGGAACTCGCCGGGGCCGGTGGCGGTGGCGTTCAGCGTCAGGCCGGCGCGTCGGCCCGGGCGGGCGACGACGTCGTCCTCCCGCCCCCAGGCCACGTTCAGCTTGCCCGGCGTGATCTGCGGGTCCGTCTTGAAGACGACGGTGTTGCGGGTCCGGTCGGCGTCGACCTCGCCTTCCAGCGCGTCCGCGATCAGCTTGAAGTTGCCGTCGTTGGTGGGGTAGTTGGCGCCGAGCCCGACGGTGACCTTCCAGGTGAACTCGGTCTTCGCGGGGATCGAGAAGCTGTCGGAGGCGTCGCCGGTGGCCGGGAAGAACAGCCCCTGCCAGGCGCCGTCCTGCCGCCCGACCTGGGACTTGGTGGCGGGCGCGTCGACCGCGGTGACGTCGAAGACCACGGAGTCCTTCAGCAGCGGGCTCGGACCGTCCGCCTCGCCCAGCAGCCAGGCCGCGAACTTCTGTGCCTTGTCGGAGGAGTTGGTGACCTTCAGGGTCATCGACTCCGTCGCCCCGCCCCGCTTGAGCGGGCCCTCCGGGGTGGGCGTGCCCAGCGTCATGGTCAGCGGCTTGGCACTGGCCTGCGTCTGGTCGGCCGCGAAGGCGGTCACCGGAAGGAAGGCGGTGCCGGCGACGGCGGCGACGACGGTGGTCGCGGCCAGGGTGCGCAGACGGCGGGCGGCGACGGGACGAGCGGACGCGACGGACGCGACGGACGCGGACATGGTGGATTTCCCCCAAGGAGTGAGACGGAAAGGGAACCGGCGCGTACGAGTACGGAGTACGGGAAACGGTGGACCGGTTCTGGGAAACGCACTGAGACGAGAGAGGTGTCCGCGTACCGGCCGGTCCTGCTGTCCCCCCGGCGGCTCACGGTCCACCTATCTTCACTCAGTCTTCATATGTGATCAACTGCCGCTTCGTCACCACTTCGCAACAGCGCCGGAAGCGGCAATTCCGCAGGTCACGGCCGGATTGTCGATACGCCATCGTCATGGGCTCCTTCAGCTCTGGGGGGCGGCGGGGGTCGCCGAGACCTCCGGCGACAGGGGCGACTCCAGACCGGCCGCGTTGACCGACGTGACGGCGTAGTAGTACGTCGTGCCGTTGGTCAGGCCGGTGTCGGTGTAGCGGTCGCCGCCGCCGACGAAGTACGTCGCCTCGGCGTCGGCCTTGGTGACGCCGGGGGTGGTGGAGCGGTAGACGCGGTAGCCGGTGACGGCGGGTTCGCCCGGGCCGATCGGTACGGCGCCCCAGACCAGCTGGACCTGGCCGTCGCCGGGTGTCACCTCGTACACCTGGGTGGGGCCGGGCGGCGGGACCTCGCTCACCGTGGGCAGCTCGGAGTCGGAGGCGGCGGAGCGGACGCCGTACGTCGAGGTGGCGACGACCGCGTAGTAGTAGCCGTGTTCGGCCTCGGAGACCGTCGTCTCGTAGGACGTGCCCGTGACGGTGACGTAGGCGTTCGACGGGTTGGTCGTGTCCACCGGGGAGGTGCGCGAGCGGTACACCGTGTAGCTGCTCACCGGGACCTGGCCGTTCTGGCTCCACTCCAGGACGAAGCGGTCGCCGACGATACGGGCCAGCCCCAGGGAGGGCGTCTTGGGGGCGCTGCTCGGGCCGACCTTGCGGGTGGCCGTCGTCGCCTGCCCGGGGGACTCGTTGCCGGCCGCGTCCAGGGCGGTCACGTAGTAGACGTACGGCTGTCCCGCGTCTCCCGTGGTGTCGCGGAAGGTCTGGGTGGCCGTCGTCCCGATCCTGACCGAGGCGGAGCCGAACGAGGTCGCGCGGTAGAGGTTGTAGCGCACCGCGTCCGAGCCGCCGTTCAGCCAGGTCAGCGTCACACCGCCCGCGTCCTCCGCGACGACCTTCAGGCCCTGCGGAGCGCCCGGCGCCACGGTGTCGCGCGTGGCGGTGACGACCTTGGAGTACGGCGACGGGTTCGCGGACGCGTCCAGTGCGCGCACCTTGTAGAAGACCGGCACGTCGGCCGGGGCGAGGACGTCGGCGTACGACGTGCTCTGGACCTTCACGAGGCTCGTGTAGGGGCCGTCGGCCGTGTTCGCGCGGACGATCTCGTACTGGGCCGCGGTCGGCACCGCGGTCCAGGACAGGGTGTTGGCCGTCTTCGTGGAGGTGGCCCTGACGCCGGCGGGGGTCGCGGGGGCGACGCGGTCGTCGCTGGTGATCCCCCGGTCCCCCGAGCCGGGCGAGACATTGCCCGCCTTGTCGTAGGCGCGGACCTCGTAGAAGTAGAACCGGCCGTCCGTCGGCGGGGAGTCGGTGTACGTGTTCGACGTCGTGGTGGTGAGCTTCGTCCAGGCGGAGGAGCCGGCCGCACGGCGGTAGACCCGGTAACCCGCCAGGTCCATCTCCTTGTTCTTCGACCAGATGAAGTTGGCCTTGTTGGCGTCGGGGAAGTAGCCGATGGCTGCCCCGGTCGGGGCGAGCGGCCGCACCTTGTCGACGGTCGCCGAAGTCCGGGGGGCGTAGGTGAACCTGACGTTCGCTCGGCCCGTCCAGTTGGCGTAATCGACGCGGAGGGTGTGTCTGCCGGAGGGGATGGTGAGGTTGAGCGTCCTGGAGACCGTGGAGGAGACGTTCTTCCACAGGTCGACCTTGCGGACGCCGTCGACGTAGACGCGGATGCCGTCCTGGGCGGCGGCGGTGAAGGCGAAGGGGCCGCCGGATCCGAAGTCGCGGGTCATCGTCCAGCGGACGGAGAAGTTGTTGGCGGGCAGGCCGGTGGCGGGGGCGCCCGCGCCCCAGGTCTCGTTGATCGCGGCGTCGCAGTCGGTCTTCTTCGGGGTGCCGGAGAAGGTGGTGTTGGCGAAGAGCTGCCGTTGGTAGACCGGTGAGGCGCAACTCGTCGCGGCCGAGGCGGGCGTGGTGACCGTGCTGAGCAGACCGCCGGTCGTGGCGAGCACGACGGCCGTCGCGAGTCTGGCTGTGGGCATGCGGTCCATGCGGTCCTCTGCTCGGGATCGGGAGGGCGGTGCGACAGAAACACCGCCGACGATCACGACTCGCGAGCAACGGAGTTGGTTGTGCGGTTGTTTGCCGTTTCGTGAAGTCCGCTTGGGTGGAGGACCCGTAGAGGGTGGTCGAAGGGGTTTTTGCCATCTCTCCGCGCTCCCTCCGTCCCGTCTCCATGCGTCTTCACACGCTAAGCGGAGGGTGATGTTGCTACTTCGTTAAGTAGTAGCGCTTGACGTCGGCGGCTGCCGCCGCGTTGGCTTTTTCAGACACCTGGGTCGACATCTCGCACCCAGGGCCGGAACTGCACCTGAAGTGAGCCCCCGAATGCGTCGTCGTATCGCCCTGGCCGTGGCCTCCTCCACGCTGTCCCTCTCGCTCGCCGGATGCGGCATGCTGGGCGCGTCAGAGGAAGCCGGCGAGGCGACGCCGACCAAGAGCAACGACATCACGGTGGGCGTGCTCATGCCGGAGAAGACGAACACCCGGTACGAGCAGTTCGACTACCCGATCATCAAGGCGAAGATCGCCTCCCTCACCCAGAACAAGGCCAAGACGGAGTACGCCAACGCGGCCGCCGACCCGGACACCCAGGTGACCCAGATGGAGCGGATGATCGACGACAAGGTCGACATCATCCTGCTGGACGCCGTCGACGCCAAGGCCATCGCGCCCACGGTGCAGAAGGCCAAGGACGCCGGCATCCCCGTCATCGCCTACGACCGGCTGGCCGAGGGCCCGATCGACGCGTACGTCTCCTTCGACAACGAGCTGGTCGGCGAGGTGCAGGGCCGCACCCTGGTGGAGGCGCTCGGCTCGGCCGACGTCTCCGACAAGATCGTCATGATCAACGGCTCGCCCACCGACCCGAACGCCAAGCAGTTCAAGGACGGCGCGATGTCGGAGCTCAACGGCCGGGTGACGATCTCCGCCTCCTACGACACCCAGAAGTGGGACCCGGGGATCGCCCAGACCGAGATGACCGAGGCGATCAACAAGATCGGCAAGAAGGACATCGCCGGGGTCTACTCCGCCAACGACGCCATGGCCGGCGGCATCATCAAGGCCCTGAAGGCCGCGGGCGTCAGCGACAGCGACCTGCCCCCGATCACCGGCCAGGACGCGGAGCTGTCGGCGGTGCAGCGGATCATCACCGGCGAGCAGTACATGAGCGTGTACAAGCCCTACCCGACGATGGCCGAGGCCGCCGCGGAGATGGCCGTCGCCAAGGTTCAGGGCCGTGACATCCAGTTCGACGCCCTCACCCGCGACAAGGTCGACAGCCCCACGAACAAGGACATCAGGGCCAACCTGGTGACCGTGGTCGCGCTGACGAAGAGCAACATCGAGGAGACGGTCATCGCGGACGGCATCTACAAGGTGTCCGACATCTGCACCCGCAAGTACGAGACGGCGTGCAAGGCGATCGGCCTCGAGAAGTAACCGGCGCCGACTGAAGGGGGGTACGCGACACCGCGTACCCCCCTCCGTCGTGCGTCAGCTCACCGGCTCTCGACCCTCAGGTGCCGAAGCGGTGGCGGGCGGCCTCGATGTGGCCGAGGTACCGGTGCGTCCAGTCGCACATCGCGTCGACCGTCGCGCGCAGGGATCGGCCCGGTTCCGTGAGGGTGTACTCGACCCGCGGCGGCACGGTGGGGTGCACGGTCCGCTCCACCAGGCCGTTGCGTTCCAGCATGCGCAGGTTCTGGGTGAGCATCTTGTGGCTGACGCCCTCGATCTCGTCCCGCAACTCGCTGAACCGCAGGGTGCGTTCACCGAGGCCCTCGATGATCAGGAGCGCCCACTTGTTGGCGACGTCCGAGAAGATCTCCCGCGCCAGCGAGTCCGCGCGCCTCAGGTCCGCGTCCTCGGGTGTGCCCTTGAACTGCTTGGTCGCCATCAGGTTCCCCAGTCACCGAAAAGTGCGTTCTTCCCTGTCAGTGGCCACTCTCCAACGGTTCCCCAGTAACCACAAGTGACCACGAGTGCCTTGGCCGGGACGAGGTCCCGCTCAGGGCGGGGAGGGGGCACCCATGGCCATCACGCTGATCCCCTCTCCGCACCCGGGTCGTCCTCCCCGGGCCGCCGGGCTGAACCTCGGCGTCCACCCCCCAGCTTGTTGCAGTGCGAGGGGTGGAGGCCGGGACACAGCCGTACGGATGGGTGGTTTTCCGCGGGGCCGGCGCGTGGAGCCGTGTTGCGGAGCCGGTCCGGGGCCGCGCATAGTTGCGCTGCGGAAGAGGCGGACAGCGGGGGTGGGATGGGCGATGGCCGGGCACGGGACGGAGGAGCATCCTCACGGTGCTGACCGACTGTGCGAGGCCGGGGATCGCGTGTATTCCCGGGCCGTACGGCGGGGCCGGGTACCGCGCCGGGACGCCGAGCCGGTGCCCTGTCTGCTGGAACTCGCCCTGCTCCACCCGGATCCCGACGACATGGACTGGCTGGTGCCGACCTCCCCGCAGGAGGTCATGACCCGGCTGCTGCGCGGACTGTACGACGAGGTCAGCGCGAGCCAGCGGCGGATGGGCTCGGCGGTGGCCGCCTTCGAGTGGTACGCGGGCCTGGGCGGGCCTGCCCCGGCCGGCGCCGGGGAGGGCGCGGCGATCCGCGTACTCGACGGTGACTCACGCATCCAGGGGGCCCTGGACGCGGCGACGGAGGCGTGCACGACGGAGGTGCTGACGGTCCAGCCCGGCGGCATCCGGCGCGAGCACGAGCTGTCGGAGGGCCTGCACCGGGCGCTGGCGCTGCGCGGGCGGGGCGTGCGCATGCGGGACCTGTACAACCACGTGGCCCGGCACGGTCAGGGCCTGCTCACCTATCTGGAGCTGATGGGGGACGCGGTCGAGGCGCGCACCCTCGACGAGGTCATCGACCGGCTGATCCTCTTCGACCGCACGGTCGCCTTCATCCCCGCGAACGCCGACCGCACGATGGCGCTGGAGCTGCGCCACCCGGCCCTGATCGCCTACCTGGTCACGGTGTTCGAACGGCTGTGGCGGCTGGCGATCCCGCTGACCGCGCCGCTCCCCGACACCCGTGTCGAGGGCGTCTCGCACCGCGAGCAGTCCATCGCGGCGCTGCTGGCGGAGGGCCACCAGGACGCGGTGATCGCGGAACGCCTGGGCATCAGCGTCCGTACCTGCCGGGCGCACATCGCCCGCCTGTCGGAGACGCTGGGCGCGGCGAGCCGTACGCAGTTGGGGGTGCGGATCGCCCAGGTGGGCCTGCACGGGCCGCTTCCCGAGGTGGACGCTCCCGTCATCCTTCCCGGTCGAGGATCCCCGACCGCCCGATGAGATAGCCCAGTTGGGCGCGGCTCTCGCTGCCGAGGGTGGCGGCCAGTTTGGCGATGTGGACGCGGGCGGTGCGCACGTTCATGCCGAGGCGGTCGGCGATGACGGTGTCGGTGTGGCCCTCGACGAGGAGGGCGGCGATGGCCCGCTGGCGGGGCGTGACGCCGTTGAGGGTGGGCTGGTTGACGGCCTCGGGGTACATCGGCGTCGCCAGCCGCCAGAGGCGGTCGAAGGTGGTGGCGAAGTAGTCGATCAGGGCGGGGTGGCGGACCTCCAGGGCCAGTGTGCGGTCCTTGCTGGCGGGGATGAAGGCGACCACGCGGTCGACGATGAGGAGGCGGTCGGTGATCTCGTCGAGGGTGCGGGCCTCCACATCGCCGCGCAGCCGTTCGTAGCGGGCCTGGACCGTGGGCATGTGGCGGGTGGTGTGCTGGTAGAGGGTGCGGATACGGCCGCCGCGGTCGAGGAAGGCCTGGTCGCGGTCGAGCGCCGCGGCGTGGGCCTCGGGCGGCGGACCCACATGGCCGGCGTGCGGCTGGATGGCGAGCACTTCGCCGGAGGCGTGGGTCATGGTCCGGGTGAGGACCTGGTTGATCCGGTCGAGGCCGCTGATCAGGCGGAGTTCGGCGGCGTCGGCCGGTTCGGCGCTGGGGACGGCGAGCGCGAGGAGGGGTTCGAACACCTCGGCCAGCCAGGTCTCCTGCCGGCGGCGGCGGGCGATGTCGTCGGCGATGGTGCGCAGCAGCCGGGGCAGGGCGACGGCCGGGGCCAGCGGGTGCAGCCGGTCCGGGTCACTGCGGTCCGGCCGCAGGAGCCCGGTGTCGACCAGGCAGGGGTGCAGCGCCGCCTCGTCCGCCGGGACGGGGCCCGAGCGCAGGGCGCGCGCGTAGAGCTCCAGGCCCGCCTCGCAGGGCTCCTCCGTTCCGTGGTCGTGCGCTGCCGCGGTCACGCGTGGCTCCTTCGGGTTCAGTGCTCGCGCTCCAGGATGCCCGACTGGGCGATGAGATAGCCGAGTTGGGCGCGGCTGCCGCTGCCCAGGGCGGTGGCGAGCTTGGCGATGTGGGCGCGGCAGGTGCGTACGTTCATACCCAGCCGGCGGGCGATGGCCTCGTCGACGTGACCCTCGACGAGGAGCTTGGCGATGGAGTGCTGGATGTCGGTGATGCCGTCCGGGTCGGTCTCGTACGGTGTGCCCGCTCTCAGGGGCACCGCGCGGCCCCACATGAACTCGAAGACCTTGATCAGGTAGCGGACGAGGCCCGGGTGCCGCAGTTCCAGGGCGACCTGGCGGTCGTCGCGGATGGGTATGAAGGCGACGGCCTCGTCGCAGATGATCAGGCGCTCGACGAGTTCGTCGATGGTGCGGTACTCGACCTTGCCGTCGGTGAACTGGTCCACGTAGGCGAGGCGGTCGGGGCTGTAGCGGGCGGTGTGCTGGTAGAGGGTGCGGATGCGCACTCCGCGCTCGATGAGCGGCTTGTCGCGCTCCAGCGCCTCCAGGAGCCGGTTCTCGGGGCTGCGGTGGCCGCTGGGCTGGACCGTGAGCATCTCGGTGCTGCACTGGGAGGTCGCGAGGTCGAGCGCCGCGTTGATGCGGTCCAGGCCCTCCAGCACCGTGATCGAGTGGGTGGAGGCGGTCTCCCGGGCGCTGAGGGCCATGAAGGGTTCGAAGGCCTCGGTGAGCGCGATCGACAGCCGGCGGCTCTCGGTGATCTCGCGCTCGATGGGGTGCAGGCGCTGGGCCAGGGCGACCGACGGCGGAACCGGACGCAGCCAGTTCGCGTCGTCGGGGTCGGGGTGGAGAAGGGCGAACTCCATCAGGCAGGGAGCGGGCTCGACATCCGCCCGCTGGATGCGACCGGTGCGCAGGGCGTTCGCATAAAGGCGGCTTCCCTCCTCACACAGCTCGGTCACCGCATGGGGATGTGTCGCCTTAGTCCCATTTGTTGCCAAATCTCCACCCCCCAGGGTCCTGAACATGCAGGAACATGATGCACCGATCGTGTGGCCATGACGTGCCTGAATGAGCCATCGTCTTACTCGACGGGGGAAGAGGGGACCTTCAAGTGAGGACGAAGCCGACTATGCGTAAGAGAATGCTTCGCTCGGTGCTTGTCGCCGCCTTCTCCGCCGTTGTGGCCGTCGGAACCCTGGTCGGCCTCTCCGAAGCGAAGAGCGACGTGCACAAGACGAGTGGTGATGGGGTCGTGACTGCCGCGGCCGTCATCGAGGACACGCCGGCCGTCCCCTTTGACAGCAGGTGGGACTGATCGAGATGACCACACCACCCGACGACCGTTCCTTCCGCCGTGAAATGGCCACCGCCTACCGCTCCGGCTGGCACTTCATCGACCTGGTCACCGCCATCCCCCACAGCGGTGACTCGTTGATGGTGACCGTGTTCGGAGAACCGGTGGTCGTCACGCGGGACGAGGACGGGGACGTAAGGGCCTATCGGTGCCTGCGGCGGCCTCGGGGCGCGCCACAGCCCGTACGGTGTGCCATCCGGTACGGAATGATCTTCGTGAACCTCGACCAGCGCGACCACCAGCTGGCGGAGTCGGCGAGCCCCGCCACCCCCAGGACCATTTCAGCCACCCCCCGCAGTGCCTGACGCGATTCCCCCGTCGTAAAAGATCGCTCAGGTGCTTCCCCCCGCAGCGG